>CAXBDS010000177.1:0-10931 GCA_963974355.1 uncultured Opitutaceae bacterium
GATCCGGTGGAATACCCGTATCGCCCTTCGGTCGACGTGTTGTTTCAGAGCACCACCTTGCATTGGCCGGGGCCGATGGTCGGCGTGCTTCTGACCGGCATGGGGCGGGACGGGGCCGTGGGTCTACGCTCGCTCCGGAATGCGGGGCACCACACCATTGCACAAAACCAAGCGACCTGCGCGGTCTTCGGCATGCCCAAGGCCGCCATCGCGCTGGACGCGGCCGTTGAGGTCCTGCCGATCGAACTCATCGCGGGCCGTCTCGCCCGCCTAATCTCCGGAAAATAAAAGTTCCGCGCCCTCCTCACGCTCATGAACGAATTAAAGATCTCCGATGTTTTGGATAGTATCGGATCTTCGGATACCTATCACGCGATGGTGCTGCTGGTCGATGATCAGGCCATGGTGGGCGAGGCGGTGCGCCGTGCCCTCGCGAACCAACCGGACATCGATTTCCATTTTTGTGCCAGTTCGGCGGCGGCGCTGCGCATGGCGCAACAGTTGAAGCCGACGGTGATTCTGCAGGACTTGGTCATGCCCGACATCGATGGAATGTCGTTGGTGCGCGAGTATCGCCGCCATGCGTCAACGAAGGACATTCCGGTCATCGTGTTGTCCACAAAGGAAGATCCGGCGGTCAAGAGCGAGGCTTTCGCAGGGGGCGCCAGCGATTATCTGGTGAAGTTGCCGGATAAGGTGGAGCTGATGGCTCGCATCCGCCACCACACGCGCGCCTACCTCAATCTCGTGCAGCGCAATATGGCTTTCCGTGCGTTGCGAGAGAGCCAACAGCAACTGGTCGATAGCAACACCGCGCTCATCTCGCTTAACCAAAAGCTGGAGGAAGCAACTCAGGCGAAGTCGGATTTTTTGGCCAACATGAGTCACGAGATCCGCACGCCGATGAATGGCGTGATCGGCATGACCACCCTGCTGCTGGATACGCCGCTCACGCCGGAGCAACGCGACTTTGTCGATATCGTTCGCGGGTCGTCGGAGAGTCTTCTGACGATCATCAACGATATCCTTGATTTCTCGAAAATCGAGTCGGGCAAAATCGAGCTCGAACGTCATCCGTTCAACGTCCGCCGCTGCATTGAAGAGGCGGTCGATCTGTTGGCCCCGAAAGCGGCGGACAAAGACATCGAGCTGATCACTCACTTGGCCGCGGAGGTGCCGACGATGGTGATCGGAGATATCACGCGTCTGCGTCAGGTTCTCGTAAACCTGCTCAGCAATGCGCTTAAATTCACGGAGAAAGGCGAAGTCACCATCGATGTCTCGACCGAGCCGGTGCCGGAGACGGGCACGTTGAGACTGAACATTTCGGTGACGGATACGGGGATCGGCATCCCTGCAGACAAGCAGTCGCGGTTGTTTAAATCATTCAGCCAGGTCGACAGCTCGACGACGCGTCAGTTCGGCGGCACGGGCCTGGGACTGGCGATTAGCCTGCGCCTGACGGAACTGATGGGGGGCTCCATGGGGGTGGAGAGCGAGGCGAACCAAGGGGCTCGCTTTTATTTTCACATCCTCGTTCAGCCGGGGGATAATCACCTCGAACGTTGGCAGGCGCCGGTGCCGCGTTTGGCGGGGCGTCGCTTGTTGCTGGTCGAGCCCAACGAGGCCCTTCGTGCCTCGTTACTTCAATGGTGGAAATGTTGGGGACTGCAATGTGACCAAGTCGATGATCTGGCGGCCGCCAACGTTCTGGCCGGGAAACATCGTTACGATCTCATTCTTGTCGAGCGTGGTATCCTGACGGACGCATTCGAGTCGGAGTTCAAGCGCTTGACGGCCAGCCAACGCACGGCGACGGAGGGTAAATCACCGATCTGCCTGCTTTCGAACCGCCGTCTGCCCGCCGCGGATTTATGGCAGATGGGGGTGCAAGGTTTGGTGGTTAAGCCCATCCGCCCCGCGAGCTTGCTGGACAACATTTTGCGGGCGATGGAGCTAGGCGAAACCCACGAGCCGGCGTTGTCCGTGGCGGCCCCCATCGACTCAACCTTAGGCGAACGATTGCCCATGAGCCTATTGGTCGCAGACGACAATCCGATCAACCAGAAGGTTGCGCTAAAACTGCTAGAGCGTCTGGGCTATGAGGCCACCGTGGTCTCAAACGGTCGGGAGACGCTGGAGGCGCTGGATGCGAAGCGCTTTGATGCGATCCTGCTCGACGTGCAAATGCCCGTGATGGACGGCTACGAAGCCGCCGGTCGCATTCGGAGCGCATGGAAAGATCGTGAGACTGCGCGGCCTCGACTCATCGCGATGACCGGCAACGCCATGCGGGGTGACCGGGAAAAATGCCTGCAGGCCGGCATGGACGAATATCTGTCCAAGCCGGTTCGCATCAACGAACTCCAAGAGATCCTTGAGCGATTGGGTCGCCAGCGGTGGCAGGGCGATGCCCCCTGATTGCGTTCATCGCCGCGAGGCGCGGCCAGATCGCCGGCCTTAGGCGCGCTCGTCGGGCAGGCGTGGGGCGATCAGCCCAAGCCTTTGCTTTGCAGCGCGAGGCTGAGCTCCTGCATGAAGGCCTGGGAGTCGGCGGCACTCGGGCGGTAGCCGGGTTGGCTGACTTCCGTGAAGCCGGGACGACCATAGTTGTCGACGATCCACTTGCCGACGACGCCGTCGCTGAAGGTCACGCTGCCGCTGGCGAGGGCGCCGGGGATGAGCGTCACTTGATCGACCTCGACCGTAATGTTGCCTCCCAGTCCTCCGGGCGGCAGGTCATCGTCCATCAGCTCAGGGGCGTCGTCTTCAACTGCGGGGGCGCTGTCGCCGTGGGCCGGGGCGGGCGGTGGTTTTGCCGCGGGGGGCGGGGTTTTGGTCACATCGGAGGCGTCGGGCCGCGGCGCGGCGTCCTTCAGCGTGAGCTCCAGATCGTCGACGAGGAACCGCACGTCCATGTAGGTCATGGAAATTTTGAAGTGCTCGAGGATCTTCTTTTGCACGTCGGAGAGTGAGGCTCCGGCCGCGATCCACGTGGAGACTTCGGCGGTTTGTTCGGGCGTGAGAGACATAGGGATGCGGGGGCTGGACGGTTCGAACGGTGTTTGAACCCGGCAGCTAACAGGCTTCGGCACCGATTGCCAAGCTCGCGGCGCGATTGCCTGGCGCCGGGAGGGGCGGGGGACTCAGGCCGCTCAGCGGCTGAGCTGGTTCTTGAGGAATTCGATCGAACCACGGGTCGTCGAATCCTGTTCCATCATGTTGTCCACCGCCTTGCAGGCGTGGATGACCGTGCCGTGGTCGCGGCCACCGAAGGCGTCGCCGATTTCCTGCAGCGAGTGTTTGGTCAGCGTGCGGGCCAGATACATCGCGATCTGCCGGGGGATGGCGATGTTGTTGGGGCGGCGCTTGCTCGACATGTCGCTGAGGCGGATCTGGAAGTGATCCACGACCTTTTTTTGGATCGTCTCGATAGTGAGAAGGTTTTGCGCCTGCTCCATGAGGACGTCTTGCAGGAGCATCTCCGTGGTCGGCAAGTCGAGCTGGCGACCGGTGAGGGAGGAGTAGCTGGCGACCTTGATCAACGCGCCTTCGAGCCGGCGGATGTTTTTCGAGATGTTTTGGGCGACGAAGGTGATGACTTCCGGCGGGACGGAGAGCTTCAGCGAGGCGGCCTTGGTGCGCAGGATAGCGACACGCGTCTCGAAGTCGGGCGCCTGGATGTCGGCCGGCAACCCCCATTCGAAGCGGGAGACGAGACGGCTCTCGAGTTTCTGGATCTCGGAGGCGCGACGGTCGCTGGAGAGCACGATTTGTTTACCGGACTCGAACAGGTCGTTAAAGGTGTGGAAAAATTCCTCCTGGATGCGCTCTTTGCCACCGAGGAACTGGACGTCGTCGAGGAGGAGCACGTCGACGCTGCGGTAGCGTTGGCGGAACTTGACGAGGGCGTTTTCCTGGAGGCCCTGGATGAAGTCGTTGGTGAACTTTTCGGTGGAGAGGTAGGCGACGCGTGCTTCGGGTTTATTGCGCAGGATGGCATGCCCGATGGCGTGCATGAGGTGGGTTTTGCCCAGGCCGGTGTCGCCGTAGAGGAACAACGGGTTATAGGCCTGCGCGGGCGACTGGGCGACGGCCATGGCGGCCGCTTGGGCCATCTGGTTGTTGTTGCCGACGACAAAGGTCTCGAAGGTGTTGCGCGGGTTAAGGGTGCCGGCATAGGCGCCGCGTTCGTCGAGGCGACCGGTGCTGCGCTTCAGGTGCGAGCGACCGCTGCGGGCGGGGGCGGACTCGGGGCGGGTCTCGGTCCGGCGAGCCGTGGCGGAGCTCTCGGAGGTGCCGGTCTTCTTCAATTTGACCGTGACTTCGTGGCCGGCGGTCAGTCGCAAGCGTTGCGAGATGAGGTCGAGGTAGTTGTCGCTGATCCAGATGGCGGCAAAGTCGTTGGGCACGCCGAGGGTGAGCACGTCGTCATTGGCCTCCACGCAGGTAATGGGCTCGAACCAGAGCTGGAACACGTCTTCCGGAAACAGACCCTTAAAGTCGTGTTTGACGGTTTCCCAAAGAGAGCTGGAGACGGACGTGAGCGGCATGAAATGAGACGTAGGAGGTGGGATTATTCACAATGCCTCGGCACAGCAAACTTCACGACGTCCTTTTCATGCATCCAGAGATGGGCGGCGACAGAAAAATGGGAATGAATTTTCAGAACAAGGGCACGGCCGGGTAATGGACCTAAGTGTCTGAAAAGAAGCGAGTTGTTGAGAACTTCTGTGAGCTGGCACCGCGATGGGCAGAGGACGTGTAAAAGAGCGATGCGCAGAGGGCGCGGACAAGTGGAAGGTGCGGAGTAACTGCCACCCAAATGGGGGATTCAAGATGAACTTCCGCACAAGTTATTCACAACGGTGCGATGATAAGTTTTATCGAAAATTTGGTTGCCAACCCCGGAGGGTTTTCGAGCCGGGAAAGGCCCGCCGATTTTGTAAGTTTGGCAGCACTACGAATGCCTGCTCTCCCAGAGGAGACGGGCAAATGTAACGGTGATGTCACGGTAGTGTGACGTTGGTTACAGAATCGAGATCAACGCGCGATCAGGAGGCTTCGACCGGCTCCGGATCGACCCATTTTCCGTGCTCGCGAATGAGCAAAATTAATCGGTCATCGGCCTCTTTTTGCGGGATGTTGTATTGGACGCACTCTTTGCCGACGTAGAGATTGATCTTCGCGGGCGCGCCGCCGACGTAGCCGAAGTCGGCATCGGCCATTTCGCCGGGGCCATTGACGATGCAGCCCATGATGGCGATCTTCACGCCTTTGAGGTGGCCCGTCTTTTCGCGAATGCGTTGCGTCGTCGTTTGCAGGTCGAAGAGCGTGCGGCCGCACGACGGACAGGCGACGAACTCGGTCTTGGTGATGCGCGCGCCCGCGCCTTGGAGCACGTTGTAGGTAAGTTTGGTGGCTCGCGTGGCGTCGGCTTCCGTCTCGATGCTCAACAGGTCGCCGAGGCCGTCGCACAGGAGGGAGCCGGCGAGGATGGAGGCTTCGAGCAAACGCGAGAGAAAGTCCGGCTTGGCCTGGAGCGCGGTGCTGGGCGTGCTGCGGATCCACAGGGGCGCGGCGCAGGCGCGGGCCGCGAGTGCTTCGGCTAGTTGCCGGTAGGCGCCGACGGCATGCGTGGTGACGTCGCCCGCGAGCCTCGTTTCGTCGAGCGTGATGAGCACGCGTTCCGGAGGCAGAGTTGCAGCGGCGGCGGTGATCGCCGGACCGGTGGTGGCGAGGGCGAGACGGACGGAAGGGGCGGTGAGCAGTGCGGTCCACGCCGGAAGTCCGGCGAAGTCATCGGCCGAAAACGTGCGGAGTAATACGATGGGAGCCCGGGCGATGTTGAGCAGCGGCGACAGATCGGTGGGGTGGATCGAGGCGGCCAGTTCGAGCACGAGAAAACGCACGGGCAATGCGCTGCCCAGCGCCGCGAGGTCGTCCAAGTCGGTCGGCGTCCGAATCGCCACCAAGAGTCCCTCGGCGGGATTGTCCTTGAGGCGAGGACTGGCGAGGTCGCGGGCGACCTGCGGGATGGCGGCCACGTCGGTGGCGCGCACGATCACGCGCGGGGGTTGATCGGCCGCGACGGTGCATGCGGTGCCCAACTCGAGCGGCGAGATCGGTCGCCGCGCAAAGTGAAACGGGTCGAGGCGGTCGGGTGCGTCGAGGGGGAATTGGTCGGCGGAAACGGATTCGGTCGTGCGCCACTGCGTCATTGCCTTGTGGGCGAGGGCCTGGGCGACGGGAATTTCGTAGACCGAATCTTCCGTGAGCGAGACGCGGATGGTGTCGCCGAGTCCGTCGAGGAGGAGGCTGCCGATGCCGATGGCGCTCTTGATGCGGCCGTCTTCGCCGTCGCCGGCCTCGGTCACGCCGAGGTGCAACGGGTAGTGCATGTTCTCGGCCGCCATGCGCACCACGAGCAGGCGGTAGGCTTCGATCATGACCTTTGGGTTGGAGGCCTTCATCGAGAGCATGAGGTCACGGTAGTCGTGGCTTTCGGCGATGCGCAGAAACTCGAGCGCGCTCTCCACCATGCCCAGCGGCGTATCGCCGTAGCGATTCATGATGCGATCGGAGAGGGAGCCGTGATTGGTGCCGATGCGCATGGCGCGACCGAGCTCGCGGCAACGCTTGACGAGGGGCGTGAACGCATCGTGCAGGCGCTGCAGTTCCTGGTCGTAGGCCGCATCGGAGTATTCGCGCACGGCGAATTTCTTTTTGTCGGCGTAATTGCCCGGGTTGACCCGGATCTTCTCCACGTGCTCGACGGCCTCCAAGGCGGCGGAGGGCAGAAAGTGGATGTCCGCGACGAGGGGAATGTGACCGAAGCCCGCGGCGGTGAATTGCTCGCGAATCGGGCGGAGGCACTTGGCTGCGGCGACGTTGGGCGCGGTGACGCGCACGATTTCGCAACCGACCTCGGCCAACGCGATGGACTGGCGGACGGTGGCGGCGACATCCTGGGTGTCGCTTGTCGTCATGGACTGGATACGAATCGGATTCGCACCGCCGACACCCAGACCACCGACCATGACCTCACGCGAGGTGCGGCGCAGAGTGCGGAAACGGGAAGCGCAGTAGCTCATAGGGGAATCTGGAGGGACGAATTCCGACGGGCGACGGGGCGCGGGCGGGCCACGAGCGCAGGCTCAGTTCTCGGTCTTTTCGGTGGTCGGGGGCGGGCTGTTGTCGCGCACGATGCGGCGGACATCGAAGAAGCTCACGTAGAGAATCATCGAGAAGAGGAGCACCATGAACACGCTTTGGGTGGTCATGATGAAATTCGTCGGCAGGGCGCGACCGCGCAGTTTGCCGATGGTGGCGAAAACCATGTGACCCCCGTCGAGGACCGGGATCGGCAACAGATTGAAGATCGCCAGGTTGATGTTGACGAGGATGGTAAACCAGATGACGAGACGCAGGTCGGCCTGGGCGGCAAGGTGAAAGACGCGGATGATGCCGACGGGGCCGCTGAGCTTGGAGATGCCGATGTCGGACTGGGGATTAATGAGCGAACCGAGTGTGCGGAAGGTCATGCTCACGTGAGCGCGGAACTGCTCGAACGGTGTCGGGTAAACCAGTTCGGCGTCGGTCGTGAGCGCGATGCCGAGATCGGCGGCTTCCTTGGTGTCGGGATGCGGGGCGAGGTCGAGTTTCAGCGGAGCGTCGGCCCCGGCGCGTTCGACGGTGATTTGGACCGTGTCGTTGACGTGGGCGGCAAGGTATTCCGCGTAGGTTTGCACGTTGAGGATTTTCGTGTCGTCGAGGGCGAGAATGCGGTCGCCGTCGTGGAGGCCGGCTTTGGCGCCGAGGCTGTCGGGCGCGACCTGATGCACCACGAGTTCGTAGGCCGGAGCGATGCCGACACGGCGGATGCGTTCGTCGGTGGAAATGCCCGGGTAGACCATGATGTCCTGGCTGACGCCTTCGCGATCCACGGTGAACACGTTGTAGCGGCGGCCAGCTTCAGTGCGGCCGGCGCTGGTGACCAGCGTCTGCAGCAGGTCCTGCCAATCGCCGAGTTCGCGGCCGTCGATGGCGGTGATGCGGTCGCCGATCTGCAGGCCGGCTTCAACGGCCGGGCTGGTGACCTCGCTGCCATCGGCGAGGGTGATGGTGGGCACGACGTAGCCGATCCGGGTGGTCGCCTGGTCGCTGGTCGTGGGTTGCCCGACGAGCCAGATGACGGTCGCGAGCAAAAAGGCGAAGATGAGGTTAAAGAATGCGCCAGCGGCGAAGACGATGAGCTTCGTCGCATAGGAAACGGGTGGGAGTCGTTCGGTCTCGACATCGCTTTCTCCCTCCACGCCGCGCATGTCGGCCAGTTGGGGCAGGGCCACGTAGCCGCCCAGCGGCAGCCAGGAGAGGCGATATTCGACGCCGTCCTTACCCGTCCACGAAAAGATCTTCGGGCCGAAGCCGATCGAAAAACGCGCCACGTGGACGCCGCGCCGCCGGGCCGCCAGGAAGTGCCCGAGCTCGTGCACGAAGATCGAGCCGCCGAAAAACAGCACGATAAGGAAGACGGCCCAAAGGTTGGAGAAGAGTGCGGGAAGCAGGTCCATGCAGAATGTAGTCAGGTCGAACAAACGTGATCAGCGAGGGCCGCCGAAGCGATGGCGCGTGCTTCGGCGTCGATCCGGAGGACCTCGGCGAGTTGGGTAGGTTCGAAAGAAGTGAGAGAAGCGAGAGTGTGTTCAACGACTTGGGAAATCGCAAGAAACGGCAGGGTTCCCTGCAGAAACGCGGCGACGGCCATTTCGTTGGCGGCGTTGTAGATCGCCGGCGCGACGCCGCCGGTGCGCATCACCTCTTGGGCGAGCCGCAGCATCGGGAAGCGGCCGAGGTCGACCGGGCGAAAATCGAGCGAAAGCCGCCTCGTAAGATCGAGGGAAGGTTCCACGGCGGGAGGGCGATCCGGGTAGAGCAGCGCGTGCTGGATCGGGAACGTCATCGACGGTGGACAAAGGTGGGTGAGCATGGCGCCGTCGTTGAATTCGACGAGACAGTGCACGAGGCTTTGTGGATGCAGCACGGCGCCGCATTGCTCCGGGCGCAGGCCGAAGAGGATCTGGGCTTCGATGAGTTCGAGGCCCTTGTTGGCGAGCGTGGCGGAATCGATCGTGATCTTCGGCCCCATCGACCAATTCGGGTGCTGCAGGGCCTCGGTCGGGGTGACGTTGGCCAGCTTTTCGACCGGCCAATCACGAAAGGCGCCGCCGGAAGCCGTGAGGATAACGCGGGAAATATCGGTCGGCGCGCGACCTTCGAGGCATTGGAAAACGGCGTTGTGTTCGCTATCGACCGGCAGGATGCGCGCACCCGTGCGGTGGGCGGCCTCCAGCACGAAGCGACCGGCGAGCACGAGGATCTCCTTGCTGGCGAGCGCGAGGTCCTTGCCGGCATTCAGGGCGGCGAGGGCGGGTTCGAGGCCGGTGGTGCCGACGACGGCGACGAGCACGATATCCGCTGCGGGCAGGGTCGCCAATGAGGTCAGCCCGTCGATCCCCTGATGCAGCGTGACGTGTCCGGTGTCGAAGGAGTGGCTGGCGCGCGCGGCGGCGTGGGCGGTCGCGTCGAAAATCGCGACGTGGCGCACGGTCGGGAATTCGGCGGCGATCTCGGCGAGACGCGAGCGGCTGGCGCGAGCGGCGATGCCAATGAGTTCGAGCTTGTCGGCGTGGGCGCGAATGACCCGTAGCGTCGATTCGCCGATTGATCCGGTGGCGCCAAGGAGCACGACGCGTTTCTTGCGGGCGTTCATAGCAACGCGGCAAGACCAAGCGGCTTAACCGTAGAGAAGCACCGTTGAACACCGATCAACTTGAAATTCTGCCGAAAGCCCGGGGCTTGGTCTCGATGTCTATCTGCGTCCATGCGTGGTCAAATTTCAGAGCAGGTTGAACACAACGTAGCCGACGGGAGCGGTGAGAATAAGGCTGTCCGAGAGATCGAAGATGCCGCCGATCCCCGGGATGGTCTGGCCGGCATCCTTGGCGCCCGCACGGCGTTTGATGATCGATTCCACGAGGTCGGAGACGATGGCGAGCGCGGCGATGGGGGCGGCCACGATCGCGGCGATCAGCGGGGTGAAATCGCGCGGGAAATAGGCGCCCGCAAAGTGCGTCAAGGCCGCGCCGACGCCGGCGGAGACCAGAATGCCGCCGATGGCGCCTTCCCACGTTTTCTTCGGGCTGATTTCGGGGGCCATCTTGTGTTTGCCGAAGGCCATGCCGGCGAGCAGGGCGCCGACGTCGCAGAATTTGCTTACCGCGATCAGCCAGACGCACATCACGATGCCGGAGGTCGCGACCGGTTGATCGAGCAGGATGATGCGCACCAGAAACTGGAGCATGAACGGGATGTAGATGAGCCCGAAGACGGTCCACGCGAGCGTCTCGACCCGCTGCTCCGCGTTGCGTTCACCCAGGATCCGGATGGCAAAAACGATGACCGCGAGCGCAACGATCGCCTGGGTGCGCACGCCGTAGGGCTCGAGATAGAGCGGCGCCAAATTCAACAGGGCGGCGAGGGCGAGACCGACGCGGTCGAAGGGCTCGACTCCCAGGCGTCGGATCAGCCCGTAAAACTCGCGCAAGGTCAGCACGGCGATGGCCGTGACGAGCCAGACGCCGCCGATGGCCCCGAAGAACTTGATGCAGAGAATCACTCCGATCCAGAGCAGACAGGTGCTGAAAATTCGTTTTCCCATGGGATGGAAGCGGGGAGGGGATTGGCGGTGAGAAAGGAGAGTCGGCAAAGACCGGAGCTGCGGTCTGGAAACCGGTGCGACGGGGATTAGCGGGCAACGCGCTGGGCTCCGGACTGGAGTTGGGCGCTCGTTTGGCCGAAGCGGCGTTCGCGGCCGGAATAGTCGGCGATGGCGGCGGCGAGGTCGGCCTTTGTGAAGTCGGGCCACAGCA
>CAXBDS010000178.1:0-10920 GCA_963974355.1 uncultured Opitutaceae bacterium
ATACGTATGTTGTACATTTGCACGCCAGTTGCCTCCTTCGCCTCCGCCGCCACCATCAGCCCTGCCGCCAAGCACAATGCGATGAGGGGTTTCATGCCCCGGAATAAAGCCTTCGCCTCCTCAAACGCAAGCGCCATGCAGTCAACCCGACGCCCCCACTTCGCTTCTGAGCGTGTATTCGGCCGCACCTCTGATTGAATTCCCGCGCCATGAATCCCGTTATTCGCGCCGCCTCCAAAGCCGACGTCACGCCCATCCAAGCCATCTACGCGCACCATGTGCTCCACGGCACTGGCACGTTTGAAATCGAGCCCCCCGATGTCGCCGAAATGTGCCGCCGCCATGCCACCATCGTCAACGCCGGCCTCCCGTATGTGGTTGCCGAATACGACGGCATGATCGTGGGCTACGGCTATACCGGCCCGTTCCGCCCCCGGGCCGCCTATCAGTTCACCCTCGAGGATTCGATCTACCTGCACCCCAACTGGACCGGCCAGGGACTCGGGCGCCAACTGCTCGAACGGCTCATGGCGGAAAGTCGCAATCGCGGCTTCAAACAGCTCGTAGCCGTGATCGGAGATTCCGACAACCAGGCTTCCGTGCGCCTTCACGCCGCCGCCGGATTCACCGAAACCGGAGTCCTCCGAAACGTCGGTTACAAATTCGAGCGCTGGCTCGATATCGTGATCATGCAACGCGCGCTCTGAACGCGTCGGCCGGGGCCGCGCCGGTCGGGCAAACCGGTAACGCCGCCGGAACGTCCCATCGCCTCAGCATGGCCCGGACCGTTCCCCTCCGATCCCCTCGTTCCTCCGGTCCGATGCCGAACGCACGCGACATCAGGCCCGACCTGCGCGCGCGGATCACGGAAGGTGCTGACCGCTGCCTGGCCGGCCCAACACCTGCCGACACAACGCATCCCCCCGATTGAATTCGCGACAGGTTTGCGGCCGCGTTGCATAGATCGAGCAAAGTCTGGTCACCGCATCGAGCGCCACGCACGCCCCGTTCCCGTGTTGGCCCATGCAGGCGACACCTTCGCGCATCACGACCAACGCGGGATCGACGGCATCCCCCGCCCTGAGTTCAACGACGAGATGGCAGCATCGGCCGCAGCCCGCGCAGGGCACCAAATCGGGATGAGCATCGGGTAAAATCATGGTCGGTTCAGCCCGTCCTCTCCCCCACCACCGCCTTGGGCATCGTCACTTCGGCGCCAACGCCCGCCCAACGCAAATCATCCCGCGCGCCATTCACCGCGGCACCACCGGAGCCACCGCGGGCGTCGACGTCGAGTCGGCGCGCCGCCGCGCTTTGGTGGTATGCACAAACCATAGCACATACCCCACCCCGGCCAAAAAGATGGCGATGAGCACCAGGATCTCCTTCGGGATGCGTTTCATGAGCGAGCCACCCACCACAACCGCCCGGCACGCCGAAGCAAGCCAACCGCCACGCGAGCGCGAAGGGCGGCGTGCGCCCGATCGCGGCAAAAAACCACGCCGGGCAGTTGCACCCTCGCCGGCGATCCGTTGCCTAGCCTCCATGGAAAAACGACGACTGGGGCGGAGTGGCATCATGGTGACGGATCTGTGCTTCGGCACCATGACCTTCGGTGCGCAAAATACCGAAACCGAAGCCTTCGCCCTGC
The DNA here is from genome assembly GCA_963974355.1 of uncultured Opitutaceae bacterium. GTDB lineage: Bacteria > Verrucomicrobiota > Verrucomicrobiia > Opitutales > Opitutaceae > Actomonas. Next base: position 1,652 of record CAXBDS010000178.1, read on the forward strand.
TCGATCGCGCCTACGACGCCGGCATCGATTTTTATGACACGGCCGAGGTGTATCCCGTCCCGCCCAAGCTTGAATACGTCAACCGCACCGAAGAGATCGTCGGGCGCTGGCTCAAAACCAAACCCCGCGACGGCATCATCCTTGCCACCAAGATCGCCGGCCCGGCCCACGGCTGGTTCAACCCGCCGATTCGCTCCGGCAAAAACAGCATGGATCGGCATCACATCCGCCGCGCCATCGAGGGCAGCCTGCGCCGCCTGCAAACCGACTACGTTGATCTCTATCAAACGCATTGGCCCGATCACGATTTTGGCTACGAGGAAACCTTGTCCGCCCTCGACGAACTCAAACGCGAGGGCCTCGTCCGCACAATTGGTTCCAGCAACGAAAACGCCTGGGGCACGATGAAGGCCGAAGCCACGGCCCAGACCCGCGGTATCGCCCGTTATGATACGATCCAAAACAACTACTCGATTCTAAACCGCCGCTTCGAGGACGAGCTCGCCAACATCTGCCGCCGCGAAAAAATCTCCTGCCTGCCCTACTCTCCGCTTGGCGGTGGCGTCTGCTCCGGCAAATACAATGACGGCGGCCTCCCCGAAGGCGCCCGCTTCACCGGCTACCTGACCGGCGACGGCGAACGCCAACGCAAGATGGCTCATCGCTTCGTCAACGAGAAGAGCCTCGCGACCGTGGATGCCTTGCGGGTGCTCGCGACCGAGGTCGGGCTCGGCCTCGTTCCCCTGTGTCTGGCGTGGAGCAAACAAAAGGACTTCGTCGCCTCGACCATCTTCGGCGCCACCAGCATGGCGCAACTCGAGGAAAACCTTCTCGCCGCCGACCTCGTGCTCAGCGCCGAAGTCCTCGCCAAGATCGACGCTATCACGGCACTCCATCCGTATCCGCTGGGGTAACGTAACGATCGAGAGCCGGCCCGCCTCTCATCGCTCTGCCGATAATTTATCCAGCGCCGCCGGAAACTCCGGGTGCAAGCGCTTCGCGTGCCCATGCTCCATGCCGCAGACCACATCCGCCCAGCCCAGGTGCGCCGAGGTCACGCGCATCCGGGCCACCCGACTCGTGCGCGCTGAGCGCGTCCACCACCCGGAGCGAGATCGAAACAACGTTTCCGCAGTCGGGCTGCGCCATGCGTTGCGCGCACAAACAAACAGGACCTTCCCCCCGGCGTTCGGTTGACGACCCGTCATCGCCCCGTCAGCTCCCGCGCCGCGTCGGAGCGCTCGCTTTTGTGCCGGGCCCGCTTCAGTCGACGCGCCCGTTCCCACGGTTGCTCTTCCGCCTCGCCGGCCATGATGCAACCGCGCGGCTGGATTTCGCCGACCACGGTGGCCAAGCCAAAACGCGCAATCTGCGCCTTCACTTTGGTTGCGTCTTTATAGCCGATCGGCGCCTCCGACAAATCCGCCGAGCCGCTGAACCAACGCACATCGAGTCCTGACGTGGTCGCATCGAGCTCCGCCTTCACCCGCGCCGGATCGAGCACGCCGTCGTCGTTCTTAAATGGCGCCAGCGTTGCCGTGCGTGAACGGTTGCGCCCCGCCCCATGCGGACAAAACGAGAGGAACGCGTCGTTGTCCGTCCCAAGCACAAGCAGAATCTCCCGCGCCATGTTGAGCGGAATCAAGCCCAGCCGCGGACGCCCCTGCTCGTCCCGCCACGCCGGGGTCGCACCTTTGCCGTGGTAAAACACGTCACCGCGTTTCCACACAAAATTGTGCTCGTTGCCGATCTGCATCGCCGCCCGCTGGCCGAGCCGACTCAGCGTCGCTTCGTGGATCAAACGGTGGTTCTCGCGCGTCCAGCGGCCGACGTATTGCAACGCGTCCCAATACGCGCGCCCTTCGTCCGTATCCGCCGGCAACCACAAAGCCGCCTCGGGAACCCCTGCCATGTTCCGTTCACACCAAGCCCGCGCCGCCTTCATGCCACGCTTATAGAGATCCGCGCCCAATCCGCGCGAACCGTGATGCGTCACGAGCACGCGAAATACTCCGCCCTCCCGCTCGATCGCCTGGGCCAGATCCTCGTGACCCGCCGCGGCCAACGCCCGGCGCTGATCTTCACGGAATGTGATCTCGCCGACGTAGGCAAAATGGTTCCCGTCGCCCTGCGTCCCGAGAAAATCCTGGGCGCGCCCACGCAAGCCCGAAAGAAACGGGTTGTCCCACACGGGCTCGTCCAGCACGGCCGACTTCCATTGCCCGCCCCGCGGACGCCCGCCCGGTCCGAAGTGCGTCACCTTTTGCAGGTGATCCATCACCTCGCCGACGGGATGATTCGCCGAAAAAAACGACGCGAACATCGAGCAGCAGACGTCCGCCGAATGCGCTCCCGGGATGATCGCATTCTCCACCGCGACGGCTCCCCCCACCGGAATCGTCGCCGGCGCGCTGCCCGTCGGACACGCGTCCGGCATGACCGCGCCGCGGAGCACAACCGGCATGTGCAACAACTCCGTCATGCGCTGACGCACCGCGACCACGTTGTCCGCCTCTTCGGCGTTGTCGGCCTCGATCGCCTCGGCCAATGGCGCCGCCACCGTTCGCGGCGTCTGCAAGGGCACCTCCTTCGGATATTCCGCCGCAAGTTGTCCCCACAGCTCCGCCCGCGCGACTCCCGCCGCGTCCAACGCCCGGGCGCGCTTCAACGCGATCCCCAGCCCCGGGCCCGCGCTCCATCCTTCCGCGAGCAGGTCGCGGCCTTTGATTTCCATGCTCATCGTCTTACCGTTACCTCTTACACGGATTCACCCCTCCGAAAATCCAGCCAATAATACCCGCCTCCCAGAAGAACGCCCCGGATCTCCCTCGATCACATCGCACCCGGCCCGTCGTCGGGGACTGCAATTATTCGTGTCGATTGGTGCCCATTCGTGGTTAAAGGTCTCCCTGTTTTCGACATGACCCAAGACTACGACGTTCTCGTTCTCGGCAGCGGTATTGCCGGCCTCAGCTTCGCGCTGAAGGCCGCTGATCTCGGTCATTCGGTGGCCATCCTCACCAAAAAGACCAAAGCCGATTCCAACACCAACTGGGCCCAAGGCGGCATTGCCGTCGTCACCGGCCAGACGGATGACGTCGAAAAACACGTGTCCGACACCCTCGTCGCTGGCGACGGCCTCTGCCGCGAGAAGGTCGTGCGCGAGATCGTGCGCGACGGCCCGGCCCGGGTGCAGGAGTTGGTTGATCTCGGCCTGAAATTCTCCCGCGACGAAGCCGGCGCCTACGATCTCGGCCGCGAGGGCGGCCACACCGAACGCCGTATCCTCCACGTCAAGGACATGACCGGCAAAGCCATCGAAGCCGCTCTCCTCAAGGCCGTCGGTCGCCACCCGCGCATCGCCTTGTTCGAACACATCTTTGGCATCGATCTCATCGCCACCGGCAAGCGCGGCACCAAGCCGAAAGGGAAAACCAAGGCGACTCCCCGCCGTATCGTCGGTCTCTACGCGCTCGACGTGCGCGACGGCCGCGTGCGCACCTTTCGCGCGCCCGTCGTCATGCTCTCCACCGGCGGCGCCGGGCAGGTTTACCACTACACGACCAATCCGGATATCGCGACCGGCGACGGCATCGCCATGGCCTACCGCGCCGGCGTCGAGGTGCGGAACATGGAATTCATTCAGTTCCATCCCACCACGCTCTACTCGACCACGGGCGAGCGTTTCCTCATCTCGGAAGCGGTCCGCGGCGAAGGCGCCATCTTGCGCAATCTGGCCGGCGAGGCGTTCATGCCGCACTACCACCCGATGGCCGACCTCGCGCCGCGCGACATCGTCGCCCGCGCCATCGATACCGAAATGAAAAAAAGCGGCACGCCTCACGTCTGGCTCGACATCACGCATCGCAACGAAGCCTTTCTCCGCGACCGTTTTCCTCAGATCACGCGCGCCTGCAAAAAAATCGGCCTCAATCTCGCCAAGGACTACCTGCCCGTCGTGCCCGCCGCCCATTACACTTGCGGCGGCGTCGCCACCACCCTTGCCGGCGAAACCGAACTCGCCGGCCTCTACGCCTGCGGTGAAGTCGCCTGCACCGGCCTGCACGGCGCCAACCGCCTCGCTTCCAACTCATTGCTCGAGGCCGTCGTGCTTGCCCACCGCGCCGCGCAATCGGTCGATGCCTATTTGGCCAAAAACGCCAAACAACGTCGCGTGCCCGTGGCGACCTGGGTCGACCTCGGCGGCCACGATCCCGACGAAAGGGTGGTCATCTCGCACAACTGGGACGAACTCCGCCGCACCATGTGGGACTACGTGGGCATCATGCGCACCACAAAACGCCTCGAACGCGCACATCACCGCCTCTCCACCCTCGCTCGCGAGATCCACGACTACTACTGGAATTTCTCGGTCGATGCCCACCTGCTCGAGTTGCGCAACCTCACCACCGTCGCGCAGCTCATCGTCGCCTGCGGCTTGCAGCGCCACGAAAGCCGCGGCCTCCACGCCATCGCCGACTACCCCCGAAAACACAAAGTCGCGCGCGACTCCAAGGTGCGCCTCTAGTCGTCCACCCCCTTTCGGCCCTCCCCTCGTGTTTATTCGTGCCCCGCGACGCCTTAACCCGTTTGGTTCGTAGCCATGGCGCAGGCCCCCGACAACCTTACCGGCGTCCTTGAGCGCATCATTTTCCTCAACGAGGAAAACCACTACACCATCGCTGAATTTCGGCCCGACGGCGCCGACGCCGAGAAGACCACCATTGTCGGCGTGCTCCCCGGCGTGCAATGCGGCGAGACGCTCGAGCTCACCGGCGAGTGGACGCGCCACAGCCAGCACGGCGCCCAGTTCAAGATCGCCGAGTTTTCCTCCCGCTTGCCGTCCAGCGTGTATGGCATCCGCAAATACCTCGGCAGCGGCCTCGTCCCCGGCATCGGCAAGGTCTACGCCAACAAGATCGTCGACGCCTTCGGCACCGACACCTTCCGCACCCTCACCGAAGAAAGCGCCCGCCTGAAAACCGTGCCCGGCATCGGCAAAAAACGCGCCCTCGCGATCAAGGCCGCCTGGGACGAGCAACGCGCCTTCCGCGAGCTCTACATTTTCCTGCAGACCTACGGCATCACCACCGGCCAGTGCGTGAAGCTCCTTAAGCACTACGGCGCCGAGGCCAAACAGGTCCTGCTCAACCAGCCCTACAAGGTCGCCCAGGACATCGACGGCATCGGTTTCCGCACCGCCGACCGCATCGCCATCAACCTCGGTTACGCCAACGACGCCCCGCCTCGCCTCGACGCCGGCCTGCTCTACGCCCTCGAAACCCTGCAGGACGAGGGTCACACCGCCCTCCGCGAGGTCGACCTCATTGACCACGCCGCCGCTCTCCTCGAAACCGCCGCCGATCTCGTCGGCGCCCGCATCGGCGCCCTCGTCGAGGCCAAGACCCTCATCCGTCACCTCCCGGCGGATACGCCCGACCCGCTACCCGGCTCCGGCCTCATCCAACTCCCGCTCAACGATCGCGCCGAAACCAAGATCGCCGCCGTCGTCCAGCGACTCGCCGCCGTGCCCAGCGGCCTGCCGCCCATCAAGATCGACGCCGCCGTGAAGTGGGCCGAGGAAAAGGCGGCCATCGCTTTCGCCGACCAACAAAAGAGCGCCCTGAAAAACGCCCTCGCCGCCAAGTTCACCATCCTCACCGGCGGTCCCGGCACCGGCAAAACCACCATCCTGCGCGCCCTCGTCGATATCCTCCGCGCCAAAAAGGTGCGCGTGCATCTCGCCGCGCCCACCGGTCGCGCCGCCCAGCGTCTCGCGCAGACCACCGGCGGTTTCGCGCAGACCATCCACCGCCTGCTCAAGTTCGACCCGGCCAAAGGTCGCTTCACCGCCAACGAGGACACCCCGCTCGCCACCGACTTCCTCATCGTCGACGAGGCCTCGATGCTTGATACCCGCCTCGCCTCCTCGCTCATGCAGGCCGTGCCCGCCCGCGCCCACCTCCTGCTCGTCGGCGACACCGATCAGTTGCCCTCTGTCGGCGCCGGCAACGTCCTCAAAGACCTTATCGCGACCGAGCGCGTGCCGGTCACGCGACTCAACGTCATTTATCGGCAAAAGGGCCAAAGCCAGATCGTCACGACCGCGCACGCCATCAACGCCGGCGAGCCCGGCATGCCGCCGACCGTCGACGATGTTTCCGCCGTCCAGGCGTGGGGCGACCTCACGTTTATCACCGCCCAGTCCCAAGAGGAGTGCGTCACCCGCGTGCTGCAGCTCGTGCTCGAGTATATCCCGCGGCACTACAGCTATTTCAACCCGGTGACCGACGTGCAGGTATTGGCGCCGATGCACAAGGGGCAGGCCGGCGTCGGCAACCTCAACCAACGCCTCCAGGAAGCCTTGGCCAGGGTGAAGACGCGCGGTCTACCGGCCTTGTCCGTCGGTTCCCTGCGCGGTCCGAGCGGCAGTTTCGAAACGGGCGACAAGGTCATCCAGCTGCGCAACGACTACGACAAGAACCTCTTCAACGGCGACATCGGCCGCATCACCGCCGTCGATACCAAAACCGGCACACTGACCGCCGATTTTGACGGTGACACGCATACCTTCGAACGCGGCGAGTTCAGCAACCTCGCCCTCGCCTACGCCATCTCCATCCACAAATCGCAGGGCAGCGAATACCCCGTCGTCATCGTGCCGTTGCTCAAGGCTCATTTCATGATGCTCCAGCGCAACCTCCTCTACACCGCCATCACGCGCGGCAAAAAAAAGGTCTTCATCGTCGGCGAACCCGCCGCCTACGGCATGGCCGTGCGCAACAGCGACGCCAAGACCCGCAGCACCCACCTCCGCCAAAAGGTCGCCACACTGAAAGCCTGATCGTCGGTGATGGCCATCCGCCGGGCGGGGGGCTCTTCGCTCCCGCCCACCAAAAAGCCCCGGCGGGTGAAGGCCGGGGCTTGATTTGACGCGGTCCGGGGACGAGCGCGTCGCGGGGTAGGTCTCAGGCGGCGCGTTTAGCGCTGCTCCATCGCCACGATCTGCGGCATCACGAACTCGAACGGCACGCGCACCCGGGTCGTGATCGGGTGACCACCCGCCATGGCAGGCTCAAAGTTCCACGATTTGGCGGCTTCGACCGCTTGCTCACCGAACAGCGGATGCGTCGCGCGCGCCACAGTCGCCTCGACCACGCGGCCGGAGGAATCGACGAGCATGTCGATCGTCGCAAAACCTTGGATGCCTTTGCCGCGCAACTCCGTCGGGTAGGTCGGCGCGACCTGCGCCTTCACCACTGGAGCCTTGTCCATGCCTTTGATTTGCACGACTTGGGTCACGCCCGGCGTGACCGCCTTGGCGCCGTCGGAGTTCTGAGTGGGGGCGGCAGAAACGGCGCTCACAGCACCGGCGAAAATACAGGAAAGAATGATATTTAGCTTCATGGGGAGTCCTTTTGTTACGGGTATGTTACGAACGTAACATCAACGTCACTTTTGCCAAGAAGAGTAATGTTACGTTTTCAGCCGCCTCCGCGCGCCAAGGTGTCACCCACGATCCCGTAAACGGTCCGGCAAGGCGTCCCGCTTCCAGCGATGCTCCGCCCGCCGGCGGCATCGGTCCGAAACGAGACTCTGAACCGCGGCCGCCGTAGAATCGGGAGGCGCGGGAGGCTCCGGACGTGCCGCCCTAAAAGATCAGCAGATAACTCACGCCGAGCTGGCGGCCTTGCCCGACTCGCGCGACGGCGGCGACCATGTCACGATCCAGCGCGTTACGCAGATTGAGGCCCAGGGTCTGCCGATACTTCGCCTGTTTCCACGAATAGCCCAGATTGAGGTTCATGAGACCGTAGCTGCCGAACTCCACCCGCTCTCGCGTCGCGTTGGCATAACTCCATACCGATGGCCCGATCATCGTGAACGAGGCCCCGCAACTCAGACCGTTCCAGCGACCCTCGGGAAAACGGTAGCGGCCGGAAACGCCCAGCGTGTAAGGTGGCACGCGCGTAAGCTGCCGTCCTTCCTCCTCCGGCAAATCCGGCGACGATTCCGTGATCGCGCGCAACACGGTCGCCCGCAGGTTTACGCGCCAGCCTTCGCCCGGTTCCGCATCGAGGCGCAGGGTCGCCCCGTCGAACCGTTCCCGCCCGGAGGCCACGAGTTGCGGCTGCGTCTGCGCCGGATCCGCCACCGGGTCTTCGTAGAGCGGATTGCGCCGCGCGATGTTGTCGTTCGTGTAGGTGAACGCCATGGCGGTAAACTCCGCGTGCGCGGGCGCCAGTTTCCCTTTCAGCCCGACCTCGTAGCCGGCGGTTGTCTCATTTCCCTGGATACGCCCGGTGCGCGCGTCGACTCGCGTCGACGGCTCAAACGCCGTGCTGTAATTCGCAAAGGCCAGCAGGCGCCCCGGCTTGACCACCCAGTTGCCTCCCGCGTGCCAGGTGAGTTGCCGCGCGTCCGCCTCGGCCCGGGGCCGGGCGCCGATCGCCCGGTTGTCGGTCACCGCCAGATCCACGAGGTCGTAACGCAACCCGGTCGTGCCGACGAAGCGCCCGCCCTGCAACGCAGAGCGTTCGCTCACCACCACGCTTTGGTAATCTGTCACTTCGTTCCGGTCTGTCACAACGCGACGGTAGAGCCCTTCGCGGTAGGGCGGCTGATAGTAATCGGGCGCCGCCGGGTCGAACAGGCGGACCGTGATCGGCAAAACGGCATCGCGTTCGCCGCGATCAAGTTGGCGCTGGGTGCGCGTGTAGTCGGTGCGCGTGGTTTCGAGGCCCACGGTCACCTTGTGGTCCGCGCCGAACGCCGCAAACCGCCGGGTCACATCGACCTCGGCCGCCACCGCCGCAAAGGGTTGCTCCAAATGCTGGGGCTCCCGGGTGCCCCCGAAGATCGCCTCATCGAGGAGGTATTCGCCCTTCGTCCAACGGTCCTGGTCGAGCTCGCGTTGGTAGGCCTGCACGTTGGCGCGCAAGCTGAGGGCCCGGCTGATCTGGCTGTCGACTTGCACGCTCGCACTGGCGGAGCGCTTGCGTGTTTCCGCCGTGGGACCGTTAAGGTTAAACGCCGCCAACGGTCGGTAGGGCCCGGCGATCAACCCGGTGCGCGACGCCCGATATTCCGGCACGCCGGGTGGCGCATTGGCTTCGAGGTCTTGGTAGTCGACGTGCACCAACACCGAGGTCGCGCGACTCATCCGCCACGTCCACGCCAGGCCGAAGTCGAACGTCTGGCGGTCGGCAAACGTCTGCGGTCCCGTGCGCTCGTCCCACCCCACCCGCGCCCGCTGCCATAGCGTTTGG
>CAXBDS010000179.1:0-10892 GCA_963974355.1 uncultured Opitutaceae bacterium
AAGCGTGGTGAGCGGCCGGCGGTGCATCTGAATCTTGTCGGAGGCAGCACTTTTTAGGGCGGCCGAAGCCGGAAAAAGGGTCAGGCCTTGGGGTTTGGGGTTCCCGGCAGGAAGGATGAACGCCAAACGTCTTCCCCCCGCCAATCCACCTCAGAATCGGAATCCTGCAGGATGCTTCGCGGGGCACGATAATGATGGCCGGGGACATAGGAGGTGCAGACATGGGGAGGGTGTCGCGCGGCACGCCGACGGGGTCGGGCCGTTGTTTGTGCATTCGGGACTGGGCAGGAGCGCCTGCGAGCAGGCGGCCTACGGTTTTTTTTGGGGGGGGGGGGCCGGACCAAGGAGTCGGGCGGGTGGTCGCTTGGGCGCGAAGGCGAGGCGGTGGGCGTTGGCGTAGCGAAGCACGACGGGGTTGCGCGCGAGGTGGCTTGCGGTCACGTTCGGCAGTTATGAAAGCCGCGCTGATCATTTCCGATCCGGACATCCTCGACGGAACCCCTGTGTTTGCCGGGACGCGCGTGCCGGTCAAAAACCTCACCGATTGCCTTGAGGCGGGAGATTCGATCGCCGTGTTCCTCGACGATTTTCCGTCAGTGAGCCGCGAGCAAGTCGTGGCATTTTTGGAAGAGGCGCGGGTCCATGTCACTTCGGCGGCGCTCCCGCACGCTTGATCCATGCGCGTGATTCTTGACGAGTGCCTGCCGCGTCGTCTGGGGCTGGAGTTGTCGGGGCATCTCGTTTCGACCGTGCCGTCCGCAGGATGGGCCGGGGTATCCAACGGAAACCTACTCGCGCGCATCGCGGGTAACTATGACGCGTTTATCACGGTCGATAAGAATCTGCCGTCCCAACAACGGACGGCTTCGTTGTCGTTTGGCGTGATCGTCTTGCGCGCGCGCTCCAACCAACTCGCCGATCTCAGAGCGCTCGTGCCGCGGGTGCTGTCGGCCTTGGCTGAGCTACGACCGGGGCAAGTCGTGCAGGTCTCGGGCACCGATTAACCGGGCAGACTGGTTTTATGGGACGGTCGAGCCAACGGGGTCGGGCCGTTGTTTGTGCATTTTCAAGCGGCCAGCCGGCTTCAGAATCGGAATCCTGCAGGATGCGGCGCGGGGAACGGGGATGATGGCCAAGGGCATGCGTGGTGCAGATAAGGGGAAGATGTCGCGCGTCACTGAGGCCAAGCAGCGTCTTGCGTGCCGCGGAGATAGGGGAATGCCTGATGGCTTTGCGAGGACGGATTCCCGGCGGGCGGTTTTTTGTGGACCGTGGTTTGGCGGGGGAGGAGAGAGCGCGACCGCGGTCGCCGCCTACGTGGCGCGCGAGAGGAATTGCGGGCGGGCGGAGTTGAAACCTGAACCCGGAGACCGGACGGAGCGCGGCGTGGAGCCACGCCCACCGGGTCGCCGCACCTGAAGCCTCGAACGCGTCGGCTTGGCGGTGTTCTTCGGGCGGGATTGCCCGGTGGGGGATATCCGACGATCGGGGGCAGGCCCACCCGGTGCGCCGACTCGGGGTCGTGGGCCGGGCAAAAATAAAGGGCGGCCTGCCGCGGCCGCCCTGGTTTTTGCACCTCTTGATCGCGGAGGTTTACCAGCCGGAGAGGGCGATCTTGCCGATGGTGCGGCCGCTCTCGAGCTGGGCGTGGGCCTCGCGGAGGTTGGCGGCGTTGATGGGCGTGAGGTGGGTCTGCAGCGTGGCGCGCAGCTCGCCGGCGTCGATCAGGTCGGCGACGACGTTGAGGAGGTGGTGCTGCTCGATCATGTCGTCCGTGCCGAACATCGAGCGGGTGAACATGAGCTCCCAAAAGAAGGCGACGCTCTTGGCTTTCAGCACGTTGAGGTCGAGCGGGTCGCTGTTCTCCACGATCGAGACGATGCGGCCCTGCGGGCGTATCAGCTCGGCCATGACATTCCAGTAACGGTCGGTGTCGGCGAAGTTGGCGATGTAATCGACGGTGGGCAGACCGAGGGCGGCGAGCTGCGGCGGGAGGGGCTCGGCGTGGTTGACGACGTCGGTCGCGCCGAGGTCTCTCACCCATTGGGCGGATTCGGGGCGCGAGGCGGTGGCAATGACGCGCAGGCCGGCGCGCTTGGCGAGCTGGATGGCAAGGGAGCCGACGCCGCCGGCGCCGCCGATGATCAGGAGCGATTTACCGGCGTGGCGCTGGCCGGTGCGGTCGATCTCAAGGCGATCAAAGAGGGCTTCCCAGGCGGTGATGGCGGTGAGCGGGATGGCGGCGGCCTCGACGTCGGAGAGGCGGCGGGGTTTGCGGCCGACGATGCGCTCGTCGACGAGGTGGAGCTCGCTGTTGGCGCCGGGGCGGACGAGGGAGCCGGCGTAGTAAACGGCGTCGCCGGGTTGGAAGAGCGTGACTTCGGGGCCGACGGCTTCGACGACGCCGGCGGCGTCCCAACCGAGCACGCGTCGGCCGTCGGTGACGGCGCCGCCGCGGCGGACTTTGGTGTCGACGGGGTTGACCCCGATGGCGTGCACGCGGACAAGCAGGTCGCGTCCGGTGGCGACGGGCGCAGGCAGGGTGACGTCCTCAAGCGAGGCGGGGTCGGTGATGGGCAGGTTACGGGAGAAGGCGATGGCTTTCATGAAGGTGTTTACCATGAACAGGCCGGTAGAGATTTGGCGAATGAGCCGGAGAGATTTTCCCGTGCGGACCCTCGGCGCGGGAGAGTGGGGGTGGCGCGGGGAGACAAAAAACGCCGTCCGGTGAGGGACGGCGTTTGGGTTTGGCCGGGTGGCGGTCGGTATTGATCAGGCTTGGGCGAAGGCGAGGACGTCGGCGTTGAAGCGGTCCGTGTGGGTGTCGCCGAGGCTGTGGTCGCCGCCTTCGTAGATCTTGAGCGTGACGTGGGGCAGCAGCTTGATCGCTTCGTGGGCGGAGGCGCCGATGGGCACGATCTGGTCGTCGTCGCCGTGGATGACGAGCGTGGGCACGGTCATGGCTTTCAGGTCCGCGGTGAAGTCGGTTTCGGAGAAGGCCTTGATACAATCGTAGGCGTTCTTGAAGCCGGTCTGCATGCCTTGGTTATACCACGACTGGATGAGGCCTTGGGAGACCTTGGCACCGGGGCGGTTGAAGCCGAAGAACGGGCCGCTGGCGACGTCGAGGAAAAACTGGGCCCGGTCGGCAAGGTAGGCGGCGCGGAAGCCGTCGAAGACCTCGATCGGGAGGCCGCCGGGATATTGCTCGGTCTTCACCATGATGGGCGGGACGGCGCCCAGGAGGACGGCCTGCTTGACGCGGGCGGTGCCGTGGCGACCGATGTAGCGGGCGACTTCGCCGCCGCCGGTGGAGTGGCCGACCATGACGGCGTCCTTGATGTCGAGGTGGTCAAAGAGCTCGGCGAGGTCGTCGGCGTATTGGTCCATGTGGTTGCCATCCCAGGGCTGGGAGGAGCGGCCGTGTCCGCGGCGGTCGTGGGCGATGACGCGGTAGCCGCGGGAGGCGAAGAAGAAGATCTGGGGATTCCAGGCTTCGGAGCTGAGCGGCCAGCCGTGGCTGAAGGTGATGACCGGGCCGTCTTTGGGGCCGAGGTCTTTGTAGGCGATGACGGTGCCGTCGCGGGTGGTGATGGTATTCATGATGAAGGCGAGTTGGAAGGGTGGGAGGAGTGAGGGTTGGGTGGCGGAACGGATTACGCGGCGGCTTCGGCCAGCGGCTTGGCGTGGGGGAAGTCGATCGTGGTTTGCACGACGTTGTTGGTGAAGTTGGTCAGCACGTTGAGCGCGACGTGGGCGACGACCTCGAGGATCTCGGCGTCGGTCGCACCGGCGGCACGGACGGTGGCCACGGTCTCGTCGGAGACGGCGCCGCGCTGGTTCAAGACGGCGGAGGCGAAGCGGAGAAGGGCGTCGGCCTTCGGGTCGGCGGCGGTGCCGCGGCGGGCGGCCTCGACGTCGGCGGGCGAGAGACCGGCGGCTTTGCCGCCGAGCGAGTGGGCGGAGAGACAGTAGTCGCAGCCGTTGGCCTCGCCGAGGGTGAGGGCGAGTTGCTCACGGACCTTGGCGGGCAGCACGCCGGCGGCGAGGGAGCCGGAGAGGCCGAGGTAAGCGTCGAGGACGGCCGGGGCCTGGGCGAAGGTGCGAACGAGGTTGGGGACGAGGCCGAGCTTGGCCTTTACGGCGGCGAACTTGGCGGCGAGCGGGCCGGTGGCGGTGGTCGGATCGATGGTGGCGATGCGAGGATTCATGATGAATGGATTTGAGTTTTTAGAGTGCCCGAGGAGCGGGGCGACGACGGGAGTAGACAGATCTGTATATTTTGCGTCAAGTGGTAAATAGACAGATCTGTATATTTTATTTGCGGAGGGGAGGGGAGCCTGATGATTTGGTGCCATGAAAAGAGCCGCCCTTGAGTCCTCCGTTCCGATGTCCGCCAAGCGCGAGCAGTTGCTCGACACGGCGTGGGCGCTGTTTTGTCAGCGTGGCTATCACGCGGTGGGGATCGACACCGTGCTGGCCGAGGCGGGCGTGGCGAAGATGACGCTCTACAAGCATTTCGCATCGAAGGACGACCTGATTGCGGCGGCGATGGGCAAGCGCAGTGCGCTCATCCTGGCGGCGATCGATGCGGCCGTGGCGGAGGCGGGGGAGGATCCCCGGGCGCGGTTGTTGGCTCTGTTTGACTGGCATGCGGCGTGGTTTTGCACGGCCGATTTCAGCGGCTGCGCCTTTATGAAGGCGGTCGGCGAATTTGGCGAAGCCGGCGCGAAACCGCGGGAGGCGGCGACCGCCTACAAGCGGGCGATGGTTGAGCGGGTGGAAAACCTCTGCCGCAAGGCCGGACTCAAGTCACCGGCGAGGTTGGCGCGGCAGCTTCTGTTGCTGGTGGATGGGGCCACCCTCTACGCCGACATGTATCGGGATTCCTCCTACGCCAAGGATGCGCGGGCGGCGGCCGAAGTGTTGATCGATGCGGCGGATGGCCGCAGTTAGCGGCGATCCGGCTCCGGCGGAGGGATGACGGTGCCGCCGAGGGTGTCGGCCATGACTTCGCGCATGGTCGCGACGAAGGCGCGCAATTTGGCCGATTGGTAGCGGGCGTAAGGGTAAATCAGATACAGCGGCAACGGAGGCGCGGCCCACTTCGGGACAAGTTGCCGGAGCGTGCCGGCGGTGAGGTCCGGCGTCGCGATCCACGACGAGATGATGCCGACGCCCAAGCCGTGCAGGGCCGCGCTGCGCAAAGCATAGAGATTGTCGGTGCTGAAGACCGGCCGAAAAGCGAGGCGGCACGTCTCGGCGGTATCCGCGTGCCGGAGCACGACCTCCTGCTGATAGAAGGTCTTGAGTGCCAACCACGGCAGGGCGGCGAGGTCGCGGGCGTGGGTCGGGAGCGGTCGGGCGGCGAGCACGGAGGGCGCGGCGACAACAATGCGCGGGATGGCGGCGAGCCGAACCGCGACGGTAAGCGGGTCTCGCACCGCGCCGACGTAGAGGGCGCAGTCGACGCCTTCGGCAATGAAGTCGGGAGCTTGGTCGCGCAGTTCCCAGTCGAGCGTGACCTTGGGGTGGCGGCGCAGGAAGACGGCGACGGCATCGACGAGCAATTGTTGGCCGAACGCATGGGGCACGACGATGCGCAGGTGGCCGGCGGGTTCGGCGTGCTCGCCGGAGAAAGCGGCACCAAAGGCGGCCCAACCGGCGAGCAGATCCTTGGCGCGTTGGTAGCAACGGTTGCCCTCCTCGGTCGGTTTGAGGTGATGCGTGGAGCGGTGGAGCAGGGGTTGGTCGAGGGCGCGCTCCAGCTGTTGCAGGCGCCGGCTCACGGTCGGCTGGGTGGTGCCGAGTTGGTTGGCGGCGGCGGAAAGGCTGCCGGCTTCGATGATCTGCACGAAGGTTTGCAGGAGATCGAGGCGGTCGGCCGTGCCCCAAGCCGCGATGGGGCGGGCGGGCGCCGTGGCGGGAGACGGCCGCGGAGATTTTTTCGATTTGGCCATACGTTGAACGTATGAACGACATGCATCTCAGCCGTCTACCGCTTTGGCGAGCTTTTGCTAAAGTTGGGAGCACAATGACTCGCATTCAAATCACGCATAAGCAATCGCGGGGGGCCGGCGCACGGGAAGAGGCGCCCGCACTGTCCTCGCAGTTGATCCTGTTACTCGCCGGCATCGCGGGGTTGGCGGTCGCGACGCTCTACTACAGCCAGCCGATGTTGGCGGTGATGGGCGAAGGCGTGGGGGCATCGGAGGGCGCGATCAGCCTGGTGCCGATGCTGACGCAGCTGGGTTACGCGCTGGGGATTTTGTTCCTCGCGCCGTTGGGGGACCGCTTTGATCGGCGGCGGATCATTTTGCGGAAGGCGGCGGCGCTGGGGGTGGCGTTGTTGGTGAGTGCGGGTGCGCCGAACATCGGGGTGTTGCTGGGGGCGAGTCTGGTCGTCGGGCTGGCGGCGACGCTGGCGCAGGACGTGGTCTCGGGAGCGGCGGCGTTGGCGCATGACAAGCGGCGCGGCAAGGTTGTGGGCACGGTGATGACGGGGTTGCTGATGGGGATTTTGTTGTCGCGGGTGGTGAGCGGATTGGTCGCGCAGCAGGCGGGTTGGCGCACGATGTTGGCGGCGGCGGCGGGGAGCATCGGGCTGGCGCTGGTGGCGGGCTGGCGGGGTCTGCCACGTATCCGTGCGACCACGACAATGGCCTACTCGGCGCTGTTGACGTCGCTCTGGACCATGTGGCGGCGACATCGGGCGCTGCGGTGTGCGGCGCTGGCGCAAGGGTTGTTGTCGGTCGGCTTCAGCGCGTTCTGGTCGTCGCTGGCGCTGTTTTTGCACGGGGCGCCGTTTCATCTGGGCAGCGCGGCGGCGGGGGCCTTTGGATTGGCGGGCGCGGCGGGGGCGCTCGGCGCGCCCTTGGCGGGGCGCTTGGCGGATGGGCGCGGACCGCAACTTGTGACGCGGTTGGGCGCGGGTCTGGCGGTGGTCTCGTTCGGACTGATGACCGTGTTGCCGTTGCTTTCGCCGGAGGCGCAACTGGTGTTGATCGCGGTGAGTGTGATCGGCTTCGATCTGGGGGTGCAGATGACCCTGATCGCGCACCAGCACATCGTTTACGGGATCGATCCGGCGGCGCGCAGCCGGCTGAATGCGGTGCTATTTACGGTGATGTTTGTCGGAATGTCCGTCGGCGCCGGGCTGAGCGGCGTGCTGTTGCAGCATGGCGGGTGGATGGCCGTCACGGAGTTGGCGCTCGGTGCCTCGATTGCGGCGCTGGGGCTGCGTCTAAAGGCAAACGGCTGAGCGCCTCGCGGGAGGTGGCGGGGTTACTGCGAGGTCGGGAGCGACGCGATCAGGTCGGCGACGGCGCGGCGGATCGGTTTGAGATCGAAGTCGGGCGGGAGGACTTCGGGGCTGTAGACTTTTACCAAAGGATCCAAGCCGAAGAGGGCGCGGGTGAAACGCGGAAAGAGCACCTGGCCAAGCAGGCGGTTTGACGCCTCTGCACTGGCGCGCGGCGTCAGGCTGAAGGTGATCTTGAGGTAGCCCGCAAGGCGGGTGTGGACCTCGGCGAACAGCACGTCAAAAAACTGCGCCGCACCTTCCGGGAAGCGTTCCGTTTCAGCCATGCTCATGCGGCACATCCGGATGGCGGGTTCGTGAAGGAGCTTTTCCAAATAAACCCCGCAAAACATGACCAGCGCCTCGTTGGGTTTATCGGCATAGTCGCCAGGCATCCGCAGGCGCGTGAGGAATAAGCCGCGCACCAACTCGATCACCGCGAGGAACAGGTTTTCTTTGCTTTCGAAGTGCGCATAGAGGGAGCGCTTCGAGGTTTCGGCGCGACGGGCGACGACGTCCATCGATGCGCGTTCGAACCCCATCTCCAGGAACACGTCTTTCGCGGTCCAGAGGATGTGCTCACGCAGTTGGTCGCCCCGTCTTGCCATCCCCCCAGTGTCGCGGCCTCCCGCCGGTTGACAACACGTTTGGCGAGCCGCTTGACAAGAAGTAAACGAAACGGTGTAGTTTACTTATTCACCGCCCGCGTTGCCTTCCGATTTCCTGCTGATGATCCTTCTGACCACGCCTACCGGTGCCATCGGGCGCCAACTTTTGACGACCCTGCTTGCGGCCGACGACGAACCGATCCGCGTGATCGCGCGCGATCCGTCCCGTCTGCCGGCCGAAATCCGCGAACGGGTGGAGGTCATTCCCGGTTCGCACGGCGATGCGGCCGTGCTCGCTCAGGCCCTGCCCGGCGCGGAGGCGGTGTTTTGGCTGCCGCCGCCGGCCTTGCAGGCGCCGAGTCTCGCCGCGGCCTATCTCGATTTCACGCGTCCGCTTTGCCAGGGCTTGCGCGATCACGGGGTCAAGCGGGTGGTGAGCGTCTCGGCCCTTGGGCGGGGATCGCCATGGGTGGACCGTGCCGGGTTTGTCACGGCCTCGCTCGCGATGGATGCGTTGATCGCCGCCACCGGCGTGGCGTTTCGCGCGCTCACCATGCCCTCGTTCATGGACAACGTGCTGCGCCAAGTGGATGCGATCAGAAGCCGAGGTGTGTTCGTCTCGCCCCTGGCTGGCGACCGTAGAGTTCCGACCTGCGCGACCGGCGATATTGCTGCCGCGGCGGCGAAGCTCTTGCTTGATCCGTCGTGGGGCGGGGCGGATAGCGTGCCCGTGCTGGGGCCGGAAGACCTGTCGCTCAACGACATGGCTCAGATCATGACCGAAGTCCTGGGCAAACCCGTGCGTTTTCAGCCAGTCTCGTTCGAGGCCTTCCACGCTGGCCTGCTGGGGCGGGGCGTCTCCGGGGCGATGGCGCAGGGCCTGGTCGACATGATGCGCGCCAAAAACGAGGGCTTGGACAACGCCGAACCGCGCACCGCCGCCAACACCACGCCCACGAGTTTCCGCGTTTGGTGTGAAGCCGTTTTAAAGCCCGCGGTGGTGGCCTAGGCTGATGCTTGGCGGCCCCATGCGGAAAAAACTTCGTTTGTTTCACAATATATCCGGGTCTCATCCGTCTGCTTGGTTGGCATGGACGCCGTCCGACCGATCCCGCGCATAATGAGCACCGAGCAAAACAAACGCTTCTCCCAAGTGGTGAACGAAGCGGGACGTCGACTCATGCGCTTCATTCGGGTGCGGGTGCGCAACGACGCCGACGCTGAGGATGTGTTGCAGGATGTCTGGCAGCAACTCGCCGTGACGCTCGACGCCGGTCCGGTCGAGCAGGTCTCTGCCTGGCTCTACCGTGTCGCTCGCAACCGCATCATCGACCGCTCGCGCAAGCCCACCATGGACTCGCTTGACGCCCTCGACGAGGTGAGCGCCGACACCGGTTTTAATCTTGCCGACTACGTGCTGCGCGACGACCAGACGCCGCGCACGGCTCACCGGCGCCAACTGTTTTGGGACGAGCTCCACGGCGCGCTCTCCGAACTGCCGGAGGAACAGCGCCAAGTGTTCATCTGGCACGAACTCGAAGCCATGTCGTTTCAGGACATCGCCGCCCTCACCGGCGAAAACGTCAACACGCTGCTCTCCCGCAAGCGCTACGCCATCCTCCACCTGCGCGAACGCCTCGAACCGCTTCGCGCCGATTTTCTCACCACGGCCAGCGATTAGGCCGTCGGTCCCCTCCCGCCTTTAACCACATCCGTCCATGAAAGACGATTTCCGCCGCCGCTGTTTTTTCTTCCCGTTCGCCATTTTGGCGTTCGTCGCCGTGCTGACCTATGTCGTTTACGCCCTCTGGAACGGGGTCGTCACCGATGTCCTGGAGGTGAAATCCATCACCTACTGGCAGGCGCTTGGTCTGCTCGTGCTCGGCAAGATCCTCTTCGGCGGTTTCCCCGGGGGACGGGGCGGCTGCGGGGGCGGACCGAAGGAAAAATTTCGCCGCAAGATGATGGAGAAAAAGTGGGCGACACTCGATTCCACCGGGCGGGAGAAATTCCGCGAAGAGATGCGCCAACGCTTTGGCGACTGGCCGCGCCCGCCGTGGTGCGAGCCCGACGACCGCAAGGGCCCGCCATCCTCGTCCGATTCCAACGCGTAGGCGTTGCGAGTCGTTGCTTGAAACCATCATCGCCGCGCCGGTTTTGGCCTGTGGGCTCGCGCCGCCGCCGCGCCCGGCCGGCCCCTTGTTCCACCGCCTTGGTCCGGGCCGCGTTGCGCCCGCGCCACACCTTTCCCGCCATGATCACCGTAAGTCTCATCCTCATTTCCCTCGTGCTGCTCGTCAGCGCCGACACGGCCGAAGATCCACGCTAAGCCATTTCCGGCCCGCCGGATCCCCGCGCTGTCTCTCACCGTTTCCTTCTTTTTCGTTCCGATGAACCCTTCCTCCACTCCGGCCCCGGCCGCTTCTTCCGTCGTGCCGCCGGCGCCTTCCCCCGGCCAAACGCTGCGCGACGATCCGACCATCGGCGAGGTCACAGGCCAGCGCCTGCACTACAACGCCTTCGTGCACTTTCTCGCGCGCTTTGCCCGCGAGGCGGAGGCGACCGCCGCAACCGCGGGCTCTGCCGCGGCGCCGCCCTCCGCTTGGGCATCGTCGGCGCCCTCGGCTTCATCGTCGCCGGTTTCCCCCGGCTCCGCGTCGTGATCACGATTCTTGGCGCCGGATTGGGCGGACTCACCCTCGCGCGCATTCTCCACCGTCACGGCATCGCGGCCGACCTCTACGAGGCCGAGGCGTCGCCCAACGCCCGTCCCCAAGGCGGCATGCTCGACCTGCACGAGGCCTCGGGCCAGGCCGCGCTGCAAGCCGCCGGGTTGTTCAACGGATTTCAACGCATCATCCTGGCCGGCGGCGATGCGACCCGGGTGCTCGATAAACACGGCTACGTGTGGGTCGACGAGCCTGGCCGTGGCCATCGGCCGGAAGTCGATCGGGGGGCGTTGCGGGAGTTGCTCCTGTCGTCCG
>CAXBDS010000180.1:0-10870 GCA_963974355.1 uncultured Opitutaceae bacterium
CCAAAAAGCGCCCACGCAAACCGCAATAGCGGATGCGTTCCACCGGGCCCCGCCAACCCCGTGCGCGGAACCAGATGCGGAACGATCGCAACGGGACCGTCCATGGTGAAATCGGGGGCCAGGGGCACTGTTGATGGAGGGAAAGAACTCGGACCCATGAACGCTGAATTCCGGCGTTGAGACGAGCGAGGTAGCGCGGATTAAGCCGGCCGGTGGGGATAAGATGAGTCAGCCGCAAGAGCGGCAAATACGCCACCTGTCCCCCCGCGTGGAGTGTCGAAAAAACCAAGTCATTATCGCCTCCGGAGGTCAGTTCGCCGGCTCGGCGGTCCAGGGCGGCGCGGGAAGCATCGGACTTGACTAACTTGGTGTAATTTTCCGCGAAAGACCGCCTGATGCACAGGCCTGCGCCCACCGGAGCGAAATTTGGCCAAGGAGCGGCAGGACCTCCGTTGGCGAATTTGGGCAGCGGTCCATGGTCATGAAGGGCGAGTAGTCCATAGAACTCGGGTAACCAGTCCGGAGGGGCGGACTCAAATTCGGGATGGATCGGTCCCCCGGCGGCGCCGAGCGTGAGATTTTGGCTAAAAGCGGCGAGCGCGTTGACCAAGAAGTCCTCCGCGAGGACATTGTCATCGTCGACGAATACGAGGAGCTCTCCGTTGGCTTCGGCGATGCCGCGAAGTCGGGCTGGAGTGAGCCCGGGAGTCGTTTCCCGCACGATCCGCAAACCGGGGACCGGGACCGGCAGCGATTGTTCAGCAAGCGGCGGCGTCGAACCGTTGTCGATCAACAGCACCTCTATGGCAGGAGCTTGCAGGGATTGAGCGGCCAGTCCCGTCAAGGTGCGGGCCAAGCGCTCGCGGTCAGGATTGCGCGTGCAAAGAATGACGCTCAGGGCAGGCATAGAGGCATGAGTTGCCGTGGTGACGTAGGTTCATGCGGTCGCAGGCAGGGGGAGTTCAGCGAGACCACGACCATCGGTTTTTAAGCGAATTGAGCGGTCGTTCCAACACATACCAACTCACCGCCGCGAACGCCACCGCCAGCGAGGAGAGGTAAAGCACGCGCAATGGCTCGTTGGCGAAATGCGAGATGCGATAGTTGGATAATCGGCGCAGTAGTCCCGGCCCAATCCAGTGGGCGTCATTGTGGTAAAGGTAAATTCCGTAACTAATCGTGCCCAACCATCGCAGGACCCGCCAATTTAACACTAGACCAACCCAGCCTTGAAAACCCAGAGAAGCTCCATCTATCAGAGCTACCATCCCGAATACGAGGGCCGTTGGCATCACGACGATACTCCATACTGATTCTGGGCTGAGAAGAAATGTGGTGACTATGACGATGGGCAGTGTCGCCAATCCGTAGTGACGCCAGCGAATTCTAATCGAGTCATCGGAGCCGGCTTGGGCCTGTATCCAAGCCAGCAACGCTCCGCCGCCCAAAGCATCAAAACAGGAGGGAGTTAATACCACGGGGGCCACGAGATTTTCCCTTGCGATCAGGAGACACCCCAAGCGAAAGACTGGTGCGATGGTTACCATCAGAACCAGCCACCGCACCTGCGATCCTAAAAGGCATACAACGAACAAAGGCCAGACCAGATAGAATTGTTCCTCAACTGCGAGCGACCAGAGGTGACTCAGCAAGTCTCGCCAAGAACCGGAGACGCCCATCAGAAAGTTACTTGAATATGTGGCGTGCCACCAGAAATCGTGACGTGTGGATCCTACGTTGAATACCACGTTGACCAGAAGCAGCAGGTAGTAGGGCGGGAATATTCGTAGTGATCGTCTAGCGAAGAATCGCTTCAGTCGTTTAAAACGGGAGGCGTTCCCGTCCGCTATCACCTTTCGATCTCTCAAGAGAATTCCCGTGATAAGAAACCCGCTCAGGACAAAAAAGAGCCGAACACCAATCGAGCCCAAACCAGGGAAATACACAGACAGTCGCGGAGAATAATGTGACAATAAGACGAGCGCAACTGCTAGAGCGCGAAGCGAGTCGAGTTGCGGCATATGCCGGGGGGCCTCTTTTTTCGTCAATACGGAGGTTGGTTTAGGCATTTGTTCGGCGCGTCCAGGCTCCGGTCTTGTCGTTTTTGGCGACAAATTTCACGAAGTTTGGTGGTCTAAAGTGGACAATTTTTCCCGACTCGGGTGAGCACGACCGAGCCACTCTTGTCGACTAGAGGAATCAAGGACCAACCGAGCTCGGTCGAAACGAAATTCTCGACCGCGATGCGAGCTCCCGGCCAAGCATTGTAATCATGGACGAGAATGAAACCTCCGGGCGACAGACGGGGGGCAAAAAATTCGAGTCCGGCGCGGATAGGCTCCTCTAGGTCGGCATCCAAATGCACGAAGGCGAAGGTCTCTGCCCGCAGCTCAGCTGGAATACTCTGCGGAAACCAACCTGGGACGGGGATCACATTTTGGTTAACGGCGGCGATGCGTTTCAGGGCGATCGCCACGGAGGTGTCCGTGAAATCCTGCTGTTTGTTGAAACCAAAATCGACCGACTCTCGGGTGAGATCATCCGGGGTGAAGCCTTCGAATGTATCGAAAAGGTAGAATGATCGAGAAGGCGCGTAGTGATGAATGAGTCTGGCCGAAGAACCAAGATGGACGCCGAGCTCGGCGAAGGCGCCGGGAATGCGTTGGGTTTCGATTTGCCGTAAAAGCAGCACGATTTGGTCCTCCCGCGTGCGATCATATTCGAACGAGCCGGTAATGATTTCCCGGGATTCGTTGGGCGGCGAAAATCCGCCGAAGCGGGCCACGAATGCCGCACTGTGCCATCGCGAGCACGGATGAATATCCATCAGATACTGATGGCTGGTGGCGTTGTTCCGCGCCCGGGCCAGATCGCCTGCATCGAGGGGTTTGTTTCTTCGGCGGTGTAACGCGCTCCGAATGGGAACCGCCAAGCCGACTCCGTTAAGACATCGGCTGACGAGACGCTTGGCACCGGCAGCAAGGTTGAGGGGCATAACGATAAGAAAAGGGGTGGTCTCAGTTGGATCGGCACCACTCCCGGGCGCATCCCCAGCAATAGGCGATATGCAATTGCCACGCGATGTCCTGCCGCCAGAGAGACGGTTTCAGGATATGTTGCCGCACGGGGCCCGCGACGGGCGCGGACAGAAAGGTGCGCACGGCGGCAAGAAAATGACGTGAATCCTTCTGAGGACGGCGGCGGCGGGTCATGCTTACGCCCTCCCAAAAAATGCGTCGGCGAAACCACATCGGCGTCATCCGGGATGCCGGGATGTGATGATGGACCCAGATAGCCGGGTCATGTGCGGAACGAAACCGGTGATCCTGCAGACGATGCCAGAGGTCACTTTCCTCGTGAGATAATAGATTGGCCCCGCGCCGGCCCAGGGCTGCGGAAAACCCTCCCACCTTCGCGAGCGCTGTCCGGCAAAAAGCCATGTTGGCACCGACGAAAAGATGCTCGGTGGCCGATTCCCGGTAAGCGGTGTAGGGGGACCAAACCGTCAACCACTCCGCCAAGGCAGCGGTGAGCCAGACCGGTCGGGGGATCTCCCAAATCGGTCGGGTCGGTCCCCCTAACGCCACCGGGGCATCCGTCCTGGCGCGGTATTCATCGAAACGGGACAAGATGAGATGCAGCCAGTCAGGCGGAGCCACCGCGTCGTCGTCGAGAAAGGCAATGACGGGGCCCTGGCCAGCTTGCCAGCCACGCTCACGCGCGGCACCCAAGCCTGCATTCGGCTGTCGAATAACCTTTACGTTGGGCAGCGGGGCGAAGCGACCGCACACCGCCTCCGTGTCGTCGGTCGAGCCGTCGTCAACGACGATAATTTCGAAGGCTTCGGGCGGAACCGATTGAGCTTTGAGACTTTCGATACAGGCGCCCAGTCGATCAGCCCGATTGTAGGTGCAGATGACAACCGTGGCGCGGACGGTCGCTGAGGAAGCGCTCGGACTTGAGGTGAGGGAGGCGCTCATGTGCGACCCGATCGGGAGTTCACCGCGGCGATCGGGTGAGGGACGGTTTCTGCCAAGCCTTCGTAGGCAATCTCGAGCGGCGTCGTATTGCGAATAAGGATACGGTCGAGCGCCGCGGATACGTGCTCAGCGTCAATTGCTTTCAAGCAGGCGTGATCGGCGACGCATGTCTGCCGTCTCCAGCATGGGGAGCAGGGAAGAGGCGTGAACAGGTTTTCGTTGCACGGGTAGCCGGCGAAGGACGGATGTTCCCGTCCGCCGAAGACCACCACGGCGCGAGTGTCCACCGCTCGCGCCAGATGCATTAAGAAGCCGGCATAGCACACGGTGGCGTTGGATCGAGCCAGCACAGCCGCGGATTCGCGGATGCTCGTTTGGCCGCGAAGATCCAACGCCCCCTTCAAGCGAGGGTCCTGCTTGGACCCCAACTGCACGAAATCGAAACGGTGCCGGTTCTGGTCAACGACGTCTTGGTAGCGGTATTCCGGCCATACTTTGTTGGGCGCGGCGTTCACGCTCGCGGGCGACATGCACTGAATCGCCACTTGAGGGCGGCTCCCATTCGTCCGCAGGCCTGCCTCGAGCTCTCCCGCCTGCAGGAATAATTGAGGTCGCAACTCGATCTCGCCATCGAGTCCCACGCAACGCGCCATCTCCGCGATCATATGCCCACGCGGAGGAACATCCATATCGGGTGGGCCTGCTTCGCGGAAATAGATGGCATGAGCCGCCTTTCGGCCCCACCGGATTTGTGCGTCGAGCACCCGCCAGTCGGCCTTGAGCACGAGATCGACGTCGGGTGAGTGATCGAAAATTTCGGTGAGTCGGCTGATTACGGCGAGGCGTCCGGCGTCACTCTCCCGGAGCTTGCGCATCACGGCGGTGAGCAACAGGTCATCGCCGAAACCTTTGCCGCCAAAATAGACAATCCAATCAGGCCAGCCCGCACCTTGTAGTGCGATGAGGTCGCGGGGCAGCCAATAGAGGCGCCGATACAAGTTTCTCAGCATGAGCAACCGCGAGAGGGGGGTGTTCTCAGCTTAAGATACGGCCGTTTGGTCGGCCCAGGCGCTGCTGCTGCGTATCCGTCCATACCTCAACATTCTCGTCGTGCGGCCAGACTACGCGACGGACCAGCGGCTGGCGGGACGCCAATCACCTTGAGCGGTGAGCACGTGAGTCGGCGTCGACGCCCCGGGATGGACCTCCACGATGGCGCAGTCACCGGCGTAAAATAAATTTTGATGGCTCCCCCCGAACGCTCCCACGTCGATCCGATACCGTCCGGGCAATAGATCGAATTGCGGCAGCTCGACCGTGACCAGATGGCGGCCGGCGTGGGGCAGTTTTAAGAAGGTCCCGTCATAGTCGCTGTCCAATGTGACGAGTCGTCGACCCTCCGCGTTGCAGAAACCGATTCCGAAGCCGACCTTTTCCACGGGCTCGGAACTTTCGACCACGAGGGAGGCTCGGAGCGGTTGCCGATTTTTCTGAGGCGTGCCGTCATTGATGAGCATCGACTGAATTCGCACGGGAGAACCCGCTTCTTTGGCAACGTGATCAAGGCTGATCCCCGTTTCCGCGGAGGTGGTGAGTCCCACCGAAAGATAGGCGTTGATGGCCTGTTCGGGCGCGGCGTCGATGACGACCTGTCCGCCTTGCAACATAATGCAGCGATTGCACAGTCGCGCGATCGCGCCGATGTTGTGGCTGACGAAGATGATGGTTCTGCCGCCACCGCGGACGAGAGATTGCATCTTACCGAGGCACTTATCTTGAAAAGCGGCGTCGCCTACGGCCAACACCTCGTCGACGATCAGAATCTCCGGATCGAGGTGGGCGGCGACGGCAAACGCCAGCCTGACATACATCCCGCTGCTGTAGCGCTTGACTGGCGTATCAAGAAACCGCTCCACCTCGGCGAAGGCGACGATCTCGTCGAATTTTTTTCGAATTTCGACCCGGCTCATCCCCAAGATGGCGCCATTAAGAAAGATGTTCTCCCGACCGCTCAGTTCGGGATGAAACCCGGTGCCGACCTCGAGTAAGCTGGCGACACGTCCGCGCAAGGTGATCGAACCGCTCGTGGGTTCGGTGATGCGCGAAAGGACTTTAAGGAGCGTGCTTTTCCCGGCGCCGTTGCGGCCAATGACGCCCACGACTTCGCCTGGGTCGATGGAGAAAGCGACGTCGCGCAGCGCCCAGAATTCTTCGGATTCAAAACCGGTGCCCCAGCGCATGCGTCGCCACGCCTTACGCGCCGCATGATGCAGGGTGTCGCGCAGGTTGTCGTGCCTCGATTCGTGCTGGATGATGTAGCGTTTGCTCAACGCACTCACTTCGATTGCTGGCAGACTCATGGCTGGAATTCTCCGGTTCAGATGATGTCAGCGAACTGTCGTTCCGTGCGGCGAAAATACCAGATCCCAGTGACCAGGAGCAGGGCTGCAACGACGACTGATAGTCCGAGACCCGGCCAATAGAGGTCCGTTCGTCCCGCCAGCAGGCACCAGCGGACGCCGTCCACAACGCCGGCCAAAGGATTCAACGCCAAGAGGTGCTGCCAATTCGGTAGAAAATCCGTGCGGTATCCAACGGGAGTGACGAATACGCCGATCTGAACAATGAAGGGGGTGATAAACCGAAAGTCCCGAAACCGGACGGTCAGCGCGGTGATCCAGAGACCCGCTCCGAGCGAAACAATCAAGGTTAGCGCGACGAACAGCGGCAGTGCCAGCAGCTGCCAGCTCGGCATGATCCCGAAGGCCGCGATGATGGGAATCGCCAGCACGAGCATGATCCCGAGGTCCACCAGCGCGACGGCCAAGGCGGAAATGGGCATAATCAAACGGGGAAAATACACTTTGCTGATCAGGTGGGAATTTCCGACCAAGCTATTGCCCGCTCCGTTAAACGCCGAAGTGAAGAGCTGCCACGGCAGGAGTCCCGCCAAGACGATCAATGCGTAGGGCACGCCGCCGTCCGGCATCTTGGCCAGTTTCCCAAAGACGAAGGTGAGCAGCACGGTTTGAATCGCCGGCTGAATCACGGCCCAAGCGATGCCAAGAGTAGCCTGTTTGTAGCGGACCTTGATATCACGCCATGCCAGGAAACCGGCGAGTTCGCGGTAGCGCCATAGATCACGCCAGTAATTTTTTTCCGCTTTGCCGCTCTCGATCACGGTCACGGACACCGGCGGGAGGGTTGTATCTAGTTTAGTGACCATAACGAGCTGAAGCGGGACGCGAAACGTTCCGGCGAGAACTCGGCAGCGCGAGCCTGAATTGCCTGAATGTCCCAAGGTTGGGTCAATGCTTTTGCCATCTCATCCGCCAAGGCCGGCACGTCGCCGAACGGCACGAGGCGACCGCTTTTCGGCGAGATGACTTCGGGGGCGCCGCCGGCCTCGGCCGCGATGCAGGGTTTGCCGAAGGCCATCGCTTCCAAATAGACGAGGCCGAAACCTTCCTTCGCACTGGGAAGCGCAAACAAGCGGCAGTGTTGGAACTCGTGCTGCAGCGCCGAATCGGCCACGCGGCCAAGGAAGGTGATGGCGTCGTCGTCCTGGAGTTTTCGAGCCAACGTTTCCAAGCGGGCCCGGTCGTCGCCGTCGCCGACGATTCTTAGCCGCGCGTTCGGCACCACCCGCCGAACCGCGGGCATCGCGGCAATCAAGTGATCGATCCCCTTGTAGTTGTCGGCTTTATTCAGCCGAGACACGGTCAAAACGACCGGTGTCGTATGCGCCGCAGGGACGAGCCGACGGGTCGCTTCCGCGAAACCGGCGTCGAGCGCGTTGGGCAGCACGATGAGACGTTCCGGTTTCAAACGGGCATCCAATTCAAGCATGCGAGTTCGGGTAAACTCACTGACACAGAAAATGCGGTCAGCCCCTCGCAGAGCCCAACGAGTGAGGCGACTGGATTTTTCCCAGACTTCGATACCATGCGCGATCAACGCGTATCGCCCCGCTGATGACATGAAGGCCGCACAGGCGGTCAAGGGCAGCAGGTTGACGTGCCCGCATAGCAGGCCGTCACTGCCTCGGGCGAGGTTCATGACGTGGCGGAGGAACGTGAAGCGGTGGCGACCGCTCGCGACGGATTTCTCGCATTCGGCTGCGATTGCCGGGGGCAATGATTCGTCGTTAAGGACCGCGAGTCGGACCTGATCGTTGGTGGGATCGGTGTCCAACAACGTCCGCAGATACAGCTGTAGAATGCGTTCGATGCCTCCCGTGCTGCCGTAAAGCGCCGGGCAAATGAGGAGCGTTCTCATGCGGAGCGGCGGATAAATGCGAGAAGGAGCGCGAGACTCCAAAGGCGGGACCACGCCCGATCATCGTGTCCGGCCAGAAAGTGGTGCCAAAGGCGCTCGAGGGGCGCGGGATCGATAAAGGCTTGGTCGCGGAGTTGGGCGGACGAAAAGATTTCGTCCAAAAACGGTCGAAGTTCGTTTTTCATCCAACGCGCGAACGGGGGCGTGAATCCGCGTTTTTGGCGGTTCGCCAAGTCGGGTGGAAGCAGGTCTGCAACTGCGGCGTAGAGAGCCCCTTTCGGATGGCGCCGGTCAAAGCGCCATGCTTCCGGCTGGACGCGAAGCCATGCCATCAGCGGCGCGTCGACGAACGGCACGCGCAGTTCCAAACTGTGGCGCATGCTCATCACGTCGCTATCGCGCAGCAGGACATCGGTCATATAGCCTCGGATCTCGGCGGCGCTCGTGACCCCAAGAAGTCCCAGTCCGACCGTTTCTTTTTCGAGGTTTGCCAGCGCCGGATGGCGTGAGGATAAACCTTCGCCGCGCTGAAGTTGCCGGGCCGTCGTTTGGTCGAATACTCGCCGCTGCAGCAGGGCGATACCCGCCATCGAAGTCCCGTCCCGCAATGTATCCGCGAATTTGCGACGGGCCGTGTCGCCCCGGGCGAGCAGATTGAAGGCGGCGTTTTGCAGCGACCCGGGCAGAGCGGCACCGATGCGATGCGCGCGCCATAATCCCGCCGTGCGCCGAAAGGAGGGGTAGCCGCCGAAAAGTTCATCCGCCCCCAGGCCGGACAACGCCACCTTCACTCCTCCGGCGCGGGCGGTCTCGCAGGCATAGAAGGTGTTGATGCCGTCGCCACTCGGTTGGTCCAACGCGGTGAGAATACGATCAAGGTCAGCGACGACGCGGCGGCCGGAGACGATTTCGGTATGGTGATCGGTGCCCAAGAAGCGGGCTGTGGCTTCGGCTTCGTTGACCTCGGAATGAGCCGGGTCGTCGAAGCCGATGGAAAACGTTTTCAGGGACGGGCTCGCCTGTTTGGCCAAGGCCGAGATCAGGGCGGAATCTAGCCCCCCGGACAAAAAGGTGCCGACCGGCACATCCGCCAGCAAATGGGCCTGCACCGTGTCTTCCAGGCGAGCCCGCAGCTCGCGTTGAAAAGCGGCGGCGCTTGCAGCGGGGCGCGATTCTTCGTCGATGGCGGCAACGCCGTTAAGCTCATCGAGACCAAGCTTCGGTCGAGCCTGGAGCTTGCCGGCTTGCCAACGCAGGGATTCGCCGGGCAGCAGGGCGCGCACGCCTTGCCACAACGTCAGCGGAGCGGGCACAGCAAGCCAGGCCAAGTATTGCGCGACGGCATTCGGATCGACCCGGGCGGTGGCGATCACGGGCAAGGTGCGCAACGCGCCGAGTTCAGAGGCGAAGGCGAATTCGCCATGTTCACCTGCCCAGTAGTAAAGCGGCTTGATGCCGAGCGGATCTCGCGCGACGAGTAGGGTTTCGTCGTGCGCGTCCCACAGCGCGAACGCATACATGCCGCGCAATCGCGGGAGGGCGGCGGTGCCTTCCAAGACCAACGCGGCCAATAGTGCCTCGGTATCGCAGTGGGTGCGAAACTCCCAGCGGTCCGCGAGTCGGCGGCGCCAGTCGAGGTGGTTGTAGATGGCGCCGTTGAACACCAAATGGAAACGTCCGTCGGGCGAACTCATCGGCTGCCGCCCCATCGCTGGATCGAAAATAGCGAGACGGCGCATGCCCACGGTCGCCGGGCCCAACGATAGCATAGCTCCATCATCGGGCCCCCGATGAATCATCCGAGCGAGCATGCGATCAACCGCGTCAGAACGCTCGGCGGTCGGCATTACCGGGTTAATGTATCCGGCTATGCCACACATGGGTGAAATATCTGGGACGAACGCGGTGGCATGCTAGACCCCCAAGCGCGCCAGGCGTTGAAAAACGTCGGCCAAGAGCGGTTCATCTTCGAGCTCAGACCAACTGCGGTTGCTCGAGATGCGCAGAAAAATTTGGTCCCCCTGACTGCGCACGCCGTGACGGAGCACATTGCCGATCAGGTTGAACGGGGAGCGCGGATCGATGTCTTCGACGATCTCGCCGCCGTAATAGTGCCAGAACCAGACATGTCGCGAAATGTCGTCCTTCAGGAAAACGCGCGACTCCGCCGGGGGCAGGGGAACACCGCCGGCGCGCAGGGCCTCGCGTTTGGACTCGGTATCCCGTGTCGCCCACCCCGTGCCGGGCCAGCAGGCGTCCGGGGTATGCGAGGCAACCAGGCTGACGGGCGCGGTCCCGGCCGGCCAGTAGGCGACGTAGATGGTGACCTGCTTCAGGCCTTCGTCGTCGCGATGCAGATACGTCCGCTGAAAGAGATGCTCGGTCTGAAGAACATCCGAGAATCGATAAAGCCCCTGCGCGGTTTCCACTCGCCAGTTTCCCTCGGCGGCGGGCAACAGTGTCGCCAGATCGGGCGTCACCGTAGTTTGAATACGAGTGGTCGAGGTTACCCCCATAAACGCGATGACGATCAGGGTGGCGAGGCCGACGCCGCTCAAAAGGAGATAGCGTCCCGCGGGCTTTCCGCTGGGGACGGCGAGAGTCACGGCGGG
>CAXBDS010000181.1:0-10859 GCA_963974355.1 uncultured Opitutaceae bacterium
GAGATCGGTGTCGGTGGAGCTCGCGAGATCGGCGGCGCGGAAAGCGGCGACGCTGACTTGGGTTTCTTGGGCGGTGCGACCGAGCTTTTCCCCGGTGACCTCGAGCGCTTCCAACGCGATCACCGACGACTCGACCGGAGCGGAGGTCACGGAGTCGACGCGGGATGTGGATTGAGCCGCGAGCGGAGTTACCAAGGCAAAGGCAACGGATGATAACTTTGTGAGTATAGGACTCAGTCTCAATGAAGGTGTTGATGAGTTCATCATAAGGTAGAGCAACGCCGCGTTTCGGAGCGGAAGCGCGGGGTATTACCGGGCGATCAGCGCTCGGCGGAATCGATTAAAAGGGAAGCAAAGACGCCTCTGTCGGGGCGCCGCCGGGGAGAAAGGCGCAGGCTTAGGCGGTGGCGGGTTTGCGAGTGAAGAAGCGGCGCCAGCTCAGCGCGAAGCCCGTGTAAACGAGCACGCAACCGCCGACGCAGGCGAGGCCGGCGACGAGTTGGCCCCACCAACCGAGGGCTTCGCCGGTGTGGAGGAAGCGCAACCAGGTGCGCGCTTGGCGCCCCGTGCTTTGATCGGCGAAAGCGGAACGTTCGGCGAGTTTGCCGGTGGCGGGATCGAAGGTGAGTGTGGTGCTGGCGGTGCGGGGCCACATGCCAGGTGTTTTGACCGTGGCGTTGTTGGCCTCGCGTTCGCCCAGGGGCAACGTGATCGAAATCCACTCGGGCTCGGCGACGACGGCGCGGGCGAAGGCTTCGTCGAGGTTGAGCTTTACCGGCGCGGGAGTGGCGGCGCCGCGGTTAGTGCTGCCGGAGCGTTCGCCGGCCCCGGGCCGTTGTTCGCCGGCGGGAGGGCCGTCGGGGCCGCGTTGACCGGGTGGACCGCGCCGGGCAGGGGCTTCTTCGCCGGCGAGTTTGTAGACCAGATTGCCGGCCCAAGGATAGGAGATGACCATGCCGCTGGCGGTGAGCACGATGAGCACGGGCAACGACCAAAAGCCGATCACGTTGTGCCAGTTCCAGTCGCGGGCTTTGCTGGTCGCGCTGCGCACGAACCACAGGGAACGCTTCATGCCCTTCAGCCGCCATTTGCGTGGCCACCACAGGTAGAGGCCGGTGATCGCGAGCACGAGAAAGGCGGCATTGCAGGCGCCGGTGATGGCCTTGCCGGTGGCGCGACCTTCCCCTTCCATCGCGAGCCAGCGGTGCCAACTCGTCATGAGGTGCATGAACTCGTCCATACGGGTGCTGGCCGGCTGGAGCACTTCGCCGGTGTAGGGGTTCACATAATACGTGCCGGAACGTCCGACCTGAAAGGCGACGGCGGCGGTGCGCGAGTCGAGGAGGGTGATCGCGGTCGGGGTGACGTCAGGGTGGGCCACGGTGAAGTGGGCGCGCAGGGTGTTCAGATCGAGCCGCGTGGCGTTCTCGGGCGGGGTGACTTCGCGCGCGTCGCGCTCGGCCCAGGCGACCAAGTCCTTTTCGAAGGCGAGGGCGGCGCCGGTGAACGACATGATGCCGATTACGAGGCCGGCGACGAGGCCGGCGACCAAGTGAAGCCAGAAGATGGTTTTGCGGAGCGTCATACTAACGGAGGAAGGAAACAGCGGCTAAAGCAGAGGAAAGAGATGAGGGGCGCGGCGACCAAACCGCGCCCCTCGGTGACCGTGACTACATCTCCGCCCATTGGCGGAGAAGATTGTGATACACCCCGGTGAGCTGAACCACAGACGCATGGTCGGGTTGCTCGGCGGCGAGGCGTTGGATGGCGATATCGGTGTCGAAGAGCAGGGATCTTTTTTGGTCGTCCCGCACCATGCTTTGCAGCCAGAAGAACGAGCAGAGACGCGTGCCGGCGGTGACCGGTTTCACGTGATGCAGACTCGTGGACGGATACAAAATCATGTGCCCCGCGGGCAGCTTCACGGCTTTCGCGCCGTAGGTGTCTTCGATGATGAGCTCGCCGCCTTCATACTCCTCGGGGCCGGCGATGAACAACGTGCATGACAAGTCGGTGCGGATCCGTTGCCCGTTCGGCATGACACGGACCGAGCCGTCGACATGGGTGCCAAATTGTTGTCCGCCGCTGTAGCGATTGAACAGTGGCGGAAGAATGTGCAGCGGCAGCGCGGCCGACATGAACAGCGGGTTGCGGTTCAACGCGGCGACGATCGTGCGGCCGACGCTCACGGCGGTCGGGTTGTCCTGCGCGAGCTGCTGGTTGTCTTTGACGCGGGCGCCTTGGTGACCGGCGGTGGCGCGGCCATCGATCCAAGTCGCGGCTTCGAGCTCGGCGCGGAGAGCGGCGAGTTGATCCGGGGCGACGACGTCGGGAATATCGAGAATCATGATGAATTAGGCGGGCGCGGCCGACCGGCGTAAAGCCCGACCCGCGGTGTGATGCGCGGGGCGGGCTCTGGACCACAGGGCGAGGGCGGGCACGGGGCCCGACCGGGTTGGAGGCTGGGGGTTAGAAGGACAGGTTGGCGGTCAGGATCGCTTGGCGGCCGAGGCCGGGGATGTGGTGGCCGCCGCCGATGCGATCAATATATTCTTCGTCGAATACGTTGGTGACGTTGAGGCGCAAGGTGAGGTGGTCGTTGGCTTGCCAAGCGGCCATGGCGGAGAAGATCCAGTAGTCGGGCAGGGCTTGCGCGTCGCTCGTGCTGCGGTAGACGTTGGACTGGTAGTTGGCGCCGCCACCGATGGAGAAGCCGGCCGGGAGAGCGTAGGTCGTCCAGAGGTTGAAGGTGGTTTTCGGCGTGATGCCGAGTTCCTGGCCTTCGTCTCCGTCATTGGAGGCCACGACTTCGCTGTCCATCAACGCGAGGCCGGCGAAAATTTCCCACTCGCGGGTGATCCTGCCGGCGGCGCTGAACTCCAGGCCATCGACCTTTTGTTCACCATCGAGCACTTGGGGCGGATCGTTGGGATCGATGCCGGCGGTGCGGGCGTTGGTTTTTTCGGTGCGGAAGACGGCGGCGGTGAGCGCCAGACGGCCTTCGACGGCGTCCCACTTCACCCCGGCTTCGTAGCTGTTGGTCTCTTCCGGCGGCACGTCTTCCAGGCTGCCTCCGCGGGTCGTGAGGCTGAGGCCTTCGGCGGAGGGATTGAACGAATTGCCGTAGCCGGCGTAGACGCTCATCGAGGTGATCGGCTTGAAGACAAGGCCCAGACGGCTGCTGATGTTGTCGTCGCTGCGTGAATACTTCTCTTCGACGCCGGTTTCATCGACGACGCGTTGTGTGGCATCGAAGTCGTCCCAACGCAGGCCGCCGGTGAGTTCCCATTTTTCGCCGAAGTGCAGGGTGTCGAAGGCGTAGACGCCGGTGGAGTCGGCTTGAGTCGCGTTGTAGGCGCCGTTGCGGGTGATATGGCCGGTGTAGGCGTCATCCGGATTCGGGTGATAGACATCGGTCTCGGGGAGAACGGTGGCCGGATCCTCGACGCGGGTGTAATTCTTCTCGTCTTCGCGGGCGAACTCTACGCCGGCGGCGATCTGGTGGGTGACCGCGCCGGTCTCGAAGGTGGCGTTGAGGTTGGTCTGGTTGGAGAGCACCTCGTCGGTCTGATCGCGGGACTTCCAGTCATTGCGACGGATGATCGTGTCGCTGCCGGAAAGGAAACGAGGTGCGGTGATCACCGAATCACGGTAGGTGCGGCCATAGCGGGTGAGGTTACGGATGCGGAAGGTTTCGCCCATCTTGTGATCGACGGTGATCGTGCCGAGGTCCTGGGTGATGTCCTCGTAGTCACGTTGCTTCAGACCATAGAAGTTGGAGAGCGGCACGGCCGGATCGTAGGTATAAACCTGCCGGGGCTGACCGTAATCGGGAATATTGTTCTGCTCCAGACGCTGGTAGGCGAATGTGAGCTGAGTCGGCGAACCGATGCCGAAGGCGACCGACGGCGCGACGCCGATGGACTTGTTTTCGACGACGTCACGGCCGGGGACACCGGCGTCCTGCGAGAGGAGGTTGACGCGTGCGGCGACGGAACCGGTGGAGTTGAGCGGCTGGTTCACATCGACCGTGCCGCGCAGGTAGTCGTCGGTGCCGACGCCGATCGCGGCGCGGGTGAAGGCGAGGGCTTGGGGCGATTTTGAGACCAAGTTGACCGAGCCACCGGTTGAACCGCGGCCGGAGACGGCGGACGACGGGCCTTTGGCGACCTCGACCTGCTCCAAGTTGAAACTGTCACGGGCATAACCACCGAGATCGCGCACACCGTCGATAAACATGTCGGTGCGGGCACTGAAACCGCGGATGGTCATCTGGTCGCCGGCGGGGGTGCCGCCTTCACCGGCCTGGAACGTGATCCCGGGCGAATTGCGCAACACGTCGCGGAGCGAATTGGCGCCCTGCTCCTCAATGATGCGACGCGGGATGACGGTCACCGTCTGTGGCACGTCCCGGATCGGAACCGTGAATTTCGGGGAGGCGAGCTCGCGTTCGCGGGCTTCGGAAACCTCGACTTCCTCCATGACCTTGACGTCGGACTGCTGGTCCGGCTCGAGGACGGTCGCTCGGCTGGCGCCATGGGCGGCGGCACCCGAGCCCATCAGCATCGCGGCGAGGGTCGGCGCGGCGGCGGCGGCCCGCCCCATCAGAGGGCGCGGCGTGACATCACGGAGCGAAAGGGGAGTAGGCGTGAAACGAGAGGGTTCCGTTTTCATAAATGCGACTGAGTCTTAAGAGCATCGAATCTCGCCCGGTCAATACGCGATTGAGACTTATTCGCAAAAAATGAGACGGGAGTCTTCTTTACTGAGAATGGAGGCGGCTGACCCCTGGTGCGGCGGCCCAGCTAACCGCATTACCCTAAAACGATTAGGCCGATTTGGGCTCGTCCCTCGAGGTCGGACCGGCGGGCCAAAAAACTTTGCGCCCGGTGGCGGTTTGATCGGGCGCGAGCGTTAGCTTGCGGCGGGAGCAGCCGGCGCGGGCGGTAACTCGGCCAGCAGCGCGCTAATCTCCTGCAAGGCCTCGGCATCCCGGGTTTGGGCGGCGGAGTCGCCGACGAGGCGGCGGTCCTGCAAGGCGTGCCACGCGAAGGAGAGACTCTCCCGGGCCATGGCCTGCACGGTCTCGTCGGGAAGCCAGGCGTTGGGGGCGGCGGGCGTAGGGGCCGGCAGGTGTTCGCGCCAGAATTCGGCCAGGAAATGCGGTTGGCGCACCTGGTAGCAGGTCGCGGCGATGTGCAGCAGTTGTTGCACGGCGCCGGCAAAGCCGACGAGGCCGCGCTGAACCCAGTTGCGGGCGAGGGCGATGCCCTCCTCGGCGAGGTCGGTGGTGACGGCTGCGGGGGCCTCGCGTCCGCCGGTGGCGAGCAGGACCAAGCGCACCTTCAGGCTGAGGTCGGCGCTGGCCGGATCCTGTTTTTCCAGCGAGGTGAGCAAGTCGAGCGCGCGCCGGGCATCGGCCGTGGCGGGTTCGAGGGCGGCGGCTTGTTGCGCGACCAGGCGCGTGTCGGCCCGGTGACCGAGGGCGCCGGCCAGATTCCGCCGGTAAACGGGTTCGGTGTCGATCGGCAGGGTCTGCAGGATCTCCACGGCGCGGTCCAGGGCGGTGATGGCCGCCGGCAAATCGGGCTCGGGCAGGCCGCGCAGCGCTCCCGCGAGATTGAGCCAGGCGGCGCCGGTGGAGCCGCGCAAGAGCACGGGCGAGGACGGGTGGATCGCGCCGGCCGCGTCGATGGCGGCCTGGAAGGCGCCCGCGGCGGATGCCGTGTCACCGAGTGCCAAGAAGGCGTGTCCACGGTTGAGATGGATGACGCCGGCGAGGTGCGGGGCGTCGTTGCCCGGATGTTGCGGCAGCGCGGCGATGGCTTCGTCGTAGGCGCTCAGGGCCTCGGGAAAGCGGGGCGGTTGAGCTTGGGCGGCGGCTTGGCCGCGTTGCAGGGCGTTGACCGCGGGAGAGGGAGTGGGCGCAGGAGATGACACGACGAAAAAGGCACCGATTTGCCGCCAAGGTCGAAACCGAGTCGAGCGTGGAAATAGCCTCAGGCGTAAAGCCCTGCCCCCGAGCAAGTCTCGGTCACCGCAGAAGACGATGCGCGGTCGATCAGGCGCGGGCTTTGGCGCCGTAGCGGCGCTCGAGTTCGCGGTAGGGCGCGTGCCGCCCGGGACAGAGAGTGTGATTAAGATCCACCCACTTGTGCACGGTGACTTTGTTACGCGTCGAAACGCGCCCGGCGCGCAAGTAGTCGATCAAGCCAAACAGCGCCGCGTGCTGCTGGGCGGTGGGCGGGTGGTTTTCCATGTTGCCCACCATGCAGATGCCGATGCCGGTGTCGTTGACCTTGGTGCTGCGCACGTGGCCACCGCGAAGCTGTTTCGTCCATCGTGGCCCGATCTCGATCTCGCCGTCGCCGGAGTCGCGGCCGTTGCCGATTACAAAGTGGTAGGCCAGCCCGTGCTCCATGCCGCGGCGTTCATGGGCGGCGCCGTAGATGGCGGCGTTGCCATCCTCGATGGCGCTGTGGTGCACGACGGTATAGATCCAACGGGAGGCATCGACGTTGATGCGGGCGGTCGCCGCCGCCACGCCGCTGATCAAGTCGCTCGATGCCGCGCTCGGCACGACGAGCTTTTGGCCCACGCGGATCAGATCGCCGCGCAGGCGATTACGCGTTTTCAGCGCCGCCACCGAAACCCCCTCGCGTCGGGCGATTCCGCTCAACGTGTCGCCTTTGCGCACGGTGTAGACGTGTTCGCTTTTACTCGTGGCAGCGAACAACGAGGTGCCGCCCACCCAATAGCCAAAGGTGGTCCAAATCGCGCGCTGAAGAAATACCCGCCGGGATGTCGGCATCTGGCGAGCGTAGCAAGGGCGTCAAGTCGTGCAACTTCCCCTGCGCTTTCCGCTGTCTGGGTTTCGCCGGCATCGCGGCGCGCTTCGGCCCGCTTGGCCGCGCTCAACGGGCGTCGCGCCGCCGTTGAATCACCAACGCGTGCCAGCCGGTCGTATAGGTCTCGAAACCGGGTGCTTTGGCGTGGCCGACGAGATGCGGCACGCCGTTGATGTCCAGTTCGTGAAAGCCTTTGGGCTCGGCGAGGATGCGCGCCTGATTGGGCAGGCGGAGTGTATCCGTCAGCGCACGACCAGTGGAATCGGCCAGCACGCGCCCGTCGGGAGCCACGATGCAGGCGCGCGTGAAAGGCTTGTCGGCCGCGTCGACGGGGGTGGCTTTGACGATGGTTTCAGCCAGCGCGTCCCACCGGAAAACGATGCCGAGCACGCCGAGTCCGCGGCCGTTGCTCTCGCCGTTTTGGGCGACGCGGCAGGAATACATCAGGGTACTGGCGCCCCCGGCGAGTGGGGTGCGCATCGGACCCTCAAAACCGAAGTCGTCGCCGCTGACGGCGCGGTGGGAGGCGGTGAACCAGGCGGCGTTGGCGTGGCGCGAGCCTTGCGACGCGTAGGTTTCGGGACGGCCGTTGGCCACGACGACGCCGGATGCGTCGACGAGCACGATGTCAAAGTAAACGGTGTAGGCGCGCAGGATCACCCCGAGGCGGCTCGCGGCATACGCGGCGGTTTCGGGGGAGGGCCGGGCGAGGGCGTCGACGATGGCGGCGTCGGTCGCCCACCAACGCACGTCGCAGGAGCGCTCGTAGAGATTGCGGTCGATCAGATCGATGTTGGTGAGCGCCAGGTCGGCGAGCCGTTTGCCGCGCACCTCGGTCGTAAGGCGGCGGCTGATACGGTTGAGTTCTTCGACCGCACCGCCGGTTTCGCGTTGCAGGTCGGCGGCGACTTCGGTCGTGCGATTGGCGAGGGTGATCATTTCCGACGCCACGACGCCGAAGGACGCTCCGGCGGCGCCGGCCCGGGCCGCTTCGATCTGGGCGTTGAAGGAGAGCAGGCGCGTCTGCAGGTTGATCGCGTTGATCTCGGCGCCATTTTCGGTGAGCCGATTGGCGATCGTGGCACCGAGTTCGGCAATGCGTTCCGGGGAGGCCTCGTGATCCTGGCGTCGTGCCGGGGAGGCGGCCGGGGGCGATCCAACCGGGCGCGCGGTCGAGCTGTCTGCCGGGTGGCCAAGGGAAGGAGAAGCGGAGGCAACCATTGCGATCAAGTTTCGCAGAAAATCGGTTGGCGGGGCGAAAACTTGAGAGGCTTTTTTACAATTGCCGTCCGTTTGCGAACTCCGGCAAGCGGCGGGTTTCAGCGCGGGGTGGGACTGCCGCTGAGCGCGAGCTTCACGAGGCCGCGGGTGATGGCGGCGCGAGGCCGGGTGAAGCGCCAGAGTCGCGTGCTGGCGTCGGCCCCGAAGACGGTGACGGTTGTTTCGACCAAGGGGCAGCCGGGATCGCGGCAGGGACTTTCGGCCACGTGCACGGCGTCATCCGGACCCAGGTGCAACACGGCGGCGGTCCACGTTTTGATCGCGGCGGTGTGCGTCGGATCGATGGCGGGCGGCTCGTGCGACGCGTCGGGATCGGGAATGAAGCGATGCATCGCGGCGGGAGGATGCGTCTTAGTCGCGCTGAAACGGCGCGGCTTCCGCGTGCAGCGCGGCGAGGAGATCGATCATGGCGGGGGAGGCCAGCGTGGCGGTCGCAACCTCTTCGCCGAAGACGAGTCCGGCCTGGGTATCGCTCGGGAAATGATCGGCGCTGAGCACGCGGCCCCAGGCGGCCTCGCGGATCGCGGGGGCATAGTCGCCGCGGGTGGCGGGGAACGCGGTTTCCAAAATGCGGACCCAGACCACGGCCTCGGTGGCGTGGCCGCTCGGGTAGGAAAAGCTTCGGCCCGGGTTGCGGCCGGGCGGGGCGAGCGCGGGATCGCGCACGCCGGGCCGGGGCCGTTGCCAATGTTTTTTCGATACCGTCACGACCTGATAACACTCGGTCGTGAGTTGCTGCAGCAACGTGGCGGAACGAGGCAGGTTCTCCGCCGTGAACCACGGGCCGAGCACGGAGGCACCCAGACTGAAAACGGATTGGTGGGCGACGTGTTGCGAGCGTGCGATTTGCGCGGGGGTGAGATCGGCGTGAATCTGGCGCACCGTTTCCAAATCGGCGAGGCCGGCCGGGGAATCGTCGGCCGGCGGCGGCGGCAGGGCGACCGCTGGTTCGAAATACGTCGGCGCGATGAAGGCCTCGGCGGCGAACCCGACCGAGGCGATCAACCCGAACGCGGCGGTGAGGCGGAGAGTGCGGAGGCGCATGGGCGGAGTCAGAGCGGAAGCTGCGTTTGCAGGGCTTCGGAGATCTTTTGCGCGATGGCCTCGGTCGTTTCGCTGCTGATCGGGTAGTCGGCCGCCCAAACTTCGTGACCGTCGTTGGTTGCCACCAGGCGCAGGTGAAGCGTGACCGCCTGATCGGCGCCGACGGTGCCCCGCCCGAACAGGGCAAAGCGGTCGTGGGCGTGAATCGCACTCGCGAGTGCCGTGCTCTCGTCGGTCACGCCGTCGGCCGTGAGCAGGCCGAGATCGGTGCCCAGCGAGATGGCCGTGCGGCCGAACAGCGAGTTGAAAACCGGCTCGATGGCTTTCGCCGCGACGGGATCGGGCGTGAGCGCGTTGAACGGCAAAATGACCAGGCGACGGCCCGAAGCGGAAGCGGCGGACGCATTGGCCAGTTTGCGGACAAATTGGGAACTGGCGCGGGCGAAGCGGCCGGTGACCGAGTTGGGGTCTTCGGAGGCGGTTTGTTCGAGTTGCGCGGCGACCGTTTCCAGCTGACGGCGCGTATCGTCGTCTATGTCGACCGGGGCGGCGGTGGTGGTGGTGCCGCTGGCCTCGCTCGACTCAATCCGTTTGGGTTGAGCCGGCATCGCGATCGAGAGCGACTGCTCGTCGCGCTCGGATCGATCTGGCTCATCGGAGCGGCTGCTGCGCAGCGTGCCGATGAGGGTGAAGACGAGCCATAGCAGCACGATGCCGCGCATCCACCGGGGCAGACGCCGGTAGAGGAGCAGCACGGCACCGATCCCCCACCAGAGGACCTCGGCGAAATACTTCAGGCGGTGATGGGGTTGAGGCTGCGGGAAAGCCGGCATCGGCGGCGGTCCTTCGGACTCGGCGGAAGGGGCGCCGCGGGTGCGGGCGCGACCCCGTTGGCGCGAGGGTGGACGCGAGGCGGGAAGCGGCGGCGGCGCGGTGTCGCCGGCGAGCAGACGTTGCGCGAGGGCGCTGAGCGCCGGCGTCGGCTCGCCGGCGGGACAACGCAGCCATTGCACGGCGCAAAACTTTTCCGGCACGCGGGCGAGGTCGTCGCGGGTGTCGTCGATCGCGACCGGCAACAGGAACATGAGATCATCCGCCATATCGAGCGTGCGCTCGGTCGCGAGGCGCCACTCGCGGCGAAAGTAACCCTCGCGCCGTCGCTCGGTGGCGCCCGAAATCAACGGCATGAAATAGGTGCACTCGCGGATTTGGCGGCGGATTTTTTGATCCCACGCATCGCCGCCGACGAGTTCATTTTCGTCATACCAGACCTCCAAGCCGGCTTCCACCAAGGCATCACGCAACCGCCGGGCGGCGGCCCGGTCCTCTGAGGCGTAACTGAGGAAAATGGATGGAGGCATCGGTTGTCCCGCACTGGACATATCGAAGGCGAACCACAGCATGCCCCGCACCAGCGTCAAGCATGAGAGCCTCACCCGAATTACCGCAGTTTAAGTTCATCGGTTTCACCGGGCATCGTGCGTTGTCCGATCAGGCGGCGGTGCGGACCGCTTTGCGCGAGGCCTTGACTCAGGTGCGGGCCACGCTCCCGGCGGCGGAGTGGGTGGCGGTATCATCGATCGCGGAAGGGGCGGACATGTTGTTTGCCGAGACGGCGCGCGCAGCCGGCCTGGCGTGGCAAGTCGTGCTGCCGTTGCCGGAGCACGAGTTCAAAAACGATTTTTC
>CAXBDS010000182.1:0-10772 GCA_963974355.1 uncultured Opitutaceae bacterium
GTCCGGCGCGGGACATGCACGTTTGCCGCCCCGGCGACGGCGCGGCGGACGTGCCGCTGGAAGGAAGCTGGAGAATGCGACGAGAACACGATTTCGGACTCATCGAAGCCACGGAGCTCGCCGGTCATGGCCAACCGAATACGCCCCACATTCTTTTCGACAACATGATCCGCCCCGTCGCCCCGTATGCGCTTCGGGGCGTCATTTGGTATCAGGGCGAGAGCAACAGCGACAGACCGGAGTTCTATGGCGCCATGTTGCGAGATCTGATCGCGGACTGGCGACGACACTGGGGGCAACCGACGCTGGCGTTTCACGTCGTGCAGTTGCCGGGATTCATGGCGCCGGCGGACTTCGAGGAACATGCGAGCTGGGCGCGCCTGCGCGAGGCTCAGGCCGCGATGGCCGAGCTGCCTCACGTGGGCGTGGTGTTCACGTTGGATCTCGGTGACGCCGACAATATTCACCCGCCGAACAAAGGGCCTGTCGCCGAGCGGCTGGCCCGATCCGCCCTCTCGCTCACCTACGGCCACGACCTTGTCCCCGGTGGGCCGATGCCCCGCCACTATCGTTGGGAGGCTGGCGTTGTGCATGTCGTCTTCGACCACGTCGGAAAAGGATTGAGGACAACCGACGGTAAGTCGCCTCGCACATTTCACGTGGCTGGTGCTGACGGGACGTTTTATCCGGCCTATGCCCGCATTGATGACGCGACCGTCGTGGTGTCGAGCGAGGTGGTGCCATCTCCGTGCGCCGTGCGCTACGCGTGGGCCAACAACCCCGCGAGCGCCAACTTGGTCAACAGCGAAGGCCTGCCGGCCGGTCCGTTTCGATCGGACGACTGGTGATGGAGCGCGGTGTCAGGCGAGACAATGCGGTCGAGTTTGCGCGCTGCAGCGGTGCTCATTTCACCGGCCGCTTGCGGAGGGGCCGCGCTTTTCAGCGGGTGATTCGGACACCCTGCTTCCAGAAGCAGGGATGTGGTGCGCTGTCTTGAATGACAGCAATTTCGAATCGTCGTCACCGTGTCCGGAAACGATAACAATTTGAGCAATGGTAAGAATTCAAATTGGTCGAAATTCTGGATGCGTCCCGGATGCTTCATCCTGTTACCCGCCCCGCCCCCAGTCCCGCATATGTGTGCGAACGGATGGCGGGACTGCTCCCCAGAAAACGTATTCACAATATCGCGACGAAAGCCCGCTTTTTTGTCAGCCCCCAACCAAACCACCATGCCCCTTCCTCCCTTGCCATTATCCACCGCGCGCCGTTGCGGTCTCGTTGTTCTCGCCGTCGCGCTCGCCGGCCCTGTTTGCGTTCGAGCTCAACCGCGCGAGACCTTTCTTGAGGACGACGAAGACGCCGTGGTGAATCTTTCGCCTTTCGTGGTTGCTGCCGCCGATTCCGAATCGGGATATATCGCGAAGGAAACGGTCGCCGGAAATCGACTCCGGGCGAACGTTAAGGACGTGGGCGCGTCCATCGACGTGCTTACGGCGGATCTGCTCGATGACCTCGGCGCGTGGAACGTGAACGACGCCCTCGAGGCGGTTGCGAACGTTACCACCTACCAGGGAAACATCGACGGAAACGACCCCGACAACAATGCGCAGTGGTTCGGCACCTATTATTATTCCCGGGGATTCGTATCGAACACCCAGTTGGTCGATTTTTTCCCGAGACTCATGATGCCGATCGACCGCTTCAGCACCGAGAGTCTGACCTTTTCACGCGGGCCGAATGCAATCCTCGTCGGCATCGGTAGCCCGGGCGGCAGTGTCGGTGCGACGTCCAAGCGGCCGCGGTTTGATCGTCATCGCACCTCGGTGACTTTTGGCACCGATTCGTTCGGCACCCTGCGGGGCGAGTTCGATTCGAATGTGCCCTTGATCAAGGGCAAGGCGGCGATCCGGGTCGCCGGGGTCAGCCAGGAGAGGCATAATTACAAGGACCCGTCGTTGGATGCGGTCGATGCCTTGTATGGTTCGCTCAGCCTCCGGCCTTTCCCGTCCACCACCGTGACCGCCAATTTCGAAAAGGGAAATCGCCGGCGCTTTCTTGATATCAACAACATTATCTACGACGCCTACACGCCTTGGGCTGAAGCGGGCCGCCCGACGGTGAATTTTCTCACTGGCGCAGGGCAGAACTCGGCGGGCAAGGGCAACTTTTCCTCGAGTGCCGGATCCGGGCTCAGCGTTTACACCTCCTCGCCCTCGCTTGTGTATGTGGAAGGAGCCGACGGGATGGTGCAGGATTGGCGCCGCATGGCTCGTTCCGCGTCGTGGGCAAATTCCGCGGTGTTCCCGGCGGATAGCAACGTGATCTCCCGGACCTCGTTCAATGAGGACAACAACGTATTGCAGCTGGCCGATGGAAGTCGCTGGCATCTGGATCTGGATAAGAATCTCTTTGGCCCGCAGGCCTACCATCGGACCGATTACGAATCCGCCAGCGTCTTCGTGGAACAGAAAGTGACTTCGGATCTGAGCGTCGAGCTGGCGGCAAACCAGCACGATGCGTGGTATGATTTCAACGACCAAGGATGGGGCGGTGGCTCGATCCGCACGATCTATGTCGATCCGAACGAGCTCCTGCCGGACGGCTCGCCCAATCCGCATGTGGGGCAGCCCTATCTCGAAGACCAAGTTCTCGAAGATACCCGCGAACTTCACGAAACGCGGGACTATCGCGCGACCGCGGTCTACGATCTCGACCTCGACGACCGGAAGATCTTCCGCTCGTTCGGCTTCGGGCGCCACCGCCTGATGGCGTTGTATGAAAACCGCCGTGACGACGGCTAC
This sequence comes from uncultured Opitutaceae bacterium, assembly GCA_963974355.1. Taxonomy (GTDB): domain Bacteria; phylum Verrucomicrobiota; class Verrucomicrobiia; order Opitutales; family Opitutaceae; genus Actomonas. Next base: position 2,805 of record CAXBDS010000182.1, read on the forward strand.
TTCGCGGTCGGGCGGACGGTGAACACGACTCCGCTGGCTGGCTTCAACTCGCAAATCAACAACACGCAAAACGCGCTTCGTCGTCGGTATTATCTCACGCCGGAGGCGCCCGTCTATGAATCGGACGGCTATCTCGACGGCGTGAATGTCGGTCCCGGAATCAATATCGACACCGTCATGGCCCAGCAGCCGCCGCGCCGCTCGGTCGACAAAACGGAAAGCTATGTCGCCGCCGCCCAATCCAATTTCTTGTATTCAAAGGACGGTTACCATCGTCTGACCACGCTCTATGGCTTCCGCCGCGATCGGCTCGACCAGCAGGCGATGAGCTTTGAGCGGGCCGCCAACGGGGGCTTCGTCGGCGACTATCGGGACTGGGCCTCCGCCGTCCAGTCGGGCACGTGGAATCCCGCCGCCAAGACCACGGCCGATTCGGAAACCTACAGCGTGGTGTTCCGACCCCATCAACGAATCGGCCTGTCCTACAATTACTCCGACATTTTCACCGCGGGCGCGACCAACTTCAACGACGTCTTCGGCAATCTCACCCGCCCGACCTATGGCGAGACCGAAGACTATGGGATCAAGATCGACCTGTGGAACGGCCAGATCTTCGGTTCCCTGACCTATTTCGAAACCTCCCAGGTCGACGCGCAGTTTTCCGCGCCCTTCGATTTGCGTGACTATGCCAACCGCATATGGGAGACGATTCCCAACGGGGCGAGCCGGGTCTTGCCAGCCCAGTTCCGCACCTACCGGGATGACGCGACGCAGGGATTCGAACTTTCGCTCATCGGAGACTTGGGCAAGTCCTTCCGAGCCCGTCTCACGGCCGGACAAAGTCGCACGGAGGTCTCGAAGTATGCCGATGAAGTGGTAGGCTACATTGCGCAAAACCGGGCCGAGTGGCGGCAGTTCGCGGATCTTCCTCTCAGCAGTCCCATCGGATCCGTGGGCACGGTCGGTCAGGCCATCGACGCCTATGAACAAGCGGTCGCCGACACGCGGGCGATCGTCGGCAAGAAGAGTGCTAACAGCCGGGAATATAACCTGAACTTCAATGCGAACTACAGTTTCACCGAAGGGTTCGTCAAAGGGGCCAGCCTCGGCGGAAACATCCGTTGGGTATCGAAGAGCATCATCGGCTATGCGCGCCGGGATGACGGAAATCTGGAGGTGGATCAGCCCTACTACGGTCCCGACACATTTACCCTCAGCCTGAACACCGGCTATGGACGTCGGATCATGGGCGGGAAAGTGGATTGGGATCTACGCCTTTACGTCTTCAATGTTCTGGATTCCGACGACATCCAGCCTCGCCGGGCGGTTGATTCCGGAGTGAACCACGCGCCCCTGATTCTGGAGCGTTACACCCAGGCGCCGCGGTCGCTCCAAGTCAGGACCACCTTTAGCTTCTGAAGCTCCTTGGCGAGTGCCCGATGATGGCGTCTCGCTTCACACCAATCGCGGCTGAGGCTTTGTTCCTCGGCCGCGATTATAAAAGCGAGTTCCTGCGCGTTGGGCGAAGTTTTATCTGCACCGTTCGATGTTCGTGATCCGCTCGGCTTTCCTTGTTGCGATGTGCGGGCGTGCTTTTTCGGCCGAAGAGCGCGCTGACTTCCAGTGATCGTTTCGACCATGATGTTCGTTTTCGCCATGTTCCGGGGTGCCGTCCCGATCGCCCGTGCTGGCGTTGGCAAAGCAGAGATCGGCGTCACCCGCGATGAACGTATTCGGCATGGGATCATGACGCTTATTGGGATGGCTCTGTTTTTGTCGCCGGTAACCCCAGGATGGGCAAACGAAGGTAGCGAGGGGGCGCGCTTCATCGACACCGCTGGCTATGCCGACTGCGTTGAGCTGAGCAACGGGACGACGCGGGTCGTGATCGAGCCCAATATGGGAGGTCGGGTGCTGTCCTATGCATTGGAGGGAGAGGAGGTCCTGTTCCAAGATGCGCGTTACGACGGGGTATTGGCCGATACGAAGCTGCCGCATAATCTGCTCCCCGGCGGCCGATTCGATTTGGGGCCTGAGCTCACGTTGCCTCCTCGCGAGGCGATCTGGAGCGGGCGATGGCGAGCGGAGATCATCGGACCGCGCCACGTGCGATTGACGAGCGCCATCGAACCCTCGCTGGGTTTGCAGGTGATTCGGCGCTTCGAGCTCGGTCCGGAGAATTCCCGACTGGTCTGTGAGCAGACGGTGGTGAATCGCGGCGGAGTCGAGAGGAGTGTTTCTTACTGGGGACGCACCTTTGTTCCGGCCGGTGGGGTTTGTCTGGTTCCGCTTAATCCGAGGAGCCGCTTTCCGGCGGGTTATCTGGAATATCTGACGAGGGACGCGATCGGGCAGCATGCCGCGGAAGATCCCCGAATCATGTCTCGCGATGGCGTGCTGATAATCGATGGAACGCCGCTGACATCGAAGGTGATGGTGGATGCGTCCGACGGTTGGCTGGCTTACATAACGCGGGGCAACTTGCTCTTTTTGACGACCTTTCCAATCGAAACGGATCGGCTCTACGGAGGCGTCGCGTCGGATAGTGTGGCGATTTGGTTCGATGCCCTGCGCTGCGAGCTGGAGCCGTTGGGCCCGCTCGAGCGTTTGCCACCGGGCGAAGCTGCGGTCTTCACGCAGGTGTGGAGCTTGCACCCCTTCACCCCGACGGAAGGCGGAATGGTCGATATGGACAGCGTAAGGTCCATAGCCTCTCGTCAAGGAATTCACTAGGCGGGAACGGCCGGTAGAATGCCATGCGAAGTGTGACACCAGCACCATTGTCCGGTGCCGGGGTCCGGAGCTCGGGCGCGCTATTCTCGGCTACACTTAGCGGCCCGTCTGCCTTCTGGTGCGGATTGGTGCAATTCCGCGAAAAAGGGGGGCGGAATTGGGCTCGACGGAACCCCTTCTCAGGCACTCGCCGTCTTCGCGGCGGGTGCGTGACGCGAGTGGGCCTGTCCTCAGGCTAGACTCCGTTTTCGGGCCGGTCCCCCCTATGAAGACCGACCATTGATAAGAGCAATCGCGACTTTTTTCCGACTTTAGTCTGCCGTGGGGACGCCAATTTTAAGCCCGCCTTTCGAGACGGGCTTTTTTGCGACCGTTGGTCGGGGAAGGGCGAATGGGGACCGAGGATATTAGTTTAATGATGCGCTATTCGTGTCGCCGTGGCGGGCCACGAACTGCGAGGGACTTAGCCCGTGCACGCGCTTGAAGACGCGGGAGAATTGAAACGGGTCCAAGCCCAGCCGGTCGGCGACTTCGCGCACGAGCAGGTTGCCGGAGTCGAAGAGCTCCGCCGCGTGCTGCATCTTGCGGCGGACCAAGTAGTCGTAGGGAGCGTTGTAGCCGTAGCGACCGAAGAGGCGCGACATGTGGCCGGTGGACACATGACAGGCGCGGGCGACCTCTTCGGCGGTGACTGTGTCGAGGTAGTGCTGCTCGATGTAGTCCAAGCACTTTTGCAAGGTCTGCCGGGCGCGCCGATCCGATCCGCCTTCTTCGGCGTTGGCGCTGCCTAGCTTCAGGAGGACCGCGTGGAGTTGCAGCGCCACGATCATGGGCGTCTGCGGACGGGTCTGGGCGCCATCAGCAATCAAGAGATTGAGTGCCGTGGCGAGCTCCGTCGGATCGGGGACGATGCGGTGCGTGCCCGGTGCCAGCGATACGCCGGCGAGGAGGTTGCTTGCCTGACGCCCAACGAAGTTAAGGTAGAACTTCGACAGTAATTCGCGCGGATCCGACTCGATGCGCAGGCGAATCCCCGGACCGTAGGCGAAACAACTGCCCGTTTCGAGGCGGTGCCTTTGACCCTCGATCTCGAGGGTGCCACGTCCGTCGGCGACAAACTCAACGGCCAGCCACGGGAAGGTGTCGCGCCGGACAACGTAGTCGGGTTTCGTGCGTTCCCACCCGCCGCAGATCACGGATAGATCCGCCGCCTCCGCCGGGCGGGTGCCGAGGTAGAAGCGGCGCCACTCCGAGACTTGCCGGGAGATGTAGGGGGGATCGTTGAGCGCGGCGCGGGCCATGATGTCCAGCGCATCAGGTTGCGGAATAAGATCAAGAATCGTCATGCGAGTGCGATGAAATGCCATGTCGCGGGCGGGTGATTTTGTGATACCTTTCGACAACCCCGCCGGATCCCTCTTCGGCACGCCTCCCTGACGCCGTTCATGATCATCGATGCCCATCAGCACTTTTGGCGATATGACGCCGGCCAGTATGACTGGATCGATGCATCGATGACTCGTATCCGTCGTGATTATACGCCCGGGGATGTGGCGCCATTGCTTTGGGCGCGAGGCGTCGCCGGGACGATTGCCGTGCAGGCGCGGCAGGTGGCCGATGAGACGGCGTGGCTGTTGGCGTTGGCGGCGGAGCATCCGGACCAGATTAAAGGCGTGGTGGGTTGGGCTCCGTTGCGGGAACGGGGAGTCGAGATCGATGCGATGCTCGATTCGTGGGGTCGGGGCGGGGCGCTGAAAGGTCTCCGTCATGTGCTGCAGGGCGAGCCGGATGGCTATATGGCTGATCCGAACTTCAATGCGGCGGTGGCGCGTCTCGCCGCGCGTAACCTGAGTTACGATTTGTTGGTGCGAGCGGATCAATTGCAGGCCGCGATCCGGTTCGTTGATCGCCATCCGGATCTGTCGATCGTGTTGGACCATATCGGGAAACCGGTGGTCAACGGTCGGCCTGATCCTGCCTGGGTGGGGGCGATTCAAGAACTGGCCCGACGAGATAATGTATGGTGCAAATTTTCCGGCGTCGCGACCGAAGTGCCGGGGACTGATTGGAACGCTGCGCTGGTGCGGCCGTATTTTGAAACGGTGTTGGCGGCGTTTGGTGCCGGCCGCCTGATGTTTGGTTCGGATTGGCCGGTCTGCCTCCTGGCAACGGAGTATCTCGATTGGTTCGATTTCGTCCAGGCGGAGGTGGCGGCGCTATCGCCTGCGGAGCAGGCGGATATCATGGGCGAGACCGCCGCGCGTTTTTATCGGATAGGTCACAAATGAATCCCTGACATGATTAAAACCGGCATCCTGAACCCCGCGCTGAATTCGCTGCTCGCGCGTATCCGCCACACTAACACGCTTGTGATTGCTGATCGCGGGTTCCCCTTTTGGCCTACCGTGGAGACGGTGGATATGGCGTTGATCGACGATGTGCCGACCGTGTTGCAGGTGCTGGCAGCGATCCGGGCCAACTTTGTCGTGGGGGAAGCGCGGATGGCCGAGGAGTTTCTGGCTCATAATCCGCGTGAAACGATCGAACGCTTTGCGCACGCCTTGGCCGGAATTTCGGTCGTGCACGAACCTCATGAGCGCGTGTTTAAGCCGCGGGTGCCCGCCGCCATCGGGTTGATCCGAACCGGCGATACCACGCCCTATGCCAACCTGATTCTCACCAGCGCCTGAAGTCTTCCGCTCCTCTCCCATGCACTATCGTCAGCTCGGTCGCACTGGTCTCAACGTATCGGTCCTCAGCTATGGCGCCTCCTCCTTGGGCGGCGTTTTTCGCGAGACCGACGACGCGGCGGGCATCCGCTCGGTGCGGGTTGCCCTGGACCACGGCATCAACTTTTTCGACGTGTCGCCTTATTATGGTGCGACGAAAGCCGAAACCGTGCTGGGGCGGGCGCTCAAGGGCGTGGTGCGGGATCGCTACATTCTGGCGACCAAGGTCGGTCAATACGGGGAAGGCGAATTCGATTTTTCGGCCGCGCGCGTGGTTCGCTCATTCGAAGAGAGCTGCGCCCGGCTGGGCGTCGAGACCATCGATCTTTTGCAGTGCCACGACATTGAGTTCGCCGATGTGAATCAAATCGTCGACGAGACGCTGCCGGCCTTGATCAAGCTGCGCGAGGCGGGGCGCATTGGTCACATCGGTATCACGGGTTTGCCGCTCAAGGTGTTCACCGCCGTCTTGGATCGAGTCGGTGATGATGTGGTGGATACGGTGCTTTCGTTCTGTCGTTTCGAACTGAATGATTCCGCTTTGGCTGACCTGGTGCCTTACCTGCAGGGGAAGGGCGTGGGCATCATCAATGCCTCGCCGACCGGCATGGGGCTGCTCACCGAGCGGGGAGTGCCGTCCTGGCATCCGGCGCCGCCGCGGCTGATCGAGACGGCGCGGCAGGCGGTGGACTACTGCAGATCCGCCGGGCTCGATATCGTGAAGCTCGCGATCCAATTTTCGATCAGTCATCCCGGCATTGCGGCCACGCTCGTCGGCTCGGCGAATCCGTCGAACATCGCGAAAAATATCGCTTATGCCGAGGCTCCGGTGGAGTTCGAGGCGATTGCGCGCGTCCTCGAAATTCTGCGACCGGTGCACAACCATAACTTCACCCGCGGGCGTCCGGAAAACCGCGACGCGTTGATCAGCTGATCCAGCACCGACGATGCGAACCCTCACGCTCGAAGTCCCCGGCCGTCTGGTCCTCGGCGAGTCTGATTTTCCGCGCTCACCTGGTCCGGGAGAAGCACTCGTCCAGGTGCATCGCATCGGCGTGTGCGGGACCGACATTCACGCCTTCAACGGCAAGCAGCCTTTCTTCAACTATCCGCGTATTCTCGGGCACGAGCTCGGGGTCGAGGTGCTCGCGGTCGGGGAGGGCGTGACGAGCGTCGTGCCTGGTGACCGGTGTGCGGTCGAGCCTTACCTGAATTGTGGTCACTGCATCGCGTGTCGCCGGGACAAGCCGAACTGTTGCGCGGCGTTGCAGGTGCTCGGCGTTCACGTCGACGGTGGCCAACGCGAGCGCATCGTGGTGCCGGCGGCCAAGCTGCATCGCTCCGCCCGCCTGAGCTATGATCAGCTCGCGTTGGTCGAGACACTCGGCATCGGCGCGCACGCGGTTGAGCGAGCTGGCTTGGGGGCGGGCGAGACGGTGGCGGTGATTGGGGCGGGCCCGATTGGCTTGGCGGCCATCCAGTTCGCGCTCGCGGCGAACACGCGCGTCATCGTGATCGACGTCAACGAAACCCGGCTGGCGTTTTGTCGCGACCGACTCGGCTTGGCGGCGGATGATTTGATCGATGCGCGATCGGCTGATGTGGTGGCTCGGCTCCAGGCCCTGACCGGCGGCGATCTGCCCACGGCGGTGTTCGATGCGACGGGCAACGCGGGGTCGATGATGCGGTCCTTTGAGTTTCCGGCCCCGGGTGCTCGACTCGTCTTTGTCGGGTTGTTCGCCGGCGACGTGACTTTCCACGATCCGCACTTCCATCGCCGCGAGCTCACGCTGTTGGCGAGTCGCAATGCCCGCCCGGCTGACTTCGCTCGTATCATCGCGTTGATCGAGTCCGGCAAGGTCGACACCGCGCCGTGGATCACGCATCGTGCGGCCCTGCCGGAGGTGCCCCAACATTTTGCCGCGTGGACCCGGCCCGAGACCGGGGTCCTTAAGGCGATGATCGATGTCTCGCTCTAAAACTACCCTGTATCCCATGAGTTCAACCCCGCCTGCCTGTCGTGCCGAACGTGTGGTTCCCGCGCCGTTCATCTACCCCTTCGTTTTGGTTACGAGCCTCTTCGCGTTGTGGGGTTTCGCCAACGATATCACCAACCCGCTCGTCCGCGCGTTTCGCGAGATCTTTTTGATCAGCAATGCGCAGAGCAGTCTCGTGCAATGGGCGTTCTACGGTGGTTACGCGACGATGGCCATTCCCGCCGCCCTCGTCATCCGCAAGCTCTCTTACAGGTGGGGCATCATGATCGGCCTGGGACTTTATGCGGTGGGGGCACTGCTTACGATTCCCGCGAGCACGGCGATGAACTTTAACATCTTTCTGGTCGGATTCTACGTGCTGACCTTTGGCTTGGCCTTTCTCGAAACGAGCGCCAATCCCTACATCCTTTCGTTGGGTTCAGCGGCGACCGCGACCCAGCGCCTCAACCTCGCGCAGGCCTTCAACCCCATCGGCTCGCTGTCCGGGATGTTGGTGGCCAGTCTGTTCG
>CAXBDS010000183.1:0-10664 GCA_963974355.1 uncultured Opitutaceae bacterium
GAATCGGGTGGGTATCCGCGTAACCGGTCACCCGTTCGATGCGATCCGGCGCGACCGCATAATGCACCAAGGCGCGGCGGGCCGTGTTGGCGCGATCAGCCGACAACTCCCAAGTGGTGTAGTCCTTCGTGGGAAAACTCAGGCCACTGCGCGTGTGGCCCTCGATGACCACGCTAAAGTCGTTGCGATCAATCAGCCACGCCATGCTCTGCATCACGAAATCTCCCCAGGGCGTGAAACTCGCCTCCGTATCCTTAAACAGGGGACGCTGCGCCCGGTCGTAGAGCGTGATCCGTAGGCCATCGCTGGTGACTTGGACGTCGATCGGATCATCCGCCATCGACTCCTCCAGATTCAGCATGCGCATGAAATCGTTGGCGACCGAGTTAAGAAACTGCAGGTCAATCGACTGGGCGGAACTGGAAGAACTGCTCGCTTCGCCTTCCTCACCTTTCGAGGCCGACGAACTGCTCACCGGGCTCGACGATTCAAACTCCAACAGACCCGACCGGGACGACAGTGGCGACTCGAAGGGTGACTGAAAATATTTCGACGTCGCCAACAACACCTCTTCGTCCTGCGCCGAGATCCACAGCACCATGAACAGCGCCATCATCGCGGTCACGAAGTCCGCGTAGGCCACTTTCCAGGCTCCTCCGTGGTGAGCGGCTGCTTTTTTCTTGGCCATCCTGAAGTGCGTTCAACCCGCGTTTAAGCCTTGCCCGGGACAGGCAACGACTTGAGCAGGGTCTCCAGTTCATCGGCGCCCGGCTGAACCACGTGATCAAGCGAGCGACGGGCGATTTCCACCGCCGTGATGGGAGCGAGTCCCTTGGCGAAGCCCGCGACGGACACCATGATGCAGCGCAGGAACATCATGTCGTTGGCGTTGTTAAATTTCACCCGCGTGGCCAGCGGGTTGACGAAGCCGTAAGCCACAAAAATACCGAGCAGCGTGCCGGTGAGAGCCGCCGCCACCTTTTCACCCACTGCTTCCGGGCCCTCGGAGATCGAGGCCATGGTGTTGATGATGCCGAGCACGGCCGCGACGATACCGATGCCAGGCAGCGAATCGCCGACCATTTGAAGGAGGTGCACGGGGTGCTCCATCTCAGACTCCTTGGCGTCGAGCTCGGTGTTCATGAGCTCTTCGAGCTGGTCGGGTTTGATGCGCCCATCGATGATGGGTTTGATCGCATTCAACAAAAAGTCCCGCGGGCCGTGGTTGGCCAAAAATTTGGGGTAACGCGCAAAAATCGAACTGGTTTCGGGCGCGGTGATATGTTCCTCCAACGCGATGAGGCCATTGCGCCGCCCGAGCAGGAACAATTCGTAGAGCAGCTTAAACAACTCGGTGTAGTCCGCCTTCGACGCGCTGTTGCTGGAGATCGCGCTCATCGATTTGGCGATGATCTCCTTCATTAAGTGGCCCGGACTCGCGATCACGAGCACGCCCAACGCCACCCCGAGGATGACGACGAACTCCGACACGTGCAGCAACACCAAGGGGTTGCCACCGGCGATCATGAAACCGCCCAGCGTGGAAAGGAGAACAATTAGCGCACCAACAATAATCAGCATAAGACGAGGCCCTCAGGCTCACTGGTCACGAGCGACCTGCATCTGCGCCCGCAACGTAAGGATGGCCTTCGTGTGGATTTGGCAGATGCGCGATTCGGTGCGCCCAAATACGGCGGCGATTTCAGCCAACCGCATATTTTCAAAGTAATACATCGCGAGAACACGTTTCTGTATATCGGGCAGTTTCTCGATTCGTTCAGCGACAAGTTGGCGCATTTCATCCTGCTCCATCGTCGCCTGCACCGGCACGGCCTGCTGATCAGGAATCGTGTCATGGCGCGAAGCCATGCTGCCTTCGGCCGTATCGCCGCCCGTTTCGTCGATCGCGACGAAGGTGATCGGCTGCACTTCTGTCATCCAATGCTGAAACTCCTTGGCCGACAATTCGAGGTAGGCGGCGAGTTCACCGTCGTCCGGCGCGCGGCTGAGGCGCTGCTCGAGGGTCGCGATCGCTTCCTTGATCTTGCGGGCCTTGGCGCGAGCCCGGCGCGGGAACCAATCCAGGCGTCGCAGCTCATCCAACACCGCCCCGCGGATGCGCAGTGTCGCGTAGGCCGCGAAGGTGTCTTGCTGCGATGGATCGTAGCGGCGCACCGCCGCGATCAAGCCGGTGACCCCGACGCTGTGCAGGTCGTCGGCATCGACGTGCGCGGGCAACGTCATCTTGAGCCGGTCAACGACGTTTCGCACGAGCGGCAGGTAGTATTCGATGAGCTCGTGCTCATCCGTGCCATGCTTGTTGGTCTGATACGCACGCCAGCCCGCAGCGGGATTGGTCGCGGCAAAAGGAGGATTCGACGCGGATGCCGGGGCGGCGGTCGACGGGGTATCCGAGGAGGAGGAGGCAGGATTCATGGCGAAGAATTAGGAGTTACGGTCGGCGGTGGCGGGAACGGATCGGCTGCCCCGCACAGGCGGCGGAGGAGGCGGCGTGGATTGATTCTCGGTTTGGGCGGCGGCCACGGCCGCGGCCCGGCGGAGATCGGCGGTTTCCCGGGCGGCACGTTCGACGGCGCCCCAAAACCAACGACCCAGCAGCGCGGTCCCGAGACAGACCACCGCTGCGTCACGTAAAATATGATCGGGCTGACGCCCGGCCTGAAAGCCGACCGCCATCGCGAGCAGGAAGCCCGTCGCGCCCGAAATAAGAAAAACGAACCTCATGCCGTTCCCTCCCCCCCGGATGAAGGCACCGTGCGTTTCAACACCGCATCGAGCACATCGATGGTGAAGTCACCGATCAAACCGGGGCCCGTGCTGACGAAGAGCGGCGCCAACTCACCACCCCAGAGAAACTCCCACAGGCGCCCCCAGCGCGCGAGTTCGTCGAGATGGGTAAAAACGATGTGCGTGGCACCAAAGGCCCGACCGCGCGCATAGGCCGCGCGCAACGCGTCGGGTTCGTAGAGGGCGTTCAACACGAGCACGCGCCCGCCGATGTTTTCCCGGTCCAAGAACTCCCGCAGGCTGGCCGCTTCGGTCGAGTCGGGTTTCGGCAACGCCGGCAAATCGACCAACAGGTAATCGGCACTCTCGGGCGGCTGGAGCATGCCTTCGGCGTAGTGGTCCACCGTGACGTTCAGCGCCTCGGCAAACACATCGAGCAAGGGCGCCGCGTTCGGCCGCTCAAACTCGACCCGCCACACCGCGCCCTGCCGGCCCTCGGTGATCGTGCGGTGAGCGAGCCACTTGCAAAGCGCCGTCGTGCGTCCCACGCCCGAACCGCCGAAAAACGCCGTGCGCGAAGGCAGGTTCACCGGCGGCCGGGCCGCCGCCACCCGCAGGTCACGCCCGAGATCGGCCAACACCCGATGCAGGGGCAGGGCCGCGTTGCTCGCGCGCCGGGAGGGCGGATTCAGTTGCAAAATCATCTTCTCCGGGAACCCGGCGCGACGCAGCAAGCGGTCCACCACGTCGTTCGCTTCCGCCCGGGCGGAAGCCGCCGGCGGGATCGTCGTCGCGGGGAGTTCCGGTTCCGCCGGCTCGTCGCTTTCGGCGACGAAGGTCGAAGGTGCGGCGGGCGCGGCGACCTCGGCGATGACCTCAAAACGCGGCGAACCAAACCAGCGGCCGAGGCCAGCACGTTCATCGTTGCGCACCGAGAGCACCCGGGCGTCCGGCCCCAGCTTTTCGCGGATCGTCGCCACCGCTTCGGCGGTGGACCCGACCACAAAGCGGTAGGTGCCAGGCTGGACGGTGGGAGTTTTATCGATCGAAGACATCATGTCGGAAGGAGGCGGCGGCTAGGCGGCCGCGCGTTGGACGACGGGGGGCGGGACGTTAATCGGCGTGTTGTTGGGCAACGGCACGATGCCGGCGTTTTCCACATCCGTGGACGAAGGCATCTCCTGGAACGACAGCACGGCCAACCGCGGGAAGGACGGTTCAAAGAAGCGGCGCAACGGCAGGCGCAGTTCGGCACCGGTCACGAGCACAGCCGGAGCGCCTTCCTCGGCGAGCACGCTGATGCCCCGGGAAACCTTCTCCAACAGGTGCCGGCCCATCTCGGGATCAAGCGCGAGGCCGACCTCGCCGGCGCCCCGTTGCACCCGGCTCGCCAGCAGGTGCTCGAGGCGCGGATCGAGGGTGAGCGCGCGCACGGTGCCGGGCTTCGTCTCGTATTCGCCCACAAAATACATGCCGAGACGGCGGCGGACGAGTTCGCTGAGATCGTCGGGGTTCTTGGTCGTGCCGGCGAAGTCCGCGATGCCTTCCAAGATGACCGGCAGCGCGAGCACCGGCACGTTTTCACGCAACAGGTTTTGCAACACGCGCTGGATGATGCCGAGAGTGACGAGGTCGGGCAGCAGCTCCGCCACCAGCGCCGGATGAGCGGCCTTCACATGGTCGACCAGCGTCTGCACATCCTGACGGCTGAGCAGCAGATGCGCGGAGGTTTTGAGCACCTCCGAAAGATGCGTGATGATAACCGAGGCGGCATCGACCACGGTGTAGCCGTTGAGCTCGGCGGCCTTGCGCTCGGCGTCGGCGATCCAGACCGCGTCGAGGCCGAACACCGGTTCTTTGCACGGCGTGCCGCGCAAGACGACTTGGCTGCCGCTCACGTTCATCGCCATCCATTGGCCGGCGACCACCTTGCCGCGACCGACCACGCGACCGCGCAGGAGGAAGCGATAGTCGTTGGTCTCAAGTTCGAGATTGTCGCGCACCGAAATCGGCGGCACGACCACGCCCCGCTCGCGGGCCAGGGTCTTGCGCACGCCGGTGATGCGGGCGAGCAAGTCGCCGCCGCGCTGGGCATCGGCGAGAGGCAACAGCCCCAGGCCCACCTCGACCGCGAACGTATCCTGATCCATCGCCTTGCGAAATTCGTCGGGGATCGCGCCGGACTTGCCGCCGTTGCCCGTCGCTCCGGCCCCCGCGCCGGCCGAGTCGCCCTTGGCTCCGGGGGCGGCGGCTTTCGGGGCGGCGGGGCGGTCGGCTTCGGCCTTGGCGTGCGCGGCATCGTCGTGCCCGACGCCGAGCTGACGGCCGATGTAGTAGGAAATACCGCCGAGAATCGCAAACGGCAGCAGGGGCATGCCCGGCAGCAAACCGAAGACGCCGAGCATCACGCCGACCATGCGCAACGCCTTCGGGTAGGCGAAGAGTTGCCGCCCGATTTGCACACCCAGATTGGCATCGCCCGCCGCCCGCGTCACCAGCACACCCGCGGCCACCGAAACGATGAGCGCCGGGATCTGGGAGACGAGGCCGTCACCGATCGAAAGCAGGGTAAACTTCTGCGCCGCCTCGGCCAGCGACAGATCCATCTGCAATACGCCGATGGCAAAACCCGCGACGATGTTGACCAGGGTGATGAGAATGCCGGCGATCGCTTCGCCGCGCACGAACTTGGACGAACCGTCCATCGCGCCGTAAAAGTCGGCTTCCTTTTGCACCTTCACCCGGCGCGCCGACGCGGTGACTTCATCGATGATGCCGGCATTCAGCTCGGCATCGATCGCCATCTGTTTACCGGGCAACGCGTCCAGGGTGAAACGCGCCGTCACCTCGGCGATACGGCCGGCGCCCTTCGTGATCACCACGAAATTGATCAACACCAGAATGATGAAGACCACGAAGCCGACGATGTAGTTGCCCTGAATGACGAAGTCGCCGAACGACTGAATCACCCCGCCCGCTTCACCGCGCGTCAGGATCAGACGCGTCGAACAAATGTTGAGCGCCAGCCGGAAAAGCGTGAACGCGAGCAGGATCGTCGGGAAGCCGGAGAACTCAGGCGGATCCTTGACGTAAACGATGACCATCAGCACCAGCAGCGAGAACCCGAGGCTGCAGGAAAGCAGCAGATCAAGGCCGAGCGAGGGCACCGGCACGATGAGCAGCATCACCGTGGCAAACAGCATCACGGTAAACGCCAGGTCGGCGCGCTTGCCGAAGACATTCGACGAGAGCGTTGCGCCCAAAGGAGAAGCGGTAGCGGTGGCGGCCATGGCTTAAGCGTTGGCCTCCGCGGCGACCCGGCGGGCCGGCAGGCGATGGAAGTAGTAGCGATACGTCCGATACACGAAGGCGAGGATGCCCGCGACCGCGTTAAAGGACTCGGCCGGGATCGGTTCGCCGACCTTGCCGATGGCATAGAGCATGCGCGCGACCGGCTTGTTCTCGACCATCGGCACTTCGTTTTCGGCGGCGATCGCCTTGATGCGGCGAGCCAGGGCGTTCTCCCCTTTCGCCAACACGATCGGCGCCGCGTCCCGCCCCCGCTCGTATTTGAGGGCAACCGCGTAGTGGGTCGGGTTCGTCACCACGACATCAGCGAGCGGCACGGCGGCGAGCATCTGGCGCTGCAGGAGTTTCCGCGCCATCCGCCGCATCGCCATCTTCACCTGTGCGCTGCCTTCGGCCTGTTTCCGCTCCTCCTTCACTTCCTCCTTGGTCATCTTTTTGTCGTTGTGCGACTTGAAGCGCTCGTAGCTGTAGCTGATGGCCGTGAGCACCGAGAGGATCATGATGAGGCGCGTCAGCAGCATCATCGTGCCTTCCCGCATGAAGCGACCGAGGTAGGAGATCTCGACCGGCGTCGTGAAAATCGGGTCGCCCAACAAATGCTGCGCGGCGCCCCACAAGCAGAAGCCGACCGCCAGCATCTTCGCGAAATCAACGCCGGCATGCACCAGCGAGCGCTGTGAGAACAAGCGCTTGAGTCCGGCGAGCGGGCTGAGCTTTTCCGGCTTAAAACCGATGGCATCCAAGGTGAGCCGAAAGCCGCTCTGCAGCCCCCCCGACAACAGCGCCGCGATCACCGAGGCCACCAATACCGGCGCCACCACAAGCGCGTAAACTTTGCCGACCCCGTAGACCGGCAGCGGGATTTCCGAGCCATCGAATTTCACCGTGTGCAAATTCGAGAAAATCATGCTGGCGAACTCGGCGACCGACTGGGCCCCGGTGGTCGTCGACATCGAAAACGCCATACAGGCCGCCACCAACGAGAAGACCACGCCCATCTCGGCGGACTTGGCGAAGTCGCCCTGATCGTGGGCTTCGCTGAGCCGTTTCTCGGTCGGCTCTTCTGTTTTCTGGTCGTTATCGGAGTCGGACATGGGTGTCTGTCCTTCTTCCTTAGCGACGATGATGCCAACCCGACTTAAGGTTTCGTTAGCTTCTACTTATTAACATTTTAAAATTTTAATTTTCACGCTAAAGTCTCAATCCGGGCCGGCGTAAAACGCGGGCGATACCGGGGGAAAATTTTGCCGGTTTGGGCGCTCGCTGGTCCGAGGCTCATTCCTCCCCCCTCCCACCCCGAATCCGCCAAAATGCCCCGCCCCGCCTCTCCGCTCTACCGTTGGCGAGGACGGCTCTTTAGCCGCGGGCGCCGACCAGCTCCAGCATGCGCCACGGCATGCTCTCAAATGCGATCGCCAGATACCGGGCCAGCAGCGTCCCGCCCCCGGCCAACAACAAAAAGCCCAACTGCGACCGCAACGAATAGCTCAGGATGAACACGTTCATCTTCGGCACCGCCCGGCCGAGGATCGAGAAGGCCAGCGTAATGATGAAATTGAGTGCGATAAACGGCGCGGCCATCCGGACCGCCAGCTCCAGCAGTTGCGCAACCACTGCGATCAAGGCCTCCGCCGCTCCGCCGCCCAACGTGCCGTGGCCCGGCCCGGCGATGTCAAAACTACGACTGAAAGCCGCCAGCATGTTTTGATGCGCCCCCATCGCGAAAAACAGCATGCCGGCGAACGTGCCGATAAAAGCCGGCAACGGCTCTTGAGCCGGCGTCGGCGCGTCAAAGCCGGGCGCCGCCGTGATACCGATTTCCTGCGCGATCAAGCGGCCGGCGAGATCGGCCGTGCTGAGCACCGCCCGGCCGACCAGGCCCATGCCGAGGCCGAGCAAAATCTCGTGAATCGCCGCCAGCGCCAGATCCCCGTTGCTGGTGATAGTCACCTGTCCGAGCGGCCGCGTCGCGACGCCGACCGTCAGCCCCAGCAAAACCGCCAGCGCCACCCGCAACATCGTCGGGATGCTGCGCCCGCCCGGCAGCGGCAGCGCCATGACCACGCCGATCGCGCGGAGCGACGCGAGGATGACGCCAAGAATATCGTTCCAGGGCATCGGATCGCCCTATAAGCCCAGACTCCCCATACGGGTAAACATCTGCACGGCGAATTCCGTAACGGAACGCAACAGCCACGGCGCCAGAAGGATGAGCACCGCCGCGAGCGCCAGGAGTTTCGGCACAAACGTGAGGGTCTGCTCCTGAATACTGGTGATCGATTGCACGAGACTCGTGCACAAACCGACGACCAAAATGACGCCGAGAAACGGTGCCATCACGTAGAGGGCAAACATCACCAGCGTCTTGAAGAGATCGATCGCGGCCTCGGCGTTCATGTCTGAAAGCTGGTCACGAGGCTCTGCACCACGAGGTGCCAACCGTCGACGAGGACGAACAGCAGCAGCTTGAACGGCAACGACACGATGGCCGGCGGCATCATCATCATACCGAGCGCCATCAGGATCGAGGAGATCAACAGGTCCACGACGAGAAACGGCAGGAAGAGCAGGAAGCCCATCTGAAACGCCGTCTGCAGTTCGCTGATGATGTAGGCCGGGATGATCACCCGCAGCGGCAACGCATCGACCCGCGTCGGTGGAAAACGACCAAGTTCGAGGAAGAACTCGATATCACTGGTGCGCGTCTGCTGCACCATGAAGTCACGCAACGGCGCGGAGGCCGCCGCGAGCGCGGTGGCTGTATCCGCCTGACCGTCAAAATACGGCTTGAGGCCCTCGTCATACGAGCGCTCAAGCACCGGTCCCATGATGAAAAACGTAAGGAACAGCGACAGACCGATGACGATTTGATTGGAGGGCGCGCTGGGCACACCGAGCGCCGTGCGCACAAAACCCAGCACGATCACGATGCGCGTGAAGCTCGTCATGAGCATCAGCAACGACGGCGCCAGGCTCAGGAGCGTCATCACGATGACGATCTGCATGCCCACACTCACCTCGGCGGGATTCGCCCCTCCGGCCAGATTCACGTTAAGGTGCCATGGTTCGCCCGAAGCCGCGGGAGTCGCGGCCGCCCCGGCGGGCGTCGCCGACTGCGCCGAGACCGGGCCGGCGATCAGCAGGCCAGCCGCGAGCAAAGCGAAACGGGCGAAGGTGCGCCAGCCAGCCTGTATCCGAAAATCAATTGCCAGGAGCGACATCGGGGAATTCGGGCGTCGCCGGCGCATCGTCGAGCGCGGACAACAGGTTGATCTGCCCCGGGGCCACCCCGAGAAGAAAGCGACGGCCGTCGCACTTCGCGACGACGAGAAACTGGCGGTTGCCGAGCGACTTGGACTGCTCGACCGCGAGGCCGCCGCCCTGAGAGGAGAGGCCCTGCTTGATGCGGTGGCGTTGCCACCACCAGACGCCGGCGGCGCCACCACCCACGAGCAAGGCAAACACCCAGCTCCCGGCCGACGAGAAGCCGCCGCCCGAGACGTCGGCATGGCGACCGGCACTCTCGCCGGCCGGAAAAATAACCGTGTCGGCCGCGGGTCCCGTTTTCGGGGCGACCTCGGTTTGTGCCATCATCGGCTGCGCCGTCTCCAAAACGGCGCAGCCGACTACCATTAGCAGCCAGCGGGTAACGCTGGAAGATGTGAGGGCCCGCAGCTTCACGAGGCGGAGCCGACCAATTCGGTGATCTTGATGCCGAAGCTCTCTTCGACGACGACCACTTCGCCGTAGGCGATGAGTTTTTCGTTCACGTAGAGACCGACCGGTTCATGGGCGCGGTGGTCGAGTTGCACCACGGCGCCCGCGGCGAGCGCGAGGACCTCGCTCATCGGCAACTGGCAGGAACCGAGTTGCACGGTGACCTTTACCTTAACGTCCAAAACGAGATCTAGCGTGGATTCATCCATGAGTGGTGTAGCGCAAGGTTTCAGCCTGCGTCAGTTTGCGGTTGATGGTGACAGCGACCCGGTCGCCCTCGAGGCCGACCGTGCCTTGAAATTTGGCGGAGCCGTTGAGCAAAAGTTTCGTCTGATCGATCGTGTCGAGCGGCAGCTCCAACACATCGCCGACCCGCAACGACGCGCACTCGCGCAACGAGATCTGCGGCAGCGACCATTCGGCGCGCACCGGCATCTTCACGTTGGAGTAGACGGCTTTCCAGCCGGCGGCTTTCTTGACCGGCGCGGGGGCCGATTCCTTTTGGCGACGCAGTTGCAGCGACTTTACCAGCGGCTCGATCGTGTAATACGGCACGCCGATCTGCAACGCCTCGGCGCAGTCGCCCAGACTGCACTCGATGGAGAGCGCGAGGATCACGGCATCGCGCGGCGAAGTCTGGAGAAAACGACCGTTGTTTTCGTGACCGATGATCGACGGGTGGATCTCCTGCTCGTCGCGCCATTGGTTGCACCACTCTTCCAAGATGGCCTTCAAAACGTCTTCCAGGAGCGCGACCTCGATCTCGGTGAGATAACGCTCGGATTTGACCGAGTGCCCTTTGCCGCCGAGCAGACGGTCGACCAACGTGATCGCGAGGCGCGGATTGATGTCGAGCACCCCGACTCCGACCATCGGCTCGACCTTGAACA
>CAXBDS010000184.1:0-10602 GCA_963974355.1 uncultured Opitutaceae bacterium
GAGAGGTTGACCATGAGGTCCGGCGCCTGCGTGCTCAACCATTGCAGGGGATTGAAATGATAACGATTTCGCGGTGTGACGCGGGGAAGCGTCCAGATATCTTCGCAGATCGTGACGCCGATGCGGCGTCCGCAGATGGTGAATACCGTCGAAGGGGCCGGCGCCGGTTCGAAGTAGCGGTCTTCATCGAATACGTCGTAGGTGGGAAGCAGGCACTTGCGCGCGAAGCCTTGGACGAGGCCGTCGTGGCAAAGCGCCGCAGCGTTGTAAAAGGGACGTCCGAAGGCGGCTGGGTTGGTTTCGACGGTGCCGATAATGGCCGGTACCGAACCCGTCGCCGCGGCGATTTCGGCCAGCGAGGCGTCGACGTCCTCGCCGAAGCGTTTCTTGAACAGGAGGTCGCGCGGCGGATAGCCGCAGGTCACCAGTTCGGGGTAGACCACCAATTCGGCCCCGGCGGCGACGAGCTGGCGATAGGCGTCGAGGATGAGACGCCGGTTGCCGGCGAGATCGCCGACGGTGGGATTGAGCTGAGCGAGACCGATGCGCATGAGGAGTCGAAGGCCGCAGAACGTGGGGCGGTTTTGCCGTCGTGACAATGTCCAAGCCCACTTCGGTACCGCGCTATGCACTTCCTTGACTCCATGGTATTAACGCGGCGAACACTACCCGATGGTATAGCCGGGCGTCTTGCGCTGTCGCGGGATCGTCTTTCGGTTGACCCGGCATGTTTCCTGCCTGCGGCCCTGTTTCTACTATGTTCCTCCGTTCTCGGTTTGTTGTCCTGAGCCTGTTTGTCTTAATTTCCGGAACGCGCGTGCGCGCTCAGGCAGAAACCTCGAAGTCCTTCACCCTGCGGAGTTCCCTCGAGGCCGTCGAAGGAGCCAGCTTTTCGGTGCTCCTGAGCCGGGAGGCGGTGCTCCAGGCTATCGAGTCGGCGAATAACAGCCGGTCGGCGTTGCTGCCAGACATTGCCGTGGCTGTAACGCAGCGCCGTTCCCGCTCAGCTTCGGTTGGCGCGACAGTCTCCAGAGCGGGAGTCACGGATCGTTTTGACGCCAATCTTACCGGTGCGATCGACGTGTTCGATGGCCAGGAAATCGCGAATTACCAAGCGGCGAAAAAGGCGATCGATGTGGCCAAGCTCGATCTCGCCGCGACCCGGGAGACGATTTTGGCTTCGGTGGCGAATGCCTACCTCACTCATTTGCGGAACATCGAGCGACTCACCGTCCTCGATGCCAACATCGAGCGGGCCAAGGCGTTGCTGGATCTTGCTCAGCGCCAGGCCGATGCCGGCGTGGCGACGCAGATCGACATCACGCGGGCCCAGGCTCAAGTCGCGACCGCGATGCAGGACCGGCTGCAGCAGGAGACGGCGGTCGCCACGTCGGATCTGCGCTTTAAACGCATCCTGGGCATCGCGGCGGATGCGACCGTCGATCTGGCTCCGGTTACACTTTTGGTCGACGAACCCCCGGCTTACGACTCCGGTCTCGCTACCACGGCCTTCGAGCGCCGGGCCGATTTGTTGAGCGCGGCGAAGCGCCTGGAGCAAAACGAACTCGAAGTGAGGGCGGCCAAATTCAACCGACTCCCGACCCTGAGCGTCAATGGGAGCTACGGCTACGCCACCGCCCGGGTATTGGATGGGGACGAAAGGAACATCTGGAGCACCAACGTGAGTCTGGCGGTACCGATCTTCGACGGCGCCCAAACCTCCTCGCTCACGCGGTTGGCGCTCTCCCGCCGTCGCGCGCAAGAAGCGCGGGTCCGGGACGTGGAATTTGGGATTATTTCGGAGGTGCGAATTGCCGTGCAAAACGCGCGTTCACGCTCCGAGCAGGTCGGCGTGGCCGAGATGAGCCAGCGTTTGGCGGAGGAGGAATTGCGCCTGGCCGAAACCCGGTTTCAGCAAGGCGTGGCGGACAACCGTGAAATCATCGAAGCGCAAAATCGGCTGGCCTTGGCCAACGACAATCTCGTCGAAGCGCGTTACCAGTACAAACTGAGTCGGGTGGAACTCGCCCGCGCCACGGGCAATGTGTCCGACGTCTTGAACCTCCAGGGCGCGTGACGGCGGCGCGGCGGCTGATCCTCGCCTCGGCCTCGCCTCGGCGCCGGGAATTGTTGGGTTCGCTGGGCGTCGTTTTCGATGTCGTCACCGCCGAGGTGACCGAATGGGAGGATCCCGCCCTCGATCCCCGCGTCATGGTGGCCCACAACGCGGCGCTCAAAGCCGAGGCGGTCGCGCGGCAGTATCCGGAGGCCTTCGTCCTCGGGGCCGATACCACGGTGTTTTTGGCGGGCCAGGCCCTGAACAAGCCCGCCGATGCGGCGGAAGCCCGGGCGATGTTGCGCCGATTGAGCGGGCGCACGCACACGGTTTTCACCGGTGTTGCCCTGCGTTGTCTCGCGACGGGCCTCATCCGCGACGCCGGGGAAAGCAGCGAGGTCACTTTTCAGACCCTGAGCGAGGCAGTGATCGAGACCTACCTCGCGGAAGTGCCGACGCTCGACAAGGCTGGCGGCTACGCCATCCAGCAGCGGGCGGATCTCATCATCGCAGGCCGCGTGGGCTCGTTGAGTAATATTATCGGCCTGCCCTTGGATACGACGAAACAAATTTTGACCGAGGCGGGTCTGTTGGGCGACGCTGCATGCGCCCGACCGACTGTCCTATGACCCGACGCCAAATCAAGAAAACCGCCGCCCGCCGGGCCCGTCGCGCCAACCGGAGGCGGCATCCGCATGGGCCGGTCACTGGATTTCGCCCCAAGTTCGATCGTCGCAGCATCACCATCGGTCTGCTCGGCGCCATCGTGCTGCATGTTTTGCTGTTGGTTTTCGGACCTAAATTAGAGACGTTGATCGGTCACGACGGGGAAGCGCTGTGGAGCAAGTCGGCGGCGCAACGCCCGAAATTCGATATCGAGATGTTGCCCGACGACTATTTCGAAACGCCCCCGCCGCCCCCCGATAAATTTGTGGACATCAATCCGGATGCGCCGGACAACCCGCCCGACAAAACCAAGCAGTTTTCGTCGCAAAATCAGCAAGTCGCGCAGGAGGTGCCGACCGCGGACGGGGAGAGCGAGTTCGCGGCCACCGACAGTAAGCAAGAGGAAGCGCCGGATTCGACATCCATCGTGAGCGGCAACCGCCAAGAGCCGGCGCCGCCGGTGGTGGCGCCGCCGCCGACACCCGACGAAGTCCCGCCGGACACGCCGGAAACGCAAATTACGGACGATCCTACGCTGGCTCATGCGGCGACCAAGGAGGCGGTGGATCCTTTGGCCGGATTCGAGAAACAGATGGGCGAAGACGAAGCCGGGATCGGCACCAACGTCGTCAAGCTGCCGGAAAACGCGAAGCCCGTGGACGATCGGGTTGAAGGCGCCAAGGAAAACTTCGATCCGGACGCCGAGGTCTCGGCCACGCCCGGACCGGCGGTCTACTACCGGCCCGATCCCAAGCGGCCGACCCAGCGTCCGCAGCTGGCCGGTTCGCAACTGCGGCCGGCGTTTATCGCCAATAATGTGAACGGCACGTCCAACATGGGCGTGGTCGCCAACAATGCGCTCAAGACCGATTACGGGGAGTATCTCAATCGGATCATCGAGACCGTCGATACGCAATGGAACCTCGATATCCGGCGGAAGTTGGAGTCGCGGGTGAGTTTCCCGCTCGAAGGTAGCAAGGTGAAGGTGGAGTTTCTGCTGCACAAGGATGGGACCGTGTCCATCGGCGCGGTCGACGGCAGCGCCGGTCTCCTGTGGAACCGCGTCGCGGTTGAAGCCATCGCTTCGCGTTCCCCCTACGGCATGTGGACCGACCAAATGATTTCCGTGCTGGGGTCGGAAACGCCCATCACCTTTACTTTTTTCTATTGATCAGCCGCGGCGAGCGGGGTGTCGAAGACCGACGAGGCGCTTTCCGAGGTCGGCAACAACATGGTTGGCAGTGCCGGGCAGATCGTCGTTGAGTGACGTGGTGTCGTCATTCTCTCCCGTTTCCGCCTCGTATTGGTCAGCGCTGCCACTGGGCGCGGGCGTGACCGTGCTGCGGCACGATCCGAGCGGCTTGGCCGCGCTCGCCAAACCGGCCGGGGTGCTTTCGCATCCGAACCAAAATAGCGAGAATCCGCGGGCGCTGCTGACGGCCGAATATTCGATCGACGGCGAACACTGGACTTGGCCGGGCGAGGGGACGGACTCCGCTCCGCGCCGTCTGTGGTTGTTGAACCGCCTCGACTCGGCGACTTCGGGGGTGATTCTGGTCGCCGCCAGCGAGGAATTGGCGAAGGCCATCCGACTTCTTTTCCGTCAGAAACACGTGCACAAGGTTTATCAGGCGCTCGTCTTCGGCACGCCGTCGCGCCCGCACGAGATTTGGCAGGACCGGTTGGCGACCGAGCGCCGCGGTGGTCGCGTGCGGACGGATCGCGGCGGCAACATTCCCGCTTCTTCGGCCATGACTCTGGTTCGCCAAGCCCGTCAACCGAAGACCGGCCTTTCGCTGATTCAATTGGAGCCCCGCACCGGTCGCAGTCACCAGCTGCGCGTGCAGTGCGCGGAGCGTCATTTGCCCATCGTTGGCGATGCGAACTACGGCGACTTCAAACTCAACAAGGCCTACGCCAAAGCGACCGGCGAGAAGCGTCTTTTCCTGCATTCCTTGTCGACGGATTTCGACTACCCTTGGGCCGATAAAACCCACCACTTCGCCGCGATCGCCCCGCTGCCGGAGGCGTTCACGACCGCGCTCAACGCCTGATTTTCTGACCACCGATGAACCCGAATCACTGCGCTACCGCTTCGTCGCGAAGCCTGCTCCGGGGAGGGAGCGAAACGGTAGTGAAACGTTTCGGATCCGTTCGCGGTTAAGCTCTGCCTGCTGTATTTCCGTCCATGATCCTGCCCAAGTCCCATCGCCTCAATCCTACTCAAGTCGACGAGATCACCGCCATCGTTGCTGAATTCGGCTGCCGTATTCAGCCCATCGTGGGCGCGGTCCGCACGATCTATGCGATCCTCGGGGACGAGCGCGACGAGCTCATGGTCAACCGCATCGAAGGTTTGGACTACGTCGAACGTGTCGACCGCATCCAGTCCACGCACAAGCTGCTCGACCGCCGGTCGGACTTGGCGACGCATCGCATTAAGATCGGCAACGTGACGCTCGGCGAAGAGCTCCTGATTATCGCCGGCCAATGCACCATCGATCCGAAGAACCCGAATCTGTTTTTGGAGACCGCCGACGCGGTGAAAGAGGCGGGCGCGCAGGTGATTCGCGGCGGGGTGTGGAAACCGCGCACCAATCCTTACAGCTTTCAAGGCGACGTTAAATCGCTGGATACGCTCATGGAGGCGTCGCGCCGCACGGGGCTGCCCGTCGATGCCGAGGTCATGGATGAGGAGCACCTGAAATTGGCCCTGGATGCGGGCGTGCACATGTTGCAGGTCGGCGCTCGCAACGCGCTGAACTATTCGCTGCTGCGCGCCATCGGCGCTGGTATCGCGCAAAAGGATACGGTCGTGCTGCTGAAGCGTTCGCTGCACATGGGCCCGATCAGCGAGTTCATCGCGGCGGCGGAATACATCGTGAGTTTCGGCAATCCCAACGTGCTGCTGTGCCCGCGGGGCACCGCTCCGGGCCTCGACGGTTATCGCAATCATCCCGACGAGAGCATCACGCCGCTGCTCAAAGAGCGCACCTGGGCGCCCGTCGTGGTCGATCCCTCGCACAGCGTCGGCAAAGCGGCTTACGTGCCGAGTTGCGCGCTGGCGGCGGTGGCCTACGGCGCCGACGGCCTGTGCATCGAGAGTCACATCAGGCCCGCCCAGGGCATCGGCGACGATCCCAAGCAGTCCCTCACACCGGCGGTGCTCGCGACCACGATCAAGCAGGCCAGAGAGATCTGGGCGCTGCGCCGCGCGGGGTAAGGGCCGCGCTTCTGTTTCGCGGGAAACCTCCGCGCCGCGAAAATTTCCGAGGAACGGGTCAGCTTCGCGCCTCGTTTTGGGCGTGATACCACTCGATGTAGATCGCCTCGACCTTGGTCCGGGCCCAGGGGGTTTTGCGCAGAAACTTGAGGCTGGATTTGATGCTCGGATCGTGGGTGAAGCAATTGATGCGAACGCGGTAGCCGAGTTCTTCCCAGCCGTATTCGGCCACGAGAATCGTGAGAATCGCTTCCAACGTGATGCCGTGCAGAGGATCGGGGGAGGACGCAGCCATGACCGTCAGAGCGAAGGCAATGTCAGGCCGACCGCAAGGATACAGACCACCTCCCCGCCGGCTTGCCGGCTGGACGAAGGCGGGACTCCCGCATATCTAATTGCTCCATGCTCTTACCCATGCTTCGTGGCGTCATGCTTCGCACCGTGATCTCCAGCGCAGGGTGGGGCGCGGGGACCGCCAGCGGCATCGCCGCGCTGGAAAGTTTTCCTTATGCGGAAATCACGATCGACGCGGCTCAGGCGCAAATGCGTGAAGGGTCGCTCACCGCCGTGCAGTTGACCCAGGCTTACTTGGATCGCATCGCGGCCATCGATGCCGCCGGCCCGCAGCTGAATGCGGTGATTGAGGTGAATCCCGCGGCGCTGGCGATTGCCAAGGCACGCGACGCCGAACGCGCGGCTGGTCACGTGCGGGGCCCGTTGCACGGCATTCCCATTCTCATCAAGGATAACATCGCCACGGCGGACGAGATGCAGACCACGGCGGGATCGTTGGCGCTCGTTGACGCGCGTCCGTCAGTCGATGCGGATGTGACGGCGCGTTTGCGCGATGCCGGGGCGGTGTTGCTGGGCAAAACCAATCTTAGCGAATGGGCGAACTTTCGTTCGACCCGTTCGACGAGCGGCTGGAGTGGTCGCGGCGGGCAGACGCACAACCCCTACGCGCTGGATCGTTCCCCCTCGGGCTCGAGCTCGGGCTCGGCGGTCGCGGTGGCGGCCAATCTTTGTGTGGTGGCCGTTGGCACCGAGACGGATGGTTCGGTCGTGTCGCCGTCGTCGGTCAACGGCATCGTCGGCATCAAGCCCACCGTCGGCTTGGTGAGTCGTGCCGGCATCATTCCCATTTCGACCTCGCAGGATACCGCCGGTCCGATGGCCCGGACGGTGCGCGACGCCGTGTTGTTACTCGAAGCGATGGCGGGGCGCGGCGAGCGGGACGCCGCCACGCTGGCTCAGCCGGAAGGGGCCGGAGTCGGTTTGGTCGATGCGCTTCGACCGGGTGCGTTGCAGGGGAAACGCCTCGGCGTGTTCACATTTGGATTTGGGGAGCACCCGCGCATGGCGGTGATTTTGGCGCAGGCGCGGGAAACGTTGACGGGGGCGGGCGCCGAGTTGATCGACGTGCCGTTACCCGACCGTTCCGCGATCGGGGCGGCGGAGATCGAGGTATTGCGCTACGAATTCAAGGACGGTTTGAACGCTTGGTTTCGGAGCTTGGGTGACGACGCTCCGGTCAAGTCTCTGGCCGATTTGATCTGCTTCAATTTGGAGCACCGGGATCGCGAAATGCCGTTTTTCGACCAGGAAGAAGTGGAGTTGTCAGAGCTGAAAGGCCCGCTGACCGAGCCGGAATACCTTGAGGCGCTCGCGACGTCGCGGCGGCTGACGCGTGACGACGGAATCGATCAGCTCATCGCCGAGCATGAACTCGACGCGTTGATCTGTCTGACGAACGGTCCGGCGTGGATGATCGATCCGGTCAATGGCGACAACTACACCGGCGGCAGCTCGACGCTTGCTGCGGTGTCGGGCTATCCCGCGATCACCGTGCCGGCCGGGCAAAACCTGGGATTGCCGATCGGGCTGACATTTATCGGGCCGGCGTGGAGCGAGGCGAAGGTGTTCGCTTTGGCTGGAGAGTTCGAAACGCTCACCCAAGCGCGGCGCCCACCGACGTTTCCGCCGACGGTGGTGCTCCCCTGAGGTTCAGTTCATCGCTTCGGGCAGCTTCGCAAAAACGTAGTCATGCGCGCGCCGCCGGATGACTTCGGCGTGGTGGATGCGATCGCCGATGCGCAATTGATCCATCACGTCGAGTCCGTCCGAGACCCGCCCAAAGACGGCGTAGTTTGTATCCAGTCGGTGGGTGCCGAGCGACGTCAGGCAGAAGTAAAACTGTGAACCGGCGCTGTCGGGTTCCGCGCTGCGGGCCATGCCGACGGCGCCGCGCAGATGCGGACGCACCGCCTCGCGCTTGATGGCGTAACCGGGACCGCCTTCACCCGTGCCGCGGGGGTCACCGCCTTGGGTGACGAAGTGGGGGACGATGCGGTGAAAGAGCAGGCCGTCGTAGTAGTGGGCGTCGACCAGCGAGATGAAGTTGGCGACGGAGTCGGGCGCATCGTCTTCGAAGAGGGTGATCACGATGCGGCCGCGATCGGTTTCAAACGCGACCTGGGGCAAATCATCCGGCTCGGCGGCGTAGCGGGCCAACTCCGCTGGCCCTGCGGTCGCCAGCGCTTCGAGCCAAGGCAGGTAACGCTCCAGTTCCTCCTTGGCGGGAAGATCGGGATGAGCGGTCAGGACGGCCTCCAGGTTCTGCCGGGCGGCGGCATAGTCGCCGGCTTGGGCGAGATCCCACATCGGCATGAGCAGGGCGCTGCGATATTCCGCGAGCTCTTCGAGTTTCGCGGCGGGCAGGGTTTCGACCAACGCCGCGGCCGCGGCCCGGGAGTCGGCGAAATCGGTGCGACCCAGCCCGCGGAGCGTCGTCCATCGCGTGACGTGCAGCCGATAGCGTTTGATGGGATCGGCCGCAAGCAGCTCGAGCATGCGCATGAATCCGCGTGCGGCCGCGGTGTCGCGACCGCGCATCAAAAGACTGCGATAGGACGTCGGGCTGAGGCGGGTGGTGCCGTCATCGACAAAGCGGTTGAACAGTTCCGTGGGATCGGCGCGGTAAAGCTTTTCCAGCGCATCGGGGTCGGTGTGTTCGGCGAAAACCGACGCAATGAAACGGATCTCGGCGGCCTGTTTGGCCTGCCAGTTTCCCATCACGATTTCGAGCGGCGTGAAGTCTTTCCAGTCGGCGGTTTGGGCTTCGAGTTGATCGAGGCTTTCGAGCACGGCGTCCCAGCGCTGTTCGGTCAGCGCGAGTTCGGCTTCGGCGAGCCGTTGGTTGTAGTCCGCCGCGCGCGGCAATTCCGCGGCGCGGAGGCCAAGGCAGATGAGCAAAAAGAGAGACAGGCGAAACGCGTTCATGAGGGCGGGGCATGCGCTCGGCCAGATGCCAAGCTCAGAGCAAATTCAACTGGGCGTCATCGGCCGTTTTGACCGTGATCTTCTTTTTCGGTTTGGCGCGCGGTGTAGGCGCGGCGAGGTCGACGTCACTGTCGTCGCTTTCCAATTTCGCGAGGATGGTTTTCGCGCGGTCGATCACCGTGAGCGGCAGGCCGGCGAGGCGCGCGACCTGGATGCCGTAGCTACGATCAGCGGCGCCTGGGACGACGCGACGCACGAAGACGATGTCGTCGTTCCATTCCTTCACGGCGACGGAGAAGTTCCGCAGACGCGGCAGGTGTTTTTCGAGTTGAGTGAGCTCTTGGTAGTGCGTGGCGAAAAGCGTGCGCGGACCGCTTTCGGAATCCGCGGCGCCGTGCAGGTGTTCGACGACGGCCCAGGCGATGCTGAGGCCGTCGTAGGTCGAGGTGCCGCGACCGATTTCATCGAGAATGATCAGCGAGCGATGGCTGGCGTTGTTCAGGATGTTGGCCGTCTCGTTCATCTCGACCATGAAGGTCGAGTTGCCGCGGGCGAGGTCATCGCTGGCGCCGACGCGGGAAAAAATGCGGTCGACGAGGCCGATGCGGCATTTGGTCGCGGGCACCCAACAGCCCACTTGGGCGAGCAGGGTGATCAGTGCGACCTGACGGATGTAGGTCGATTTACCGGCCATGTTCGGCCCGGTGATGAGCGCGAGTTGCGCGTCGGAGGCGGCGAGCGTCGTATCATTGGGCACGAAACTCTGCGAACCGCGCGCGGCATTGGCGGCCGGGTTGCGCAGCATCTGCTCGACGACCGGGTGACGGCCTTCGGTGATTTCGAGGACATCGCTCTCGTCGAGTTCGGGCTGATGGTAATCCCACTCGCGCGCAAGCACCGCCCAGCCGGCGAGCACATCGAGCTCGGCCAAGGCATCGGCCGATTGCGCGAGGGCGATAGAGTCGTCGAGCACGCGCGCGACAAGCTCGGCAAACAGATCCCGTTCGCGGGCGAGGCCGTTCTCCTCGGCGTGGAGAATCTCCTTTTCCTTTTCCTTGAGATCGGGCGTCACGTAGCGCTCGCCGCCGACGGTGGTCTGGCGACGGATGTAGTCTTCAGGGACGAGGTACAGGTTGGCCTTGGTGACCTCAATGTAGTAGCCGAAATTGTTGGTGAATTTCACCTTCAGGCTGCGAATGCCGGTGCGCGTCTGTTCGGCGGATTCGAGGTCGGAGAGCCATGTCTTGTTGTCCGTGGTGAGCGAATGGATACGGTCGAGCTCGGGGTCGAAACCGGTGCGGATCGCTCCGCCGTCGGCGATGTCGTTCGGCATCTCGTCGGCGAGGGCGCGTTGCAGCAGATCACGCAGATCGGGCAA
>CAXBDS010000185.1:0-10574 GCA_963974355.1 uncultured Opitutaceae bacterium
TCACCCGCACCGGGTGGCTCGCCGGGATCAGCGCCTCCACGTTGATCAGACTCACGAAGGACGGTTGGACTGGTCGTTGGCCGCGCATGAAGTATCCAATATCGAAATACGGATTCGCTCAAGGCTTTTTCAGCAGCCTGCTAGTAATACTTAGTTAAGTTTAAGAGGTGTCATAGAAGTTCGTTAGGCACCAAGGGCACCGGCCGGCCATGTGGATCAAGGCGGCCTGCAGAAGGCGGCGGGTCGTCGGCAAACTCGGCGTCGGAGTTTTTTTTAAAGCGGAGCTGTTCGGAACGCAGGAAGGCAAAGGCGAGGGTCACGAGGGTCACATGATGATGCCAGCCCGGCCAGCTGCGGCCCTCGAAGTGATCGAGGCCGAGTTCGTCCTTGAGTTCGCGATAATCCAGTTCGATCGGCCAGCGTCCCTTCGCGCAACGCACGGCTCGCAGCAAGGCGGGAGCGTCGTCACGCTGCGCCCGCCACACCATCCAGTAATCCGAGGGGGCATCGGTGCCCTCGGGCCATTCAACCAACAACCACTCCCGGATGCGCCGGGGGTGCTCCTGGGCCTGCCATCGATGGGCGGCCCACACTCCGAGCATGGCGAATCGCGAACGCTGCGCGCCCTTCGTGCCGATTCGCCAAGTCACCCTGCGCCACGCCTTCTGAGGCCATTGTCGAGCGAGCACCGCCAGCGATCTCGCTGGCGGCAAATCCTCCCGTCTGGGGTAACGCCGAGGGCGACCTTTCCCCGTCGCCATCGGGGGCACCTTGTTGGGGTCCTCGGTCCAAGCGACGGTTGTCGGCTCCACCGCCACGGCATAGTCGAGGTGCTTCTCGCGCAACGCGGCCCGAAAGCCGAAGTCGTTGCCATAAAAGGAATCCGCCAAAACCATGCCCCGGGGAACGTCCCACGCGAGTGCCTGCTCCACCAATTCCAACGCCAGTTGCGTCTTCGTTTGATAGTGAACCTCCCGGGGAATGCGCGCCCGCTTCCGGCGATCAGCCCGTTCGCACCAGTCTTTCGGCAAATAAAGCCGCCAGCTCATCGGGAAACTTCGGCGTTCCTGCCGCCAGTGTAGACTCACCGCCACCTGGCAGTTGGCGATCTTGCCCAAGGCGCCGCAATACTGCCGGCCCGCTCCCACCGAATGTCCGCCCGCTTTCGGAAACGACGTCTCGTCGATCATCCAGTATACCGGCTCATGTCCTTGCTCGCCCAAGCGCACCGCCAAGCGGCGCTGGATCTCCGCCACTTCCCAAGGGCTTTGGTTCACGAATTGATTGAGCGCCTGCTCGTCCGCTCCGTCGATTCTTGCCGCCATCGGCTGCACCGACTTGCGCTCCCCGTCCAAAAGCAGGCCTCGCACGTAAACGCCCGCCCAGTGCCTCCGCTCGCTGCGCCCCATCGGTTCGACCAACTCTTCGAGAAAATCGCCCAACCTCGTCTTCACCTCCGACATTTGCTTCGGCGTCATTCCACATCATCTGCCCATCCACGCCTAATTGGTCAATACAGCACTTAACTAAGTATTACTAGGGGCCATACTCTGCCGCGAAATCCGCCAAAGAGAGCTGCTCTATCTTCGTAATTTCACCGGGAAATGCCTCACCTGCGGTCGTCGCATGAATCAGGTTGGCTCCGACAAAAAACGCGCCCCGATCAACCCGGTGGGCCGGACTACGATCATCCAATACACGTTTACCGTTTACCAAAGCGATAACGCGATCCCCCCAATCAGCGTAACGCGCATCATTGGGGAGCTGCGATCCGTTGAGCAGCACGAATTGTACCGACTCGGCGGTCGCTAATTTAAACGGTTCACTAACCGCCCCACCATACCCCCAGTTGTCGAAACCCAATACGTATTCATCTATCCCTACCGGCCGCAGATAGAAGACACTGCCAAAACCTTGGCGGCCAGCGCTCACCAAAGGCATTCCCTGTCCGGGCAGCCCAGGGGCCAAAACCGCAGAAATTCGCAGGGGTCCAGGGTAACCGCCCTCCCCCGATCCCAGTGTCTCGACGCCGGTCAATCGGATGAGGCGCATCGAAATGTCGTTTGCATCAAATGCCTCCCGCTGAGCGACATTGTAACCTTCGTAGCGGTAAGGACGGAAATCCATCGGATGGGGAGCCCGCCAAACCACTTCATGAGGGGGGAGAGGAATCGACACATCCACGCCCCAAAGTCGCTGAACACGAACAGAGCGGAAAAGATGAAGCCTATCCTCTTGCCCCGCAACAGCGTGATTCCGCAGATCGGCGATGACTTCGTCAGGAAACTTTTGCTCCCATACAGGAGCGAAATTCCAAAACGCAACGGCCAATAGACCCAAGGCCAAAACGGGCTGCAACCGCCTTAGCGCAGTCCAGCGCTTAGCCATCATCGCGCTTCCAGCCGAGGCCGCTAAACACAAAAAGGGTGTCATGCTCCGGGCCAAGCGGCCGTAAACCGTAAATTTATGCACCACATCGGAAAAGAAAACCAAACCTCCTGCGATTGCGGCTAAGCCACACATCCACCACATCGCGCGATCCCATTTTCTACTCCGTAGAATCGTTACCCCCGCCGCGACGCAACCAATGCCCACTGGAAGCAACCATAGCCCTTCGGCCGACCAAAAATACTCAGTAATCACTCGGTAGCCCAACCCAAAGTCACCTTGAACGATAGAACCTGAAAAGCCCATTAATCCCTGCCAAGTGTCAAAGCCCAACGAGCGACCTATACTCCACCAAATTAATCCCGGCAGGATCAGACCCAACGCACCGGCGAAGCCTCGAAGCACCAGACGCACCCTGCCATCCCAACGGCTGACTACCACGAGAATTAAACACACACCACCCAAGAGCCAGTAGCCGTTATAAGTCAGAAATCCGGTTCCTACCGCCACTCCGGCAACGAAGATCCGGACAAGTGACCGTGTCGCTATGCCTATCGCCAAGCCCGCAAGAATCGCCGCCATGCCCAAATCATACGGTAGAAAATGGCGACCGTAAAACAATAGGGTCGTCGCAGAAGCCGCAAACGCCACCGCCCACATGACCTCCCGACGCCCGGCTCCTGCTCGATGTGCAATCACCCCAACCAAACCGATACAGGCGACCGAAAACAACGACATGAACGCGGCAACCACGGTAGGATTCCGCCCATGACTCGCCTCCCACCACCCCGGGAACAATCCCCACCATCGGAAAAAAGCGTGCTCAGGAGTGCCAAACAGGACTTTCGCCGCGTAGTCGTAGGGAGGACCATCTCGAAGATCACGCGCCGCGTCAGCCGCCTGAAAATAGCGAAACTCATCAGGCCAAAAGTCCTGCCCGCCGCGTGCTGCGACAGCCACTCGAAGCCCCCAGCAAACGGCCAACAGGATCGCGTAACCAGCCGCCGCTACCAGCCAATTTCGCCCCCCCGTTAATCGAAACATAGCGGGACGAAACAATCGCCCCTGCCATGCTGTCAACGCCACGTATTGCCCGGGGCGCAACGGAAGCTTGAAATATCCTGACCTGCTCTCGACCGTCCTCAATTCCATGCCTAGCATCTCTGCGCCGCCTCTTCGTTTTGCCGTCGTCGGCTGTGGCCTCATCGGCCGCAAACGCGTCAACGCTATCCGCGATCAAGTCACGATCGCGTATACCTGCGACCTCACGGAGTCCCGGGCCGTCGATCTCGCACGTTTGGTGCCGGGCTGCCAAGCGATCACGGATTACACGGTCGCCCTGGCCGATCCGACGCTTGACGCCGTCATCGTTTCCACCCTCAACGCCGCATTGGCGCCGGTGACGCTCGCCGCCGTTAAGGCAGGAAAACACGTTTTGGTAGAAAAGCCCGGCGCCCTTAACGCCGGCCAACTCCGCACCATCGAAGCCGAAGCCGCGTCCCGCGGGGTCAAAGTTCGGCTCGGCTATAATCACCGCTTCCATCCTTCGCTTCAAAAAACCCGGGCGCTCCTCGATGAAGGCGTGCTCGGCCCTCTGATGTTTATCCGGGCCCGCTACGGCCATGGCGGTCGCGTCGGTTACGACCGGGAATGGCGCGCGGATGCCACGCTCTCCGGCGGCGGTGAACTCATCGACCAAGGCGTGCATCTGATCGACTTGGCGGGGTGGATTCTCGGCGACTTCCCGACCGTTGAAGGCCATGCTTCGACCACCTTCTGGGACATGAAAGTCGACGATAACGCCTTCCTGAGCCTGCGGACGGCCATTGGCCAAACCGCCTGGCTGCACGTTTCCTGCACCGAGTGGAAAAACCTCTTCTCCCTGGAGATCTACGGCCGCGATGCGAAGCTCGCCCTCGACGGGCTGGGGGGCAGCTACGGCCCCGAAAAACTCACCTACTACAAAATGCTTCCGGAGATGGGCCCGCCGGAGATCACCAGTTGGGAATACGTGCGGGGCGACACCTCATGGGCGCTCGAAACGCGCGCGTTCATTGATGACATTCAGCTCGATCGTATGCCCTCGCCCGGCCTCGCCGAAGGCATCCGCACCCTCGAAATCGTGGAGTCCATCTACGCGGGCAGCGGCTACCCGGTAAACGACGCAAGCGTCTAAGCAACGATTCCTCGCTTGCCAAAACCCTCTCTCCCGACCCGAAATCCGCTATGATCATCACCCGATCCCCGCTCCGCATTTCACTCGGCGGCGGCGGCACCGACCTTCCTTCCTACTATCAAGAGCACGGCGGTTTCCTCGTCGCGGCGGCGATCGACAAGTATGTCTATCTCACGCAGCACCGGACGTTTCAGGAAGAAATTATCATCAAATACTCGAAGCTCGAGCGCGCCCTCCGCGTCGAGGATATCGAGCATCCGATCTTCCGGGAAGCGTTGAAGCTCACCGGCGTCACCGAGCCGCACATTGAGTTGACCTCGATGGCCGACATCCCCGGCGGCACCGGTCTCGGCTCCTCTGGCAGCTTCACCACTGCCTTGCTCAAGGCGCTGCACACCTACCGCAAGAATCTGGTGTCGCCCGTCGAACTCGCCGAACAGGCCTGCGACATTGAGCTCAACAAACTCGGCGAACCCATCGGCAAGCAGGATCAATATATCGCCGCCGTCGGTGGCATCACCGCCTTCACGTTCAACAAAGACGGCCGGGTCGAATACCGCCCGTGCAAGATCTCCGAAGAGACCCTCTTCAACCTCGAAGACGACCTCCTGCTGTTTTTCACCGGCTACTCTCGCAGCGCGTCCAAAATCCTTAAGGACCAAAACGACAAATCCACTGGAGGGCGGCAACCTCGACGAATTCGCCCGCCTCATGGACGTGCATTGGCAACGCAAGAAGGCGCGCTCGGCCGGCATGAGCAACACCCAGATCAACGAGTGGTATGACTACGCCATGCAGAACGGGGCGCTCGGCGGCAAAATCATCGGCGCCGGCGGCGGCGGTTTCCTGATGTTCTACGCTGCCGACAAGAAAAAGCTCCGCCATGCCCTACGCGAAAAGGGCCTGCAAGAGGTGCGCTTCAAGTTCGACTTCGAGGGCACCAAGGTCGTCGCGCAGAACTGAACTTATCGCCCCCGGCGACACGCGGACCAAGCCGGCCCCGTGCCGCTACGGGGTTTCTACCCTGGCTTCGTCCCTGTGTTCCGCAGGCCCATTCCGATGAATTCACGCTCCGCCTCCGACTTTCCCGTCGCCATCTTGGCCGGCGGTCTCGCGACCCGACTCCGGCCGATCACCGAGAAGATTCCCAAGCTGCTCGTCGAAGTGGCCGGCGAACCGTTTTTCTCCCATCAGATCCGCCTTCTGCGGGCAGCCGGTCTGCGTCGACTCGTGCTGTGCGTCGGCTACCTCGGCGAAATGATCGTCGAGCACTACGGCGACGGCGCCGCTTGGGACGTTGAAATTACCTACGTTTTTGACGGTCCGAAACTGCTCGGCACCGGCGGTGCCCTGATCAAGGCGCTGCCGCACCTCGGCGAAATGTTCTATACTCTTTACGGTGACTCGTATCTGCCCATCGACTACCGCGCAGTGGGCGATCATTTCATCGCCTCGGGTCAACTCGGACTCATGACGGTGTTCGAAAACCACGAGCGCTACGACACGAGCAACGTGCAGTTCGAGAACGGCGCCATCCGGGTCTACGACAAGGTCAACAAGACCGCCGCCATGCACCACATCGACTATGGTCTGGGCGTATTCAAGTCGTCGGTTTTCGGCGACTACCCGAAAGACGAAGTTGTCGATCTTTCGAAGATCCAGCAGGCCTTGGTCTCCCGTCACCAACTCGCCGGTTACGAGATCAAAGAGCGCTTTTATGAAGTCGGATCGCACCAAGGTCTGGCGGAATTAAACGATTTGCTCGCCCCCAATAGCGGTTCCTGACACGCCAGTTGTCACCACCCAAACCCGTCCCCTTCTTATCACGTCCATGTCCTATTCCGCTCAACACCTGAAAGAATCCGTCGAAATTGCCGCCTCGATTAACCCCGAGCATTGCGAAGCCTGCGTGAAGCAACTGGTCGACGTCCGCGCTCGCGGTGGCCGCCTCTTCATCCTCGGCGTCGGAGGCAGCGCGGCCAACGCCTCGCATGCCGTTAACGATTTCCGCAAAATCGCCGGCATCGAGGTCTACGCCCCGACCGACAATGTCTCCGAGCTCACGGCCCGCACCAACGATGAGGGTTGGTCCACCGTGTTCGCCGAATGGCTGAAGGTCTCCAAGCTGAACGAGAAGGACTGCATCATGGTATTCTCTGTCGGCGGCGGCAACTTGGAGAAAAACGTTTCGCCCAACATCGTCGAGGCCCTGAAGCTCGCCAAATCCGTCGGCGCGCGCGTCATTGGCATCGTGGGCAAAGACGGCGGCTACACCGCCAAAGTCGCGGATGCGTGCGTGATCGTCCCGGTCGTCAACCCGTCCAACATCACACCGCACTCGGAAGCCTTCCAAGCCGTCATCTGGCACCTGTTTGTCTCTCACCCCGACGTGAAGCAGAAACAAACCATGTGGGAGTCCGTCGCCGGCACCCCCGCCAAGGCCTGAAGTTCGATTTAGCCCCCGGGCCTCACGTCGTGTGAGGCCCGTTCGCTTTTATCTCTCTGGATGTCTGTTTCGCCCGCTCTTCGACCCGCTGTTTTTTTGGATCGTGACGGCACGCTGAACCGTCAGGTCGTGCGTGACGGCAAACCGTATCCGCCCGCCTCCTTGGCGGAATTCGAGCTCTTCCCCGGTGTGCCCGAGGCCTGCCGCGCACTGCACGCCGCCGGCTACGTGCTCGTCGTGGCCACCAATCAGCCGGATGTCGGACGGGGCGACCAAGACCGCGCGGTGGTCGAGTCAATGCATGATCGCCTGCAAACACTTGTTCCGGAAATCGAACGGATCGAGGTCAGCTACGCCCCCGGCCAAGGTCTCGACCACCCCGCCAACTATCGCCGCAAGCCCGAACCCGGGATGATCACCGATGCCGCCACCGTGCTCGGTCTCGACCTGTCCCGGTCATGGATGGTCGGCGACCGCTGGCGCGACATCGACAGTGGGAAACGCGCCGGACTGCGCACCGTTTTCATCGATTTTGGCTACGCCGAGGACCTGCGGGAATCACCGGATTTCACGGTGACCGACTTTTCCGCCGCCGCCGCTGCGATTCTCCAACACCCCTAATCGCCCCACTCGTCGCGCTTCTGAACGCTGCGCCACCCCATTCTCCCTTGCCCCGATAACCCACCCAACTCATCCCTTGCCCATGAAATCACTGAACGATCTTAAGGTTCAACTCTACGCCGACGGTGCCGACAAAGCCGGCATCCTCGACCTTTACGCCAAGCCCTACATCAAGGGCCTGACGACCAACCCGACGCTCATGAAGAAGGTCGGCATCACCGACTACGAAGCCTTCGCCAAAGATATCCTTCAGACCGTCACCGAGAAGCCCATTTCCCTCGAAGTCTTCTCGGACGACTTTCCCGAGATGAAGCGCCAAGCCCTCAAGATCAATTCGTGGGGCGCCAACGTTTACACCAAGATTCCGATCACGAATTCCCGCGGCGAGTCCGCCCTCCCACTCATCAAGGAACTCGGCTTGGCCGGCGTGAAACTGAACGTTACCGCCCTTCTCACGCTTGAGCAGGTCGCCGGCGTCGCCGAGGCCCTTAACCCTGAAGTTCCCTCCGTCGTTTCAGTCTTCGCCGGTCGGATCGCCGACACGGGTGTCGATCCCGTGCCGATGATGCGCGACGCCCTCAACCTCTTGGGGAACCAGCCGAAGGCCGAGCTGCTCTGGGCCTCCGTCCGCGAAGTGCTGAACATCCTCCAAGCCGAACAATGCGGCTGCGCCATCGTGACCGTCCCCCACGACATCTTGGCCAAAGCGTCCAAAATGTTGGGCACGGATCTCACCGAGCTCTCGCTCGATACGGTCAAGATGTTCGCCAAAGACGCTGCGGCCGCCGGCTTCAAACTCTAACCGGCCCGCCCTGCGGGCGGCGCCCTTTCCGGCGACCGCCCGATTTTTGATCAACCGCGCCTGCGGTTAGCTCCTACAAACGCGTTAAAAACGTCGTTTACGTCTCCTCCAGACCCGCGCAACGTCGCGGGTCTGCCACTTTTGTCATGCCGATACGGAACCGCTCGCTGCTCTCCTTCCTCCTCGTTGCCCTCATCGGCAGCCTCATTTCCGCCTCCCTCCCGGCGCAAACCGAGGCCGATCAAGCGGCTGAAGCCGAACGCCTCTTCGAGCGCGCCCAGGCCTACGTGCGCAACATCGAAGAAGGTGCCTACACCTACGACTATATCCAATTCTATTGGAAGCGGGCCCAGGCCAACATTGATCGCATCCGCCGCGTCTACGGCGATACCCCGACCGGCCGCCGGGTGAGCGGCGACGAAATTCAACTGGGACGCTACCCGTTCACCTATTTCCGGGAACGCGTGCTGCCCCGCCTCGAAGAAAAACGTCTCGCGGCCTACGACGCCGTCAATTGCGCCATCTTCCTTTACAATCGTGACCCCGAGCGCTGGGACGCCGGTCGGCAGGCCGCCCTCGGCTCCATCCTCGAAGTCCTCTCCCGTCAGCAACGCTGGAGCGAAGCCCTGATCTTCCCCGTCCTGCCAAAGGACGAACAGTTCCGCCTCAACACGATCTTCCGCATCGCCGCCTACTACGATCAGGAAGACCTCGTCGAAGAGCTGCAGACCAATGCCCGCGAAGATTGGAAACCCGCCCTCCACCCCATCATGGGCGAAGCGCTCGTCTACCTCGGCAAACCCCGGGAAGACATCGCCGCCTTCCTCGACGAGCACCCCGAAACCAACGTGCGCCGCGCGATCTTCGCCGCCATGGTCGAGCGCGAGATTCTTATCCAGCGCGCCGCCCTCCTCCGCCGCGACGTCGAAAAAGACGGCGTGCAAACCACCCATTTCTCGATCCTGAACCCCGAGGTCCGCGACGATATCGACGCGACCGCGCAGACCTTTTTTCCCCAGGGAGACTCCGTCGCCGACGTGCAACGCGCCCGCTATCACGCCGGCATCGGCGAAAAACCCGCCGCCAAGGCCGATCCATCTGTCCACGTCGCCTACCTCGACTACCTGGCCGATGCCGAACGGTTCGACGAATTCGCCAACTACCTGCCGACGACCCAGCTCTCCGCACAGGCCCGCCGCGCATGCGAGTTTGCCGTCATCGAATTCTACGCCCGCGCCGGACGCATCGCGGCCTCCCAAGCCGCTCGCCAACCGTTCATCGACGCCGGGGCCGATCTCGCCGAAACCGCGACCGTCGCGCAATTCCGCGGTCGCATGGAATCGAGCACCGATCCGCTCACGGTCCGCGCCGATACCTTCGTCGACCTCCCGATCACCGACCCCTGCCAACTCGCGGTTGAAATCATGGATTGGAGCCTCACGCCCAACCGCTCCATTCGCGGCTCCTCGCCGTGGGACCCCGTCGTGATGAAATTCTGGCCCGGCTTCGACAACCTCCCGCTCCCGGAATCCGAGGAAGTCGGCGAGGCGGCCGCCACCTCCAAACTCTACTGACCAGCGGTATCCACCCGAACCCTACCGGCGTGAACATCCTCTTCGTCAACTACGGCGACTTCACCACCAACAGCCTCAACCACATCGGAGGCTTCGCCAATGTCCTCTCGGCTCAGGGCCATGCCTGCATCGTCGCGGTGCCCTCCCGGCCGGAGACGATTGATGCGATCGCCCATCCGCTCTTCACCCCCGGCTCGTTTGACGACGTGCTTGCCGGCGACGTGCGTTTCCTCGACGGCCGTCCGGCCGACCTGATCCACGCGTGGACCCCGCGCGAATGCGTGCGACGCTTCGTGGTCGCCTACCAACAAAAAGTCGCCGTGCCGGCCCGCCTGATCGTTCATCTCGAGGATAACGAAGGGCATCTCTTCGAGGGTTACACCGGCCTCAAGCTTGACTCACTTGCCGATCAACCCGCCGCCACCCTCTCCCGCTGGTTGGTCGACGGCATGCCCGATCCGTTGCGCTATCGCGCCTTCCTCGGCCTCGCCGACGGCGTCACCGTCATCACCCCGCGTCTCACGGAACTGGTGCCCGAAGGCGTGCCCACGCAGGAACTACCACCTG
>CAXBDS010000186.1:0-10466 GCA_963974355.1 uncultured Opitutaceae bacterium
GAGCGCGGCAATCATCCGCGCCCGCGCCGCAGGAATGAGTTTCGTGCCGGCCGCGCCGCACAAAATCGCAAAGACGATCAGTGGCAGCACATCGCCCAACGACGTGCGGGTGTTACCCACAAAGGCACCAAACAAATTTCGCGGCAAAAACATGTCCACGAGCGTCGCAAAATTCATGTCGGGCCGCTCCGCGCTTTTCTGAATCGTCGCACTCGCCGCGCCCGCATACTCCTGCAGCAGGCGACTCTTCGCCTCCGGCGCCAGATGCCCGCCCGGCTGCAGCAGATTCATCATGAGCAGGCCCAGGAAGGCCGCGATAACCATGTTCAGCACGAAAATGCCGAACGTGTAGGCACCGATTTTACCCAGCTTGTCCAAGCGCCCGAGCTGCACCACCCCGGAGCAGAGCGAGGCAAACACCAAGGGGATCACGACGAAAAACAGCAGGCGCAAAAACACCTGGCCGAACGGATCGAGGGCCGCCGTCGAAAACGACCGCGCATGCGTCACGACCGCTGGCGCCACGTTGCCCACGGCCAGCACGCCGATGCCGGCCAGCACGCCGATGCCCACGCCAATAAGGATACGATTCGCGAGTTGAGGACCGGAGCCAGCCATCGAATGAGAGGGTTGAACGAAAGATAAAAACGCCGTCGAGGGGCGTCGGTTCGACTAGGCAGCGGAAAGACGCTGCCCGTCAATCTCGCTGAGGCGCAGGTTGGGAAAAAATTCACGTCAAGGCTTCGGATCCAGTCGTGCAGCGCCAACAAGATGCGCCACCGGCCTTAAGTATCTCAGCCCCGGGCCGATATGGACACTGACCCGTTCGCTCCACGCCTGCGATAGCGCATCTCCAGCTCCCGATCTGCAATCCTCGCCCGCCGCCCCGTCCTTGCCATGCGCTCCTCGACCTCCCTCACCATCGCCACCGTCGGCAGCATCTTCGCGTCGTCGCTTTCGCTTTCCGCCGCCGCAAATGACCTGGTGGTTAACGCCGCCCCTGCCGAGCACGCCACCAGCCTGAGTCTCGCCACCCTCCTCCTCGGCGCCACCGCCCTCGCCGCAATCATCGCGGGCATTCACCGTTTTTCCCGCACCGGAATGCGGCGATGGACCGTAAACCAACGTCTCGCCGCCGGCTTCGTCGGCATCCTCCTCGTGCTCACGGGTCTCGCCATCGAGAGCTACGTCAGCCTGCACAGCGCACTCAAAGATTTCATCGGCTACCGCGCCGACGCTCGGCATTCCAACTTGGCCACCGAAATTCACGTCGCCTATCTGGAGATGAACGAAGCGGCCAAAGACCTCGTCATTCTCCAAACCGAAGAAGCGACCCGCCGCTACACCGCACACGAAGCCGCCACGATCGCGCTGCTCGAGGAGGCGAAAGCCTCCTTCGAGGAACCCGAAATGCGCGAACGCATCAACCTGATCGAACGCGAAATCGCAGACCACGACCGCCAGTTCCAAGAACTCCAAAAGGCTGTCACGGCCGCCCAAGCTGCTGCCTACGCCACGATCAATCGTCAGATGAACGCCTTGGGCGAAAAAATCGATCAGGAGGTTACGTCCATCCAAACCGAATTTCTCGCCCAACAAAATCGCGATGGTCCCCGCATGGCCGCCGAACTGCAGCACACCCAGTCCTCCGTCATCTGGATCGGCTTGGCCGCCGTCGTGCTCGGCACCGCCCTCGCCACCATCATCGCCCGGAGCATTACGACACCGTTGCGGCTGGTCGCCGAATCCATCGCGGGCGGCGCCGATCAAACGTCCGCCGCCGCCACCCAAGTTTCCGCCGCGAGCCAATCCCTCGCCGAAGGCGCCAGCGAACAGGCCGCCTCGCTGGAAGAAACGAGCGCCTCGATCGAAGA
Source organism: uncultured Opitutaceae bacterium (assembly GCA_963974355.1). Taxonomy (GTDB): domain Bacteria; phylum Verrucomicrobiota; class Verrucomicrobiia; order Opitutales; family Opitutaceae; genus Actomonas. The sequence continues at coordinate 1,875 of CAXBDS010000186.1, forward strand.
GCTCACCACCATGACCCAGCGTAACGCCGACAGCGCCGTGCACGCCAAAGCCGTTTCCGCCAAAACCCGTTCCGCCGCCGACCACGGCGCGAGCGACATGGGCGCGATGCGCCAGGCAATGGACGCCATCAAAGCCTCGTCCGGCGAGATCACCAAGATCGTGCGCACCATCGATGAGATCGCCTTCCAAACCAACATCCTCGCGCTGAACGCCGCCGTCGAGGCCGCCCGCGCCGGTGAAGCCGGCGCCGGGTTTGCCGTCGTCGCGGAAGAGGTGCGCGCCCTCGCCCACCGCTCCGCCCAGGCCGCCCGCGAAACCGGCGACAAGATCCAGAGCGCCGTGGACAACAGCGAACAAGGCGTGCGCATCTCCGCCCAAGTCGCCGAATCCCTGCAAGAAATCGTCCAGAGCGCCCGCGGCATGGAGAGCCTCATCGTGGAAATCGCGACGGCCTCCGAAGAGCAGAGCCAGGGTATCACGCAAATGAATACGGCCATGCAGCAGATGGACCAGGTCACGCAAACCAACGCCGGCAGCGCCGAGGAAACCGCCGCCGCCGCCGAGGAACTCAACGCCCAGGCGGTCTCGATGCAGCACGCCGCCGCCGAACTCCAGATCCTGGTCGGTCAATCCAACGACTCCGCGCCCCCGGTATCCGGAGGGGCGGCCCCGGTCGCCCGCCCCCCGGTCAAAACCGGTTTCAAGCAGCTGTTCAAATCAGCGGCCAAGACCGGATCCAATCCGGCGCGCACCCTCCGCCCTTCCGCCCCCGCGACCGCGCGTCCGCCAGACCGCGAGGAACTCGTCGGCGCGGCAAGCGGCGCGACCGATGACTTCTTCCGCGACGCCTGAGCGGCCCGCGTGGTCCCGCGTGGTCCCGCCGACAGGCGGCGCCCGTGTCAGCCCGCCAGCCGGGCGCTCAGCCGCTGCTTTATCACCGGCCATTCCTCCGGCAGGATGCTGTAAAAAACCGTGTCGCGCTGGAAACCGTCGTGCAGCCGCAGGTGGCGGCGCAACACGCCTTCCCGCACCGCTCCGAGCCGCTCGATCGCACGTTGCGAAGTGACATTGCGCGCGTCGGTTTTGAGCTGCACCCGCCGGGCGCCCAAAACGTCAAACGCGTGCGTCAGCAGCAGCAACTTCGCGGCCGTATTCACCGCGCTGCGACACGCCTCCGGCGCCAGCCAAGTGGAGCCGATCTCCACCGCGCGCTCCGGCACGCGAACATCAAACAAACTCGTCGAACCGACGACGCGATCATCGGCGACCCGACGGATGACAAAGGGCAGCCGACGGCCCTGCAGTTGATCTTCCAGCATCGCGCTGACCCAGCGCGCCGCATCCACCCCGGTTTGAAACGCCGGAGTCGGCATCCACCGCCACGTCGCCTCGTCCCGACCGATCACAAACAGATCGGGCGCGTGCTCCGGCCACATCGGCTCAACGCGCACCACCGCGTTTTCGAGCGTCACCGCTCGCAGCCGAAAAGGAACTTCATCACCGCCGGGAGTTATCACGGCGCGCAGGCTACGCGTATTTCGCTTCGGGCGGACAGTCTAGAATCCACCAACTAAAAGCGGTGCACCAGCACTGATGCACCGCGAGGTCCCGCTGCAAACGTTCAGCCTACTTATCGACGACCTTTTTGATGTCGCCGACCTTCTTCTGAACCTTGCCTTCGGCTTGATCAGCCTTCCCCTCGGCTTCGAGGTTCCGGTTGCCGACGGCCTTGCCGGCGCCTTCTTTGACTTTGCCCTTCAGATCTTTTCCTGTGCCTTCCGCTTTGTCTTGGGTGCTGGATTTCATGGTATGTTTTTTCGAGGTTATGTGGGCGAGCCACGGATAATCGGATCGACCGATCCTCCCTCCCTGCGTTCCGCGATTTCGTTTATTCACCCATCCGAGGCGATTCGGCCTCGTTCCCAACGGGTAGTTAAGCGCCGGACGGCCGCCCGGAGCAGATACGACAAGGCCCCGACGGCGTCCGATTAATCGGATACGCCACCCGGGGCCGGAAAAGCCAGCCAGGCACGAGCCTGACCTCAGCGTTTACCGCGGAAACCGCCCATCAGATAAATGATGAGAACGATCAATAGAATGAGGCCCAAACCGCCTCCGCCGACCGCCGGACCGCCGAGATAAAAGCCGCCGCCGCCGAACAAGAGAAGAAGGAGCAAGACTACTAGGATGAGATTCATAATCGGGAGGGTTGGAGCTGGGATGAATAAAGCCGCCAAACCGTGACGGCGCGGGAACAGACCGAGAATCCGGCCGGCGGTTGCGTAGTGTTTTGGAATGCAAACGCATCCGCCTGCGCCGCTGGATCGGAATCGGGTCAACCCCCGCTCGGTAAACCTACCACGACAGCGACCACATCACGCCCTTGTCACCCTTCATCCAAAGCCGCGAGGTCACCTTCGAGCCCACGTGTTCGGCGACCGTTCCAGTGCGAAAAAACTCCTCCACCGACGTTTCACGCGGCACCTTGATTTCAGGCGGACGCTTTCGGGTGACGACCACCGGATCCATCACCTGCACCGCGTCGTCCGCCCTCTCCGACGGAGGCTGCACGGCAATCTTTTCAACCTGATTGGTCGCCGTCATCCCGCTATCGGCCGCTTCCGTCTGAGTCAGTCGCACGGCTTCCTGCCAAGCCAGCCGCCGCACCGAGGGAGCTTCGCCCTGGGCGAGAGCCGACGAGGCTAAAAGTAAAACTCCGCACATCCACGATGAAGAGCCGAGCGGCGCGTTCATGATTGACGCATACTCGATGAAGAAGCGGCCGTCGACGGCGATTTCACCCGACGCGGCACCACCGACGGCCACCGACATTGGCATTCCCTCCGAGCCGCTTGTCCGCCAACCTTTTGTTCAACCCCGGGTCCATTATGATTATGTCAACCTCCCCCACCTCACCCCGTTGGCGCGCCAGAATCGGCTTGGCCAGTCTGCTCTTCACCATCGTCGTCACCGCCTCATCCGCCCAAGGCGAAACCCTCAACCTCACCGGCACCTATGGCGACAAGGGCACAATCTTCTCCACCGCGTCCGGCCCGACCACCGGTGACATTTCGCTGCACGGTCTGTTGGATTTCGAGTTCCGCCCGGACGTCAACCCCCGCCTGCACCCCAACTCCGACGAGGTAAAACTCTCCCACGAAGGCCGGGCCATCGTTGTTAAAATCTACGATGCCAACGGCGAGACCACCAAGGAAGATTGGTGGCACTACGAGGAGCGCATGACCCCCGAAGGCCGCTGTGCCATGGTCGGTTTTCCCGATCCGGAAAACGCCAACGCCAAACTCTTTTTCATCCTGCAACCGATCTCCGACGGGCGCCTGCTTCAGGTTAAGGTAACACGAATCGTTCCGTCCAACCTCGGCCCCAATGTCTCGGAGGTCGGCACCTACTTCTTTCCGCGCGATCCCTGAGCCCGACTCGGCTGCCATCGAGCCCGCGCCGCTCCGCCGACCCTTGCGGTCATGCGCCTATCGGGACCGCGCCGGCTCGATCTTCGGCAGGAATACCGTGAGCAGGCCGAGCAAAGGCAGGAAGCTGCACAACAGGTAAACCTGCGCGATGCTGGTATGATCGGCCAACACCCCGAGCAGCGCCGATCCGATCCCCGCCATCCCGAAGGCAAAACCGAAAAAGATGCCGCTCACCAAACCGACTTTGCCCGGCATGAGTTCCTGCGCGTAAACGAGGATCGCCGAGAACGCTGACGCCAGAATCACGCCGATCACAACCGACAGCACCGCCGTCGCCGTGAGGCCGACATGCGGCAGCAGCAAGGTAAACGGCGCCACCCCGAGGATCGAAACCCAGATCACGACCTTCCGCCCGTAACGATCACCCACCGGACCGCCGAGAATGGTGCCGGCCGCCACTGCCAACAGGAAAAGGAACAGGTAAAGCTGCGCCTGTTGGGCCGAGAGCGAGAAGCGCCCGATCAGGTAAAACGTGTAGTAGCTCGTGAGGCTCGCCAGGTAGAAATACTTGGAAAAAATCAACAGCGCCAACACCACCAGCGCCCCGATCAGGCGCGGTCGGGACAGCGGACTCACCGCCGCCGCCACCCTTGATGTCGGCGCCTGGCGCGACAACACCAGCCGACTCTGATACCACTGCCCGACCCGCGTCAGCACCGCGATGCCCGCCAAGGCCAGCAGCGCAAACCAAAGCAGGTGGCGTTGCCCCCGCGGCATCACGATGATCGCCGCCAGCAGCGGACCGAGCGAGCTGCCGAAGTTGCCGCCCACCTGGAAGAGCGACTGTGCCAAACCATGTTTCCCGCCCGACGCGAGCCTGGCCAGCCGCGACGCCTCCGGGTGGAAAATGGACGACCCCGCCCCGATCAACACCGCCGCCAAAAGGATGACGTGATAGGTTGGCGCGAGTGCCAGCAACACAAGTCCGGTGAGCGTGATGGCCATGCCGACGGGCAAGGAAAACGGCATCGGCCGCCGATCGGTGAAGTTGCCCACCCACGGCTGCAACAACGACGCCGTCACTTGAAACACGAACGTGATCAACCCGATCTGCGAGAAGCTCAGGGCAAATTCCGTCTTCAGGAGCGGATACACCGAAGGCACGATCGCTTGGATCGTGTCGTTGAGCAGGTGCGACACGCTCAGCGCCACCAACACCTTCATGGCGGTGGTCGACCCCTCGGCGACGGTGCTCCCCTTCAATTCAACGGCAGACATCGCGCCAAGGTGATACACCGTCTCCGCGCCGCAATCGTGGACCGAAATTAGTCTGCGAAGGGACCGAGGCGGCCGCTCGCGTTACGCCTCGCCCCGCGTCGCGTGCAACTTGCGCAGGTCGTCCAAGGTCAGTGCCGCCATCGTGTCACGCCGCCACCGCGCATGCTCGAAGACGTCGTGGGCCGTCGACGGATTGGGCACGACCATAACCGCCAAACCCGCCCGATGCGCCGCCACATGCCCCGGCCGTGAATCTTCAAAGGCGATCGCCTCGTCAGCACTCACGCCCAACCGCCGCAACGCCAGTTCGTAAACCTCCGGCTCCGGTTTGCCCACGCTCACATCGTCGCGGCAGGTGATCGCGTCAAACCAAGCCAACATCCCGCGATGCTCCAAGTGCCCTTCCACGTGGGCGTGACGCGAATTCGATGCCACGCCCAGCCGCACGCCCGCCGCCCGCGCCTCCGTGAGCAGTTCACGCACGCCCGGCAGCGCCGGTTGCGCCCAGGTCATCTTGCGCGCCCGCGCGCGGTAGCGGGCCTCGAGTTCGTCACGACCTCGTTCGGCCGGATACTGTTGCCAAATATCAAACTCAACGTCCACCGCGCCGACCAATGCGTGCAGAATTCCCCGATCACACACCACCTCGTCCTCAGCGTGCACCTGCGCCCACGCATCCACGAGCACCGTCTCGGTGTCCACCATCAGTCCGTCAAAATCAAAGATCAGCGCGCGCAACATAGAGCGGTTTACCATGCGGCCCGCCTCGGGCTTGTCGAACCCGGCCGGTCGAACGTTGGCGCGACGAGGCGGCGCCGCTCACGGATTCCCGGAGCGATCATCCGGCGGAAAGCCTTCCGGCCAATTAGCCGCCAAGCGCGCCGCCGCAGCGCGATCCGCCGGCGTCATCCGCGCCTCCAGGCGAAGCACTTCCGCGGGCTGCTGCGCCCGAATCATCGGCCCTGATCGTGCATCGGGGGCCGACCGCGCCAGCGCGCGCCCGAGCAGCGCCAAGGCTTCGACATCCCCGTGCCCCAACTCGGGAAAATGCGCATAAAGCACGCCCAGCCGATACGTTGCGACGGGATGCCCGCGGCGCGCCGCCCCGCGATACCAATGCGCCGCCTCGCGCCGGTCCACCAGCCCGGCCAAACCGGTTTCGTAAAGCACCCCAAGGTTGGCCGCCGCCGCGAGTTCGCCGTCGCCGGCCATCTCTCGCAGAATCGTTAAACTCCGATCTGCATGGGCCCGCGCCTCCGGTCCCTGTGAGTAAAGCTCCACCAAGCGGTAACCGGCCGGTCGACTGCCCGCCTGGTAGTCCTGCTCGAATACCAGCAGCGCGCCTCGCAGATCCCCGCGCCGCAGCGCCGCCTCCCCTGCCGCCAGGTCGAAAGGACCGATCCGCCCCTGCTCATCCGTCCTCAGCGCCGGCTGATAGTCGCCCAGCACTTCCTTGTGCCAATATCGGCCCGTGGCCCGCTGCTCCGCGAGCGACGTGAACGTCAAACGATAGGCACGCATCCGCACGACGGTCGGCGGGCGATCCGGAAATGGATCGCGCCGAAAAAGCCCGACCACGGCCGGGTTGGGCCGCAATAGGTGCGACGCAATGAGCGGAAAAATGCGGGCCGGCCTCCCTTCCCATCCCGCGATTTCCAGACTCGCATCGAAGCGGACAAAACGCGGCGCAATGAAGGGCGGAATCGTCTCCTCAAACTGCGGCATGGAGCGATATTCGTAGGCCCGCCACGTTTTCCCACCATCGTTGGACCCGAGAAATTCGACCTCGTGGCGCTCGGTCGTCAAGCGGGCGTAGAGGGAGTATTCGTTGGCGCTGCGGAACGTCGCGAGTGAGCGCACCACATGGGTCAGGGTCGGCGACACGTCATACACCGCCAGCCCCGCCGCCTTCGCCAAAAAGAACCCCGTCAACGCGAAGTGCGCCCCGAGACCGAACCGCACCAGCTGGCCCCGCCAAGGCGCCGAGACGCGCGGCGCGACGGCCTCGGCGGGAGCACGGTTCGCCCGCGCGGACCACCCCCGCTCCAGCCGCAACGCTCGTGCCGCCGACCGCAGCATGCCATCATCGAGCAACAGCAAACCGAGCGCGAAGGACGCCACGTTTAACCAACCAAAGTTATTGGTCAGTTGGATCCCGATTTGGAACAACGACCAGGCGCCAAACGCCACCCAGCGTCCCCGCCGCCCGCCGCACACCGCCAGCCCCGGCGCCACCAACTCCGCGAAGAAGGTGAACAGGATTTCCCCGACGTGATATGCCCGGGAAAGGTGGTGGTCGAGGTAACCCAACACGGTCGGAAACGGGCTCGTCTCATACATGATGTCCATCGCCGAAAAATCGCGCCAATGCGGATCCCCGGCGGTGAGCTTCACCAACCCGGATTCAAACATCACCCGGAACAGCAACCACCGCATCATGAACAACGCCACCGGTCGGGGTGGTGACGCCGCGCCCAGACCGGGCCGGAAGCCACGGGGCGCGAAGGGAATGCAAATCAACGCCGTTTCCACCATCAACCGGTCGAGCTGGGCGGCCGAAAACACATTCCAAATCGCCACGAACGACAAAAAACTCAGCCAGCAAACGAAGAGCGCCAGCCGCGGCCACAGGTTAAGCACCAACGCCACCGCCGCCGCCAGACCCAGGCCCGCGACCGCCAGAATCATTTCCGGGCTGCCGCCCAACCAAAACAAGGTCGGCGCCGCCAAAAAACGTGCACCAAAGCCGGTCGACGTAGCGGCCACATGCCGCAAAAACTCCCCGATCGGGATCAAGCCATTCGGCCCGTTCAAGGCGATTTCGTCCTGCATGATCCCGACGAACATCACGACATAGATCAGGCCCACCCCGCGCAGCAGCAACCACCGCGGCCACAGGCACGAGGCGCCGCCTCCACTCCAAAACGACCAGCCATGGCGCCAAATCCGCCTCATCCACGAGGTCTCCCTGGCCGCATCGTCAGCCACGATGCTCGCACCCGATACGGGAACCGCAGATGCGGTGGAGCGTGAACGATCAGACGGTTTGGGCATGGGAGCGGTTGCAAAGGAAACCGCATGAGACGCCATGCGACGCCCCCATGTTTCAGCGTCGTGTCGCTATTAACCGTGCTCCCGGCCAGCCGCCTCGTAACTAAACGTCGAGCGTCTCAAACGTTCCCGTCTCGCGGGATTCGCGAACCGGCCCGGGCCGCCGACTGTCGGCCGGGGAGCCCAAGTGGAAACCGTGTTCATCCTCAAATGCCTCAGGCGCTGACACCGCTTTGACCAAAACCAACACCACCCCGCCGACCACCAGTATAGCGGCAAAGGAAACGAGCAAAATGAGAGCGGGCGACATGGCTAGGAAAAGAAACAGAGGATCTGCCTACCGGGTATCGGCCCGCCACCCGGGTCACTTTAGCTTTATTCTCAGTTTTTTTCGCCACGCACCCGAGTCAGCGCATGGCACGGTCAACCGCGCATCACGGTATCGCCCACTTGGTCCATCCACGCCTCCAAGGTTGCGCGATGATCCGCCAACACGGCAGCGTGATCGGCGCGACCCACGAGGTCACGCATCTCGCCCGGGTCCGCCGTCATGTCGAAGAATTGCTCGCGTTTCTCGCCCGCCGAAAAACGGACATATTTATAGCGAGGCGTGCGCAGCATCCGACCAAAGACACCCGAGGATGCCGCCTTGGTCGTGGTCATGTCGTTCTGGCTCACGACCAAGGGATGCCCTTGCGCGCCTGGCTTGCCCTCGACCAGCGGCCGCACACTCCGGCCCGCCAAACCCGCCGGCAAAGGCAAGCCCGCGCAGTCGTAAACGGTGGGAAACAAGTCCAGATTCATGTTCACGAGACTGCTCGTGTCGCGCAG
>CAXBDS010000187.1:0-10461 GCA_963974355.1 uncultured Opitutaceae bacterium
CTCTTTCCCTACACGACGCTCTTCCGATCTGGACCAAGAAGACGGCGGAAGTGGCCGCGTATATCCTGAGTCACCACCAGAAGGGGCAGTGAGCGGCGGCGAGACCGATTTATGAGCACCCCGCGTCCATCGATCGATTCGGTCACGACCATCCGCGACGATGGTTCGCGCTTCTTTTTGCATCCGGCGGATGTGCGGGGCGTGTTTACGCGGCATCGAAGGTGGAGCGGATTGGTATTGATCGCGATCTATCTGGCGCTGCCGTGGATTCCGGTCGGCGGACACCCGGCCGTGTTTTTGGACATCGCCGCGCGGCGTTTCCATTTGTTCGGCGCGACGCTGGCGTTTCAGGACACGTGGCTGCTGTTCTTCGCGATCTCGGGGCTCGGCTTTTCGCTGTTCTTCGTAACGTCGTTGTTGGGTCGGGTGTGGTGCGGGTGGGCGTGCCCGCAGACGGTTTTTTTGGATCACGTGTATCGTCGGATCGAGCGATGGATCGAAGGTGATGCGGTGCGGCGGCGGGCCCTCGACGCGGCGCCATGGACGGGCGGGAAAGCCGTGAAACGGGTGGGCAAACAAGTCGCGTTTGTCGTGGTCTCGGCGGTCATCGCGCATTTGTTTTTGGCCTATTACGTGTCGGTGCCGGAGCTCTGGCATTGGATGCGCAAGGCACCGGGGGAGCACTGGACCGCGTTTCTCTTCGTGTTCCTCTTTACGAGTGTGCTCTACTTCAATTTCGCGTGGTTTCGCGAGCAGTTGTGCATCGTGATTTGCCCTTACGGGCGGCTGCAATCAGCCCTCACCGACGATCACACGATGGTGATCGGTTACGACGAGAAACGGGGGGAGCCGCGCGGGCGGCCCCACACGGCGGGCGTGGGAGACTGCATCGCTTGCCATCGTTGCGTGCAGGTGTGCCCGACGGGCATCGACATCCGCCACGGCTTGCAGCTCGAGTGCATCGGCTGTGCGGCGTGCGCGGATGCGTGTGATGAAGTGATGACGAAGTTGCACCGGCCGACGGGCCTCGTGCGTTACGATTCCCTGCGCGGACTCGAGGGCGGGCGCACGAAGTGGCTTCGTCCGCGCACCGTCGCCTACGCGGTGTTGCTCGCGATCGGCGCGAGTGTGGCCACGTGGGCGATCTCGACGGTGCGCCCGGCGAGCTTTGGCATCACGCGCATGCCGGGCGCGCCTTACGTGGTCAGTGCGAGCACGGTGCGTAATCAGTTTCTGGTGCGGCTGGTGAACAAGACGGACGCGCCGCAGCGCTTTGTCGTGGCCTTGCCGGGGGCGCCCGGTGAGGTGACCCGCACGGGTTTCGACGGCGCGGTGGAACTGCCGCCGCTCGGTGAACAAGTGGTGCCGTTGGTGCTGCAGGTGCCGCGGCTTAGCTACCAAGGGAAGTTTGACCTACGCGTGGTGGTGGCCAACGAAGCGCACACGTATTCACTGGAAAAGGACATCGAGTTTATCGGTCCGGACCCGCGCTTGTTGCGGGAGGACGAGGCGTTGGAGGCAAGCCCATGACGACCCCTTTCAAAGGAGATCGGTCGATGTGGCTGGGCGTATTGCTCGGCTTCGGTCTGCTGGCGTTGGCGTGGACCACCCTTTTTGCGCTCGCCCATAAAAATCCCGTCGAAACGGTGCCGATGCACACGACGGCGGAGCCTTGAGCGATGTTTGATTTTGCGGTCATCAACACGCCGACGGCGGCGTTTCTCGCGGGACTCGTGACGAGCCTGCATTGTGCGGGGATGTGCGGTCCGCTGGCCTGCATGTTGGCGCCGACGCGCGGCGAGCGGGCGGATGCGACGACGGTGAATGCGGTCTACCAAGTGACGCGGCTCGCCGGTTACACGCTGCTGGGCCTGGCGGCGGGAAGTGTGGGCGCGGTGCCGATCGGCTGGTTGCAGGGGCCGTGGGCGTTGGCGCTGCCGTGGGTGATCGTGCTGTTCTTCGTGTTGGTGGCGCTGCGTATCGACCAACGGCTGCCGCGCATGATCTGGTTGGCGAGGTTGCAACTCAAAGTGCAGGCGCGGCTGCGCGGGAAACCGCGGGTGTTGGTCGCGGCGGTGATGGGCGGACTCACGCCCTTGTTGCCCTGCGGCCCCTTGTATTTTCTCGTCGCGATCGCGGCGGTGAGCGGAAGCGCGGCGCGGGGCGGGGCATTCATGCTGTCGTTTGGCCTGGGGACCTTGCCGTTGTTGTGGTTGGCGCAAGCGAATCTGGGCTGGGTGCGACGGCGGCTTTCGCCGCGGAATCTGGCGCGGTTTCAAACGGGTTTGGCGCTACTGGCGGCGGTGGTCATCTCGTGGCGGCTGCGGGCGACGCTCGGCTTCGATGGGCCGGCGGTGGGGGATTTCCTATGTCACTAAGCGCGGTGGAAGAGGCGACGGAGGGGCCCGCGACGGGTGAGACGAAGCGGGAGCCGCCGGTGTGCCGGCATTGCGGGGCCGCGACCAAGGGGGAGGACTTTTGCTGCGCGGGCTGCGCCTACGTTTACCGCCTGATTCATGCCGAAGGATTGGAGGCGTATTATCGGATCAAGGACGACGTCACCGTGCCGGCGGACGGCGCCATCGGTGTGACGCGCGATTTCAGCTGGCTGCGCACGTTGCAGATCGGCGCGGAGGCTGAGGCGCAGGCGGCCGGCGGGCGGACGCCTCGGCTGACCCTGGCGGTGCAGGGGTTGTCGTGTGCGGGTTGCGGTTGGCTGATCGAGCGGCTCTTCCAAAAGGAGCCAGGCGCGGGCGATATCGAAATCGATGCGACGCGGGGATTGATGCGGCTGCGTTGGTCGGTCGGTGTGTTCGATGCGGTCGCATGGGCGGAAACGCTGCAACGATTCAACTACCTGCTCGGGCCGGCGGGCTTGGTGTCGCAGGCTGCGTCATCGCAACGGGAATTGACCCGGCGGATCGGCTTGTGCGGGGCCTTTGCGCTGAACATCATGCTGTTCACGCTGCCGAGCTACTTCGGTATGGAGGCGACGTTTGAGTATGCCCCCTTGTTCGGGGTGCTGGCGCTGGCGTTTGCGACGCTGAGTGTGTTGGCGGGCGGCGGGGATTTTGTGGGGCGGGCGGTGCGTTCGTTACGGGAAGGCGCGATGCACATCGATCTGCCGATCGCGATGGGAATCGTCGGGGCTTACCTAGGCTCGCTTTATGGCTGGCTCAGGGGCGAGGCGGCTTACCAATACTTCGATTTTGTGGGCACGTTCATCCTGCTGATGTTGGTGGGACGCTGGGTGCAGATCGGGGCGGTGGAGCGCAACCAGCGGCGGTTGTTGCGGGAACAACCGATCACGCCGCCGGTGCGCGTGCGAGGGGCGGATGGCGTTTGGCGGGAGCGTGCGGCGGATCAGTTGCGGCCCGGTGATCCCTTCGAGGTGGGATCGGGCGTTTCGGTGCCGGTGGAGGCGAGACTCGATTCGGCCGAGGCGGCGCTCAGTCTCGCGTGGATCAACGGTGAGTCGGAACCGAAGGTCTTTCGGGCGGGACAAGTGATCCCGGCCGGGGCGCAAAATGTCGGCCGCCGGGCCTTGCGCCTGGTCGCGGCCCAGGGATGGGACGGGTCGCTGTTGGCGGAGCTGCTGCAGCCGATGGAGCGGGCGGATGCGGGGCACGGCGTGATCGACCGCGTGGTGCGGGGGTATGTCGTTGGTATCCTTTTTCTGGCTACGCTGACCGCGGTGGCTTGGGCGTGGCGGACGGGGGATGCGCAACGCACGGGGGCCGTCGTCACGGCGGTGCTGGTGGTGTCGTGCCCGTGTGCGCTGGGGCTGGCGTGGCCGCTGGCGGATGAGATTGCGACTGTGGCGCTGCGGCGGCGCGGGGTGTTTTTACGGCGCGGTGATGTATGGGCGCGGCTCGGGCGAGTGCGCCGCTTGGTCTTCGATAAAACCGGCACGCTGACGATGGAGACGCCGACGCTGCGCGATGCGGATTCGGTGCTCGCGGCGTTGACGGCGGATGAGCGTGCGGCGTTGGCCGCGTTGGTGCACCAGAACCCGCATCCGGTGGCGCGGGCATTGCAGGAGGCGTTGTTGGCGCGTTTCGCGGTGGTGCCGCTCGGCGGTGAGATCGAGGAAACGGTGGGTGGAGGCGTGGCGCTGGGACCGTGGCGCCTGGGCCGAGAAAGCTGGGCGGCGGCGGCGATCGATGCGAGTGGGGCCGCCACGCGCGGTGACACGGTGTTGACGTGGGGAGGGCAGGTGGTGGCGCGATTTGAATGTGGCGACGAACCGCGCGCGGGGGCGGCGGGGGAGTTGGCATGGTTGGCGCGGCGCGGGTTGCCGGCGTTTATTTTGAGCGGCGATGGACAGGCGAAAGTCTCCGGGCTGGCGGCGACGTTGGGTTTGGCGCCGGAGCGCGCCGTAGGTGGGCAGTCGCCGCGTGCCAAAGCGGCTTGGCTCGATCGCCATGGCGCGGACCAGACGATGATGTTGGGCGATGGAGCCAACGACAGTCTGGCGTTTGACCGGGCTTTGTTGCGCGGCACGCCCGTCATCCATCGAGGGGCGTTGGAGGCGAAGGCGGATTTTTATTACCTCGGCCGCGGCATCGGTGGATTGCGCGCGCTCTTTGAAGTCGCGGATTTGCGGCGGCGAGTGTTGGGCGCGTTGATTGTATTTTCGATCACCTACAACGTTGTGGCGGTGGCGGTGGCGATGGCTGGAGCGATGAGTCCGCTCCTGGCGGCGGTGCTGATGCCCGCGAGCTCGTTGGTGACGCTTGGCATCGTCGGCTTCGGCCTGCGTCGGGTCGGATGGTCCCCGGGGTAGCAAACAAGCCGCGCTTCGGGGCGCGGCTTGGTCTGGACTGCGCCACCCCACCTTTTCTTGACGGGGCAGGTTGTTTTCGCGCCCGGCGGCTACTTCTTTGACGGGGGAACGACGATGACCGGGCAGGGGGCTTTTTTGAGCACGCCGTGCGTCGTGCTGCCGACCAACAACTCGTAGAAAGCCGTGTGGCCGTGCGAGCCGAGCACGATGTAGCTGGCTGCGGCGGCCTCGGCCTGCTCCAGGATTGACGGCACGGCGGTGCCGTTGACGTGCAGGGCGCGGGCTTTGACGCCCGTCTCCTGAAGTTGCGTCGTGAGATGACCCAGCTGGCGATCAGCGGCCTTTTCGCTGACGGCGATGATCTCCTGCACATTTTCAAGGGCGAGGCCGTAGTCGCTCGTGACCATCGGGGGTTGCACCACGTGAAGGAGAACGATTTCGGCGTCGAGGGCCGAGGCGAGTTCAACGGAGGCGGCGATGACGCCGGCGGTGGCGGTGGAAAAATCAACCGGGGTAAGGATCGTTTTCATGGCGTGAGTTTAGGCGAAATTCGTGTGGCGCGCGAATCGTTTGTTGGCAAAAGCAGCGCACCCGTGGACTCGGGAAGGCGGACGGCGGCCCGCGGAAAAAACCACTTGCCTACGGGGAATCCCTCGGGCTTGTTAACCCTTCCTTCATTAGTTCGGGCCGTAGCGTAGCCTGGTAGCGCGCTTGCATGGGGTGCAAGAGGTCGGGAGTTCGAATCTCCCCGGCCCGACCACTGAAGAGGATTTCACGATGGCGGAAAGGGAGTTACACGCCGGAGTCCGGCCGAGTTATTGGCGTTGGATCTGGCCCGTCGTTTTGGCGGCGGTGGTTTTTAACGCGTCGGGGCATTCCCAGGTCGCGAGTCCCGATATCGTCAACTTCGACAAGGTGGTCCATGCCTTGGTCTTCGGGCTGTTGGGGACGCTGGCTGCCCGCACCCAGCCGCGTTCCCGCTGGTGGTGGGGCATCGTCGTCGCGTCGCTTTATGGCGCCGGGGACGAGTGGCACCAAAGCTTCACGCCGGGGCGCTCGGTTGATTTCATGGACTGGATCGCGGATACCTCGGGCGCGGCGCTGGCCGTCTCGTTGTATGCGCTCTGGCCGGCTTGGCGGACAGGCTTGGAGACGAAAATTTGGCCGCGAGTGCAGCGACGGGTTGATTTATCGTCCGGGGCCTCTCCAGATAGCGCCGCACCATGACACCCGAAGAGGCCGAAAGACGCATCGCCGAGCTGCGCGACCAAGTAGCTCGGCATGATGAGCTTTATTACCGGCAAGCAACGCCGGAGATCGACGACGAAGATTACGATCAGCTGAAACGCGAACTCGCCGAGCTCGAGTCCGTTTACCCGCAATACGCGAGCGACACGTCCCCGACGATGCAGGTCGGCGATGACCGCATGGAAGGGTTTCAGACCTACCGGCACCGCGAGCGCATGATGAGCCTGGACAACACCTACTCGGAGGAGGAGTTGAGGGAGTTTCACGCCCGCTTGGCGAAGCTGTTGGAGCGGGAAGCGCTGTCGTTTGTGATCGAGCCGAAAGTCGACGGGCTCGCCGTAAGCCTGACCTACGAGCGGGGCACCTTTGTGCGCGCCGTGACTCGCGGCAATGGCTTCGAAGGCGATGACGTGACGGCGAACGTCATGACTATCAGTTCCCTGCCCCACACCTTGCAGGCGGGGGAAAACGTCCCGATTCCCGACGTGATCGAGATTCGTGGCGAGATCTACATGACGCTCGCCGAGTTCGAGCGCATTAATCGCGCCCGGGCTGAAGCCGGCGAGGCGTTGTATGCGAACCCGCGTAATCTCGCGGCGGGCACGATCAAACAACTCGACTCCCGGGAAGTGGCGCAACGACGACTCGACATCGTGCTCTACGGTCGTGGCTACACGGAACCCGCCTCGGATCTGCCGCCCACCCAGAGTGGGTTTCACGCGTTGGTGAAGGCTTGGGGCTTGCCGACCTCGGAGAAAATTTGGACCGCGGCCAACGCCGACGAGATCATTGCGGCCATCCATGAATTGGACGCGACGCGGGGCGATTTCGCCTATGCGACCGACGGCGCGGTGGTGAAACTCGACCCCTTGTCATGGCAGGCCGAGGCGGGCGCCACGGCGAAAGCGCCCCGTTGGGCGATGGCCTACAAGTTTGCGGCCGAGCGGGCGGAGACGCAGGTCAAGGCCATCACCATCCAAGTTGGCCGCACGGGTGTATTGACGCCGGTCGCCGAACTTGAACCGGTGCAACTCGCCGGCACTACGGTCGCCCGTGCGACGTTGCACAATCGCGACGAGATCGCGCGCAAAGACATCCGCATCGGCGACTGGGTGTGGGTGGAGAAGGCCGGGGAAATCATCCCGGCGGTCGTCGCCGTGAACACCGAGCGTCGCGCGCCGGAGTGTGTGGCCTACACGTTCCCCTCAACGTGCCCGGTCTGTGGCACGCCCGTGGTGCAATACGAGGGTGAGGTCGCGTTGCGTTGCCCGAATTACGAGTGTCCGGTGCAGGTGCGCCGTCGCCTGCAACACTTTGCCTCGAAAGGATGCGTCGACATCGACGGCCTCGGCGTCGCCATGGTGGATGCGTTGGTGGAGAACGGTTGGGTGCGCAGCGTGCCCGACATCTATCGGCTCGAGCGCGAAGACTTGCTGACGTTGGGCAAGAGCGTCGCAAAATCGACCGATAAGCTGCTTGCGGCCATCCAGACGAGCAAGACGGCCGAACTCTGGCGCTTCATTCACGGGCTCGGCATCACCCACGTGGGGACGGCGGCGGCCAAGGATTTGGCGCGACGTTTTCAGAGTCTGGAAGCGCTGGCCGACGCCCACTACGAAGACTTCATCAAGGACAAAGAGACGGTGATCAGTGGCATCGGCGAAACCATGGCCCTGGCGATTCTCGGCTTCTTCAACGAGCCGCGGAATCGTGTATTGATCGATGAGCTGATCCAGCGCGGGGTGCGGCCGACGCCTCCGACCGCGCCCGGCGGCGGGTCGGGCAACGCCAGTCTGGCGGGCCAGACGTTTGTGCTGACCGGTTCTCTGCCGACGCTCACGCGCGATCAGGCGGCCGAGCTGATCGAGGCCGCCGGTGGCAAGGTTAGCGGTAGCGTTTCGAAGAAAACGACCTACGTGGTGGCGGGGGAGGACGCCGGGTCAAAACTCGTCAAGGCCGAGGCATTGGGAGTGGCGGTAATCGACGAAGCCGGGTTGCGGCGAATGTTGACGAGTTGAGCGGCGGCGGAGGACCAGAGCCGGCGTTCCGGCAAGGGTTTGGAATTCAAGAGGAAGCGGGGAGTGGACTAGGGTTAACACCCTATACTCGGGATTGAATTTCCCTTTGTAGTGCGTCCCCTTCTGACGCAAAGATGAGGGCTCGATTGGTCGACGAGACTTGGTCCGCCCAAATCGATGCCCCTTCCCCCGCTCCTCTCTCCCGCTTCATGGGCCGACGGTGATTCGTCGCCCGCTCACTGTTCCTCCTCCCTGCGAAGGCCTTGTCATGAATAAAATTGGTTTAAGATCCCGGCTGATTGCCGCAGTTGCATTTTTGACAGTCCTCCTGATCGGAGTGGGGTTCTTGGGTTATCGCGGTATTCTGAACGGCGAGGCGGCGATTCGCGACACTTACGAGCATGAGGTGGCGCCCTTGATCGACTTGCGGGCGGTGAAGGACGCCTACGACGTGAATATCGTGGACCTGACCCGTCGCATTGAGACAGGCAGCCTCAACTGGGCGCAAGGCCGGGAGGCGGTCGCGCAGGAGCTGAAGCGGGCGGACGCGGCTTGGGGGGCATACCGTCAGACCCCGCTCAGTCCCGAGGCCCTGACGCGGTTAAATTCGCCCGAAGGGGAGATCGCCGTGGCGAAATTGCAAGAGACGCTCCGTCGGCTGCATGAGATTCTGCAGCAAGAGGACAGGGCCCAGTTAACCGGTTTCAACGACGTCGACGTGGATGGCGGCATTCATCCGTTTATCGCCTTGCTCTCTGAACTGATCGTTATGAAGAACCACGCGATCCAAGCTGAAATCGGCACGCTGCATGCGGTTGACCGCAAGGTGAAACGGCGGATGGCTTTCGCGGTGACCGTCGCCGTCGGTTTGGCGGTTTTGCTCGGTCTCATGTTGTGGCGCATGGCGGGTAACCTGACCGAGCTGATCGGCCAAATGAAAGCCACGGGTTTGGACGTGAACACCTCGGTGACCGAGATCGCGGCCACCGCTCGGCAGCAGCAGGCGACGGCGAGTGAGATTGCCGCCACCACGACCGAGATCGGGGCCACCGCCAAAGAAATCTCCGCGACCTCCAAGGAACTCGTCAAAACCATGGAGGACGTTTCTGAAGGGGCGGAGCAGACGGCGGCGTTGGCCAGCAATGGTCAAACCGGGCTCGCCCAGATGGAGGACACCATGCGCAACATCATGGAGGCGGCGGGCGCCATTAACGCAAAGCTCACGGTGCTCAACGAAAAGGCCGGCAACATCAACCAAGTGGTGACGACCATCACCAAGGTCGCCGATCAGACGAATCTCCTCTCGCTCAACGCCGCGATCGAAGCCGAGAAAGCCGGCGAATACGGGCGCGGTTTCGCGGTGGTGGCGACCGAGATTCGACGGCTGGCCGACCAGACCGCGGTCGCGACCTACGACATCGAGCAGATGGTGAAGGAAATGCAGTCCGCCGTTTCAGCCGGGGTGATGGGCATGGACAAGTTTTCCGAAGAGGTTCGCCGCGGCGTGCACGAGGTTCGTCAAGTAGGCGGACAACTGGAGCAGATCATCCATCAGGTGCAGGACGTTACCCCGCGTTTTGAAACCGTGAATGAGGGCATGCAGGCTCAGGCGATCGGCGCGCAGCAGATCAGCGAGGCCCTCGGCCAGTTGAGCGAAGGCGCCCAACAAACCGTCGAATCCCTGAGTCAATCGAATCAGGCGATCGAGCAATTGAACCGGATTTCGCGCAGTCTGAAGGAGAGCGTCGAACGCCTCCGCGTCTGATGGCCGGCACGCTCTTTCTCGTTTTCCATCTGGGCGCGGATCGCTACGTGATCGCGGCGTCCGAGGTGGTGCAGATTTTGCCTTTGGTGAATCTCAAGGCGATCCCGCACGCGCCCGCCGGAGTGCGCGGCGCCTTCAATTATCAGGGCGAACCGGTGCCGGTGGTGGACGTTTCGGAACTGACCTTGGGGCGACCGGCTCCGCTGCACCTGAGCACGCGTGTGGTATTGGTGGCATATCCCGACGGGGAAAATAACCGTCGTCTGCTGGGGCTGGTGTTGGAGCGGGCGACCGGCATGATGCGGCGTTCCGCAAGCGATTTTAGAGATGTCGCGGCGCCCAAACCGGCGCCCTACCTCGGCCCGATGGTGACCGACGAAGCGGGGCTCGTGCAGTGGATCCGGCCGTCTCGATTGTTGCCGCCCGAGGTGCGCGATCTGTTGTTTCGGGAAACGGTGGAAGTCGACTGATGTCCTCGGAAATCGAAGCGCACTTGAAAGCGGTGATGGGGCTGGACGCGGCGTCCATCGGTTCGCCGGCCGTGGCCCGAGCGGTAGCCGAGCGCATGGAGGGCACGCGTCTCACCCGCGAGGAGGATTATCTGCACCACCTGCGTGCGTCGTCCGCCGAACAGCAGGCATTGA
>CAXBDS010000188.1:0-10340 GCA_963974355.1 uncultured Opitutaceae bacterium
GAGGCCATCGGCCTGAGCCCTCGTCAGTCAAGACGTGGTAGGACGGACGCTTACGTTATTACCTGTATTACGGTGTAGTGCCTGCGGTGACCTTAATGCTGCCCTATGCGTGGCTAAGCGGGAACGATCTCTCCACTAACATCGTGGTATTGATTTTTCTCGCATTAGGCTACGGAGCTGCGCTTGGCGCATACGAACAGGTGCGCCGCAAGTTCTTCCCCAGCTTAGCGCTACTTCCCAACTCCTTATTTGTAATATGCCTAGGATTGGGATCAATCCAGCCATTTTTGGCAACACGAGGCGCATTTTATGAAGTACCCGCAGCAGGTGTATATGCATTTACGATGCTGGCAGCATGGTCGATCGCAGCTATTGTTGCCGGTGCTCGGAATTGTGTCGCCCTTCTCGCGGCCGCCAGCCTCGCCATGGGCTTGGCCGTAGGCTGCAGGCCCGTCGCGCTCTTTGCTCTGCCTGCGCTCTTTTTACCCGCATGGTCGATACATCGAACTCGTCGCAGCGGAGTTCTCCGTATCGGAGTAGCATTGATGGCTCCAGCAGCTCTCGTCGGCTTCGGATTGGCCGCCTATAATCAAGCACGTTTCGGGAGTCCCTTGGAGTTCGGTTTTCGCTATGGCCTCAACTCGTTCTTCGCCTCCAACGACCCTTTATATAGCATTCGATTTATCTGGCCAAATTTCTCTTGGTATTACCTTTCGCTCCCTTCGTTAAGTCCTTATTTTCCTTTTATCTTCCCGGTTGCCGGCACCTTTGTCCCGACAGGTTATCATGGGGTCGAAGCTGTTCAGAGCCAAGCGTGGCTAACACTCGCTCTGGGTATAAGCGTCATCGCGGGGCTATTTACCCCGGCGCTACGTTCAAAACTCGCCGAAGTCCGCATTTGGCTGCTCACCATTCTAGCTTCTGCAGCACCCCCGTTAGTGTTCTTGATCAGCCTCACTATGCGGGGCACTCGCTATCTGGCCGATTTTCAACCGATGCTGGTGCTCGGGCTCGTCACAATCCTTGGGCTTTCGTTCACCACCTCTGCCGGGTTTAAACTTTGTTGGACTCGCCGACTGGCCGGTCTAGTCGTCGCGACAGGCCTAGCGGCTTCGCTGCTCGGAGCTATTCAACAGTTTGATCAGTTTCAGAATACGCGTCCGGAGACATTTCGTAGTCTCAAAGCTATCGGCGACGGCCCCGCCACGCTCGCATCCCAGCTCGGTTTGCTCAAATATGGTCCCGTGGCGTTCGATGCGGCGTTTCCTCTTGTAGAGGATACGCCCCGCTCGGAACCCCTACTGGCAATGGGACTTCCGGGCTACACGGATTCGCTGACTGTCGCGCTCTATCCGGGCAAGCATATTGAACTCATCTTGGACCACAGCGGCTATGGCGGTCCGAGAAGTCCTTTACTCGCGATAGAGCCAGGGAAATTCTATCCGATCACTGTTCGCATGGGGGCTATGCTGCCACCCCTGAACCATACCTTCTTTCGCGATGTGGCTGAAGCAAGGCGCAGCCACCTTAAACGAAAAGTGGTGGTCACCTTCGACGGCAAAACCGTGATCGACCGAACGCTTGGATACTATGACGCCCCGCCTTGGTCGCTCGAACTCGGCCGCAACGATATATCACGCTCCACCAGCCTTCGTGCCTTTTCCGGAGTGATTACCCATGCGCGACGCCTCCCGCTAGAATTGGGGCATCAGGATGGGAACCGGAACCAAACGCCGTTTGCCGGGTGGTTTCTTGAATTACCCCCGCCGCCGATCGAAAAGGCGTACTTTCCGATCCTTGCTGCGGGCCAAACGGGCGCTGGCAATTTGTTGGGAATTACCCGACCGGATGCGACTCATATCGCATTCGCCCTCGACACATGGGGCATCGGTTGGGCGAAATCTCCACCCATCGCCCTCCCGCTAGACGACCCACTTCGACTCAATGTATTTGTCTCTTCGGCAATTGCGATCGATAAGCTACCTGAGAGCTGGAACTTGGCCGTGCATACCAACCTCCATCGCTCTATGCCCATACTGCAGATCTGGTACGGAAATGAGTGTCTCTGGCAGGTCAGCATTCCTGGGCATGAATTCGCCTTCGACGAAACCTTGATCGGCGCCAATGATCAGGGATTCACAACCGCCGAAACCGACTACCCAGGCAAGATAGTCCAACTCAAGCCCACAGAGGCCGAGCTAGCCGCCTTCGTGAACCGCGCCCTCGCACTACCGACGCCCTAGGCGCGCTCCCCCAATCCCCTTGGCATCATTGATTCCTCGTTTGCATGCCGTTAACGATTCCTGATTCTGGCGCCCCGATCAATGTCACTGTCATCCCCCATTTCCACCGCCCCGGACCAAGTGAAGTTGAGTATTGTCGTGCCGGTGTATTTCAATGAACAGAACTTGCCCGAGACTGTGCCCGTTCTAGCGCAAGTCGCTCGCCAAATCGCCGGAGAAGCGTTCGAGCTTATCTTTGTGGATGACGGTTCAGGTGACCAGTCTCTGGCTGTTCTGCGAGCGCAGCAAACAGATCCATCGCATCACCTCCGCATCGTTAAACTCACTCGAAACTTCGGTTCCATGGCAGCAATCCAAGCAGGCCTTGGTGCCAGCCGCGGTCAGGTCGTAGGTATGATCTCGGCCGATTTGCAGGATCCCCCGGAATTATTTGTCGATATGCATGGCCGACTATGCAATGACATCCGCTGCGTGTTTGCGGTGCGCGCTGATCGGGAAGAGGGATTCTTCAAAACGCTTTTCGCGCGACTGCACTACAGCCTGCTCCGTAGGTATGCGCTACCAGGATACCCGGCCGGTGGATTCGACTTTTGTTTGGTCGACCGGAAGGTGGTCGACGAGTTCGTGCGTATCGGAGAGAAGAACACTCATGTCATGAACTTACTGTTCTGGCTGGGTTTTCCTTCGGTATGGGTTCCCTATACCCGTCGCGCCCGTCGAGTCGGCAAGTCTCGCTGGACGCTGACAAAAAAGCTCAAACTCTTCGCAGATTCGTTTGTCGCCTTTTCGTTTGCTCCGATTCGGGCGGTTTCGATTACCGGCTTTGTCGTCGCAGGCATCGCATTGGTCTATGGCGCCACCCAAATTTACCTGCGCCTTGTGGCCGGAACACCGGTGCAAGGCTTCACGACCATTGTCACTCTGATCGCGTTAACCTCAGGGATCCAGATGATGATGCTTGGAGTGCTGGGTGAATATTTGTGGCGGGCGCTTGATGCTGCCCGCTCTCGGCCCTCATTCGTCGTTGATCAGGTGATCGAGCCTCCCCCTTATCGCCGTTTTTCATGACTGATTTTTTCGTCCATCCTCAAGGCCTTAACGAATCGGCTAACGTCGGTGCAGACACCCGTATCTGGGCCTTCACCCACGTTTTGCCCGGGGCCCGATTAGGGCGCGAGTGCAACATCTGCGATCATGTGTTCATCGAGAATGATGTCGTAATCGGCGACCGAGTGACCGTGAAATGTGGTGTGCAGCTGTGGGACGGCCTACGGGTGGGCGATGATGTTTTCATTGGTCCCAACGTGACGTTGACCAATGATCCCTTGCCTCGGAGCAAACGACACCTCCAGATCCACCCGAATACCGTTTTGGAATCAGGCTGCTCAATCGGAGCCAACGCCACGATATTGCCAGGGCTTACCATCGGTCGTGGCGCGATGATAGGCGCCGGGGCGGTGGTTACTCAATCGGTTCCAGCTCATGCTATCGTCGTCGGAAATCCCGCGCGGATCACCGGCTATATGGGCACCGACACCAAAGCCGAGAGGCGCGACGCAGTGCGCAGGGAACCATCGTCAACAGCCCCCAGCACCGACAACACGGTCTCGACCAACACCGATACCGGAGTGCGCGGAGTAACCCTGCATCACCTCCCCTGCCACGGCGACATGAGAGGCGATCTGGTCGTTGCCGAGGCTCAGCGGGAGATCCCGTTCGCCATCCAACGCCAATTCCTCATCTTCAACGTGCCCAGCCCGCAAGTGCGAGGAGAACATGCTCATCGGCATTGCCATCAATTCTTAATCGCCGTGCACGGCTCGCTATCCGTAGTCGTTGACGATGGCAAGAGGCGGGCGGAATTTCGCCTGACGGATCGTGAAACCGGTTTGCACCTCGCGCCTCTGACATGGGCGGTGCAATACAGATATTCCCCGGATGCCGTCTTGCTGGTCTTGGCGTCTCATTCCTATGATGCCGCCGACTACATCCGCGACTATGATGAGTTTCTCCGACTCGTCCGTGATCAAAATCATGGCTGCCCCTGACCGCTCTCAATCCGGCGGATCTCACGCGCCGGCGAGGGTCTCGGCATGACGTGGGGCTTGGCGCTGCTCACAGCGCTACCGATCGTTGCGGGATCCATCTACGCCCTGCGACGTTTAGCGCAGGGTGGACGCAGAGCGTGCTATAGGGCCGGGCTGCTCGCGTCCTTGGCCCTGAGCTTGGCCTCTCCGCACCTCACGAACCGTGCCGTAGGCACCGGTGAGGCCTACAATTACAGTTTGGCGATAGCCGATGCGATAACTCAGCTCCGGGCTGACGAAATACCCGTTTTGGCCGGCCAGACGGAATACGCGTGGAACGGCCGTATTCATCCTCTGCGGAACGCGCCGTATCTATTTTACTTGGCGGGCTCCCTTGACGCCCTGACCGGCCGGACCCTCGGTTTCTGGGCGCTGCAAAATCTCACTTTGGTTTTCAGCTTAGGCGCTCTGGTAGGACTAACCTACCTTGCCCTACGACGCGGCGCACAGTGTTCCTCCGTTTGCGCGTTGGCACTGACCGCGGTCTACGCGTTCTCACCCGCGCTACTTTCCACCGTTTTCACGCAGAACCTTTTTATGACGGTCCATGTTGCGGCATGGCTGCCGATCGTCTTCGGATCGTTGGCCCGACAGGCTGATCGACCTAGCGTAAGCGCCGACATCGTCATGGGAATCGGTCTCGCTGGAGCTTGGCTGGCTCATCCGCCGATCGCGGGTTGGCTAACCCTTCTGGCCGTAACATTGCGGCTAACGATTTTATTCAAATATCACGCCCGACGAGCGTTTGGCGGCTTGGCGATCGCCACGGTCTCCACGGTCCTGCTCGCTGGTTTTGTTTTCGTCTCGGTCAAAACCATCGGAGATGATTTCGCATTGAACGCGGACGTGGCGGCGACACGCGACAATTTTGAAGCCGCCATCCACTCCACGATAGACCAAGCCTTTCCGCGTGCCGTGCTCCCGGTGACCCGCGAAGCTGGAGCGCTCGGAGACCTGCAATTCGGTTACGTTGCGTGGGGGATGCTACTGCTAGCTGCATGGCAATGCCGACTTCCGGACCGCTGCCGCGCACTGCGTTCGGCTATGGTTCTCACTGCTACATTCTTGCTGATCCTCTGCCTGCCGATTCCCGGGCTCAACCGACATCTCTGGAGTCTTCTTCCCTACCGACTCCTTCTGCTCACTAACGTATGGCCCATGCAGCGACTTTACCTCGTCGCGCTC
Organism: uncultured Opitutaceae bacterium; assembly: GCA_963974355.1. Classification (GTDB taxonomy): domain Bacteria; phylum Verrucomicrobiota; class Verrucomicrobiia; order Opitutales; family Opitutaceae; genus Actomonas. Next base: position 5,516 of record CAXBDS010000188.1, read on the forward strand.
GGGGCGGTCGTCATGGCAGTGGGACTGGCTCCGCCTAAGCTGGACCGGATCGGGCTGCGGCTCCGTGGGACAATGAGCGTATTCCTCATCGGCTGGAGCGTATGGCAAGCATGGCCGTTCTTCGCCCGGGCCTGGAACCAGCGGTGGACGATGGCCGCTACGTTCGCCAGCCACCAAGCAAGTAACATTAATCTTACGGTTACTTCGTTCGCATTTCTTGGCACGCCTCCCGACTTCGTAGCCGGACCGGTAGACCCGTCGCTGCAATTCCGTTTCGCCGACCGACACGGAAACCCGTTGCCCTCACTCCGCAATCAACTCGTCGACCGGTCTGCTGAACTCCAACGCGGAACGGTAATCCGTGTCGAAGGCCCGGATGGACCAACCACTCAAGTGCAAGCTGGGCAATTCGTGCTAGAGCCGGGAAAACACTACCTATTAAGCAGCAGCTTTCCATCCGGCGCGTTCAGAGGTTTTCTCCAACTCCGGGGAACTCTCATGGATCGCACCTATTCGCTGCCCGCAGCGGGTGAAACGCTGGCGTTCGGTATCGGACAGGCGCACGCCAATACGATCGGTGTCGCCACCGACCAAGAACAACCGGAGACGGTGACCGTCGCGATTATCCTCAATTCAACTGCCGGCGATGATCTTCCGGCAATAGGCGCGCCCCTGATGGAGTTCAGCTGGAAAGTGATCGATGAAAGCCAGCGGCCGGTGGCAGTGCAGTCGTGGTCGCCACTAAGATTCACGACAACCTTCAAAGACCAAGGCTGTTGGGTCATCACACCCCGGCGATATCTACCGGATTATCAAGTTACCATCGACGGCGTGAACTATCAGCCGCAATGCTCCCCTGACGGTTCGTTGATGATTCCCCTTCCGATCGGAGAACGGAATGTAGAGGTTCGCTACGTCGGTCCTCCTGTCTTGATAGCGAGCTTTTGGATAACGCTGATTAGCTGGCTAGTGGTGGGCATAGCGGGCATAGTTTGGGCGCTGGGCTACCGCTGGACTCTCCCTTTAGCGAGCCAGTTCGGCCAAGGACGCACAGCCTTTGTGGCGTCGATAGGATTAGGATGGACGATATTGATCGTTTTTGCAGCCTATCGAACCCCCATTCCAAAATCGCCGGAAAGCGGCAATTTGCGATTCCAACTTTTCTTACCCCTCAACCACGCGTCCAAGGCCGAGGCATTGCTCTCCGTGGGATCAATCGGAGCGGGGACGGTGACCTACCTCGAATATGTCGACGATTTGCATTTGCGCGTAGGGGCGGAGCTATGGGGCAAACGCTTGGAATCGGACCTGATACCTGTCGACTATTTCGCCGCACAAACAATACGGATCGAAGCACTCGGGTTGACTAACGCGACAGCACGCGACCCCGATGCTCGTCTCAGGATTTGGGTCAACGACCATCTGGTGCTTGAATCCCAAGAACCTGATTTCCCTTCCCGCCCAGATCAAATTGTAGTGGGCCGCAATACACTGGGAAGTTCCCTCGTAAGTGCTGATTTTTCGGGTCAAATCGCAGTGATTGATCGGATCCCCCGCCCTCCTGTCGATTGGTGGCCGCTCGATCGCACGTTACAAATCCGAGTAACCCCGGGCAACTTGGCGGTAAGCGAATCGCGAACGCTTTTTGAGGTGGGCAGTCGAGCCGCGCCCGGGGTCGTTAGCCTGAGGCGAAAGAAAGCTGCCACCTATGCCCTCGCATGGGAGGCGCCAGATCATACGCGCCGAGAAGCGGATCTGCCCAGTGAAGAGCCTGGTAACGGCTGGCTCCTAGATCTGAAATTGCAAAATCGAGAAGGCTCTACACACCCCGGCCAACTTCAACTAGAGGTCGAGCACCGAGGTAGTCCGTTGTGGCCTGAAACCAGTCCGATTCCACGGCGTAACCCGGTCGATCTCCGTTTCAACGCAACCGACACCAGCCAGGGCACTATTCTCGCTTTAGTTCAGCCGCCGGCCGTCGACACTCGTCGAGACGATGACGCGGTGCGCATTTCAGTCAGACTGCCGAAGACCGCATTCGGCCAACGTGAACCCCTCCTCGTTACCGGAAAAACCGGGGCGGGAGATGCCGTGTATTTGATCTACGAAGACGCTCAAACGCTTAGGATTGGTTTCGACCATTGGGGGATTGGGGGCGCCGTCAGCGACCCCATCCCCATCGACTATTCCAGCCCACACACATTCGAGATTCACCTCGGATCCCTTCGCACGTTTAACCTCAGTTCCAAAGCAAATCCGAGCGATTTGCCTCGGAGTGGGGTTATGATAGAAATCGACAGTGTTCCCGTGCTTCACGCAAACTTTGCTCCTTACCCTGCGCGCCCCCGGGAAATTTATTTTGGCCGCAACGGTATAGCCGCCTCAACAAGTGGCGCTGAATTCACCGGAAGAATCTTGGCCGTCGAGCGGGCACCGATCGACGCGCGGACGAGGAAAACACAACGCTGGTAACGTCGCCATTGCCCCGCAGACAAAAGCCGTTTGTGCTTATCCCAATGAAATTAATGTGGCTTGGGATTCTCGTCGTGCTCGGACTCGGCGGGGTGATTTTTTTTGGCGCCCATGGAGGAAGCAAGCATAGTTATATCAACGGCTTACCTGGCTTCAACGAAATGCCGAACCGTGAGTATATCACCCAAAAAACGGCTTACGTCTTCAAGGATGACGGAAGAGAATCCTCTTACCCTTACATCGCCTCGGTAAACGAACGCCCCGAGCTACCTGGCTCCTCAGACAATGCAAATGTCGGCATGAAGATCGGATCTCTTCGTATTCTCGACATTTTACCGATTGGAACTCGTTTTCGCATCATTTCAGTCCGCAAGGATGAATCGTCGGCTGAAACCTCTATCACCTACGAAATTTTACTAGATAGGGCCGACGAGCGTGAATACCCACGTTTAGACGCTTACTACATTGTGGATCATGGAAACGGGTCCACCGATACCCCTCCCCCGGTTCTAGGCCGCTTCGCTGCCCCCCGCGACAAGACCTGATCCACTCGTCGTCTCGCTTTTGATCGTCCCTCCATCCACACTTCGACGGCGCACGCTGCCGTGGCTCGTGCTGTGCCTGACGCTTACCGGACAATTCCTTCTCTTTGATCAGATCGGATCTAAACCGGCGGCGGCCACTTGGCCCCGGTGGAACGACCAAATCCAATACCTTACCGAGGCTTACACCGCGTGGGAAAGGGTGCAGACTAATGGCGCAACGGGCTGGTGGGAATCGCTCACCAACCCAGCAGCGCAAGGGACTTGGCACGACACCGCTGCTCTCGCCATTTTCACAGTGGCGGGAGGGCCATCCCGAAGTGCCGTTCTAGCCTTGAATGCTTTGTTTTTAATCGCGTGGCAGGTAGCTCTTTTTGCGGCCCTTCGATCCGCCCCTCTTAGCCGCTCCTTCGCGTGGATAGCGGTAGGACTACCGCTACTATTGAAGGGACCCTGGGTTGATGGACCAGGCACCGTTTATGACTTTCGACTCGATTGGATGGCGACCTGCGCACTCGGAGTTTGCGCGGCATTTGGTCTCGCCACGGAGGGTTGGCGACGCCGCGGCTGGTGCCTCGCCCTCGGAGCTGTGGCGGGCCTTACGATAACGCTTCGTTTTTTAACCATCGCTTATCTCGGCTGCGCCGTGGTGCTCTGCATCGTCGTCATTTTGGCAACTCATGAAGATCGCAAAGAAAGACTTCGCAGTTTTTTCGGCGCCATCTTGATCGCCGGCTGGATCGCCGCGCCCTCCTTCTGGATCAATCGCCAAGTCATCTGGGACTACTATCTCGTAGGTCACTTCACCGGCCCCGAGAGCGCTATCAGGGCGCCAGACTTCAATGCAACCGAAGCCATACTCTGGGTTTTCAAGGAGTGGGAAGCGGAACATATCGGCCCGGTTTTTTGGAGTGTGACAGGAGCCATTCTAGTCGTGCTGGTGGCTCTATCTGCTTCGTCGCGGCCCCGCCCCGCAGCCCCCATGCCTTTTGCTCGAACTAAGGCTGTTGATGGGTGGATGACTCTGAGCGTGCCAATGGCACTGGGTTGCGCTACAGCGATAATACTGACCGTACATCCCCAGAAATCGTCTGTGGTACTTGGGAATTTATCTGCGGCATGGATCACTCTGGTCGCATGGGGGCTGGCGCAAATCTCGAGACGTGTTGCGCCATACTGGGCGCATGTTTTGGGCGGTGGCTTCGCTTGTGTCGCCTTGTCGATCTATGCGCAAAAAATGCTCAAGGCGGGACCGGACATAAAGGTGGCGAAAGATGCTCAAACTGTTTTTTCTGTTGTCGATCAGGTCGCCCGTATTTCCGAGGAAAGGTCGTGGGGGCATCCGCGGGTAGGTGTTGATCGAATCACCGACAGTCTAGACGCCCAAGTCATGCGCGTGATCGTCTACGAACGCCATCATCACTGGGTGCCGTTCATCATGACCTTGCCTACCGGTATCGCCCAGGCCGACGATAGACTGATCGACGAGCGTTTGGCACAGAGCGACTTCGTGCTGCTTACGCTCACAGGTAATCGCGGGAATTGGCCCTACGATCACCAACTGCGCGAGCGCCGGCAGGCAACGCTCGCTTGGTGTGAAAGCCACTTGGAAGACATCCGCACGTTTACCGTGGAGGGAGAGACGATGAAATTATTCGTCCGTCGTTGAGTCGTGAAGTCAGTCCGTCAATTGCCCTTTCTAGATCCTTCCATCGCCGCCTTCCTGCCCTGCGGACTAATCTGACGGAATCCTACTTGATCGGGCCTGAGAAAAATGGACACGGGAATCTCTTGGAAAGAGAAACCCAAAG
>CAXBDS010000189.1:0-10256 GCA_963974355.1 uncultured Opitutaceae bacterium
CGAAACCTTGCCCTGCTCGAGTCCCTCGAACCCCAAGCCGAAGAACGGGTGCGCACCGGCGCCGATCTCACCCCCCTCCTCCGCCTCAAAGTCGAAATCGGCATTCTCGGTGACCGTCTCGCCACGCTCCGGCAACAACGCCCCCAGCTTAGCGCCCGCCTCGCCGCCTGGTTGGCCTTGCCTCCCTCCGACGTGTTGCCTTGGCCGGAATGGGAGCCTCCCGCGATGCCCACGCCGCCGGACGCCGCCGCTCTCCTCGCCGCGATGGACGCGACGAATCCCGAATTGCTCATGCTGGAACGGAAGATCGGCAGCGCGCGCGCGCGCGCCGAGCTGACACGGCTGGAGTCACGGCCCGATTTTACCGTCGGCGTGACCTACATCCAAATCGGGGATCCCGTCGTCAACCCCACCACGCCCGACGCCGGCCGCGATCCCTGGAGCGTCACGCTCGCCGTCAACCTGCCGATCTGGAATGGCCGCACGCTCGCCACGCAACGCGAGGCCGGCGCCCTTCAACGCTCCGCCGAGAGCGAACTCACCGACCGCCGCAACCAATTGCACGCCGACGCGACCATCGCGCTCGCCGCGCTCCAAGACGCCCATCGTCGCATCGGCCTCTACGCCGAGGACCTCTTGCCCTTGGCCCGCCAAGCACTCGAAAACACCCGCGCCAGCTACAGCAACAACCGCGCTAGTTTGTTGGAATTGATCGACAGCGAACGTTCCCAACTCGACCTCGACCTCCAACTCTGGCGCGCCCACACCGACGCCGCCCAGCAGCTCATCGCGCTGCAAACCTTGGCCAACCAGCCGCTCTGACTCCGCCCATGTCCGCCTTGTCCAAAACCCTTGCCGGCCTTCTCGTCGCCCTCGCGCTCGGTCTGTTCCTCGGTCGCTGCACCTTCGCGCCCGCGCCCCAACCCGCCCCCCTCACCGCGACGGCGATCGATCGTCCCGCCGCCGTGTGGACCTGTTCCATGCATCCGCAGATCCAGCAAGCCGGCCCCGGCCAGTGCCCCATCTGCGGCATGGACCTGATCCCACTCGAAACCGACGCCCCTGACAACGCGGCTGCGCCCCGCACGCTGGCGATGAGCCCGAGCGCCCTCGCGCTCGCCGAGATTCAAACCCTCCGTGTCGAACGCCGTTTCCCCGAGGTCACCGTGCGCCTCGTCGGCCAGCTCGACTACGACGAGACCCGGCTCAGCTCCCTCACCGCGCGCTTCCCCGCCCGCATCGATCAGCTCTTCGTCAACTACACCGGCGTGCCCGTCGCCAAAGGCGAGCACCTCGCCCGTATTTACAGCCCCGAGCTCGTCGCCGCCCAACGCGAGCTCCTCACCGCGACCGCCGCCGATCCCTCCAGCTCCATCAGTCGCATCGCCCGCGAGAAACTTCGCCTCTGGGACCTGTTACCCGAACAAATCGACGCCATCGTGGCCCGCGGCTCCCCTGCCGATGACTTCGAACTGCGCGCGCCCACCGGAGGCGTCGTCGTCGCCAAAAACGTCAAAGAAGGCGACTACGTGAAGACCGGCGAACCGCTTTTCCGCATCGCCGATCTGGGCGAACTCTGGCTGCACTTGCAGGCCTTCGAATCCGACCTCGCCAAACTCCGCTACGGCCAATCCGTCGCCTTTACCGTCGAGGCGTGGCCCGGTGAAACGTTCACCGGTCGCATCGCCTTCATCGCCCCTGCGGTCGATCCGCGCACCCGCACCATCCCGGTGCGCGTAAATGTGCCCAACGTCGACCGCCGCCTGAAACCCGGCATGTTTGCCCGCGGCCAGGTTCGCGTGAAACTCGCCGCCGAAAACCAGGTGTTCGCGCCCGATCTCGTCGGTAAATGGATCGGCCCCATGCATCCGGAAATCGTGAAGGACGGTCCCGGTGCCTGTGACGTGTGTGGCATGCCTCTGGTGCCCGCCGAAACCCTCGGCTATGCGGCCAACCCTGCCGGCGAAGCTCCGGTCGTCGTGCCGGCGTCCGCCGTCCTCCGCACCGGCAAACGCGCCGTCGTCTACGTCAAAACACCGGGGACCGACCAAGCCGCTTTCGAGGGCCGCGACGTGACGCTGGGCGCCGAAGCCGAGAACAGCGTGGTCATCCTTTCCGGCCTCGCGGCCGGCGAGGAAATCGTCACCCACGGCGCCTTCAAAATCGACAGTGCGCTTCAGATTCTCGCCCAGCCGAGCATGATGAATCCCGCCTCGCCCGAGGCTGCATCCGGAAAGCGAACCGCCGCGGCTCCGTCAAGCATCCCGCCGGAACTGCTGTCCAAAATCCTGCCCGGCTATTTCCAACTCCAGACTGCGCTCGCCCGGGACGACTTCGCCGCCGCGCAAGCCAGTCTGCGCGTCATGATGGCCGCATCCGGACCCACCGGTGTTCTGGCTGACTTGATCCACCGCACCCTTGGTGCCGAAAACGTGGATACGTTGCGGGAACCGCGCTTCGCCGATCTCTCAAACGCGGTGATCGCCGCGGTCCAAGCCCACCCGGCTGCGCTCGCCGGTTCCGGCGCGGTCCTCCGGGTGCATTGCCCGATGGCGGCGCAAAACCGCGGAGCGGACTGGCTGCAAACCGACGCCGAGGTGCGGAACCCCTACTTCGGGGCGGCCATGCTTACGTGTGGCGAAATCGTGGAGCAGTTGCACTGAACCCCCGCCGCCGCCCGCCGCCATGGTCAACCGTCTCATCCGCTTCTGCCTCGAACAAAAACTCGTGGTCATGCTCTTCGCCGCCGGCCTCATTTTGTGGGGCGTGCTGGTGGCTCCCTTCGACTGGAAGCTCGCCGCGTTGCCCCGTGATCCGGTCCCGGTGGACGCGATTCCCGACATCGGCGAGAACCAGCAGATCGTATTCACCGAGTGGATGGGCCGCTCGCCGCAGGACATCGAGGATCAGATCACCTACCCGCTGACGACCGCGTTGCTGGGTTTGCCCGAGGTCAAGACGGTGCGCAGCTACTCGATGTTCGGGTTCTCCTCGATCTACATCATTTTCAAGGAACAAGCGGAGTTCTATTGGACGCGCACGCGCATTCTGGAAAAGCTGAACAGCCTCCCGGCCGGTTTGCTGCCCGTGGGGGTGCAGCCCCAACTCGGACCCGACGCCACCGCGCTCGGCCAAGTGCTTTGGTATACGCTGGAGGGACGCGACCCCGCCGGAAATCCCGTCGGCGGCTGGGATCCGCAGGAGCTGCGCAGCACCCAGGATTGGTATGTGCGTTATGGACTGCAAGGCGTGGAGGGCGTCGCCGAGGTCGCCTCGATCGGCGGCTTCGTGAAAGAGTATCAGATCGACGTGGATCCCGATGCTTTGCGCACGTTTCAGCTCACGCTCGCCGATGTGTTTTCCGCCGTCAAAAGCAGCAACCTCGACGTCGGTGCCCGCACCATCGAGGTCAACCGCGTCGAGTATGTCATCCGCGGACTGGGCTTCGTCAAAAACCTCGACGATCTGCGCAAAACCGTCGTCGCCTCACGCGATGGCGTGCCCATCACGCTCGCCCAACTCGCGACCGTAGAATACGGGCCGGCCCTGCGGCGCGGCGCCCTCGACAAGGCCGGCGCCGAAGCCGTCGGCGGCGTGGTCGTAACGCGTTTCGGCGAAAATCCGCTGCAGGTCATTGAGCGGGTCAAAGCCAAGATCGCCGCCCTCTCGCCCGGCCTGCCAAGCAAGACCCTCGCGGATGGCACCGAGAGCAAGGTGAGCATCGTGCCGTTCTACGATCGCAGCGGATTGATCCATGAAACCCTCGGCACACTCGAGGACGCAATCCGTGATGAAATTTTGGTTACAATCATCGTGGTCGTATTGATGGTGATGCACCTGCGCAGCGCGTTGCTGATCTCCACCGTGCTGCCGCTCGCCGTCGTGTTCGCCTTCGTCGCGATGAAGGTGGCCGGAGTTGACGCCAACATCGTGGCCCTCTCCGGCATCGCCATCGCCATCGGCACCGTCGTCGACATGGGCATCGTGCTGATCGAAAATATCCTGCGGCATCTCGACGAGGCTCCGCCGGGCGAGAATGCGTTGGAAACGGTCTATCGCGCCTGCCGCGAAGTCGGCGGTGCGATCCTCACCGCCGTGGCGACCACGGTCATCAGTTTCCTGCCGGTGTTCACGATGGAAGGCGCCGAAGGGAAACTCTTCCGCCCGCTCGCCTACACCAAAACATTTGCCCTCATCGGCTCGATCCTCGTCGCGCTCACCATTATTCCGCCCCTCGCGCACGCGCTGATCGCCGGCAAATTCCGTTCCCGGCTCGCCGCGAGCGGATGGTGGAGCGCGCTCGTCATCGTCGGCCTGATCGCGCCGTGGGCCGTGACGTGGTTTCCCGGGTGGCTCGGACTGCTGCTCGTCGCGGTCGCGGCGTTCAACCTGTTCCAAGACCGCCTCCCGCCAGTGTGGCGGCAACGCACGCTCTACGCGTTCAACGGTGTCTTCGCGCTCGTCATCGTCGGCGTCCTCGCCGGCACGTGGGCGCCGCTCGGCCCCGATGCGCCCCTGCCGAACGTCGTGTTCGTGCTCCTCACCGTGGGCGGACTGTTGCTCGCGATGATGGGCTTCGTTCACCTCTACCCGCGGATCCTGGCGCTGTTGTTGCGGACCAAAACCGCTTTCATGGCGCTCAGCAGCCTCGTCGTGATCTGGGGGCTATGCGCCTGGCTCGGGGTCGCACAGGTCTTCGCGTGGTTGCCCGAGGCGGCCAAAACCACCTCCGCCTATGCTCATGGCACCCACGCGTTTCCCGGGCTGGGCAAAGAGTTCATGCCCGATCTCGATGAAGGATCGTTTCTCTACATGCCCACCGTCATGCCGCATGCGTCCATCGGCGAGGTGATGGACATCATGCGGAAACAAGACATGGCCATCCGCGCGATCCCCGAGGTCGAACGTGTCGTCGGAAAACTCGGTCGCGCCGAGAGCCCGCTCGATCCCGCGCCGATCTCGATGATCGAATCCATCATCACCTACCAGTCTGAGTATCGCACGGATGCCGAGGGCCGTCTGCTCACCTTTGCCTATGACCCCGCGGCCGCCAGGTTCAAGCGTGACGCCGACAATCGCCTGATCCCCGATCCCGACGGCCGGCCGTATCGACAATGGCGTGACAGCATCCGTTCGCCCGACGACATCTGGCGCGAGATCGCCCGCGTGGCGGCCGTGCCCGGCAGCACCTCCGCGCCGAAACTCCAACCCATCGCCGCCCGCGTCGTCATGCTGCAAAGCGGCATGCGCGCGCCCATGGGGCTCAAGGTCTACGGTCCCGACCTCGCCACCATCGAGCAAGTCGCGCTGCAGATCGAAGGCCTGCTCAAACAAGTCCCTTCCATCAACCCCGATGCCGTGCTCGCTGATCGTATCGTCGGCAAACCGTATCTCGAGGTCGCCATCGATCGCGACGCCATCGCCCGCTACGGCATCAAAATCCAAACGGTGCAGGACGTCATCGAGGTCGCCATCGGCGGCAAGCCGATCACCACCACCGTGGAAGGCCGCGAACGCTATCCGGTCCGCGTGCGTTATCCGCGCGAACTGCGCGACAGCCCAACCGCCATTGAGGACATCCTCGTGGCCGCGCCCGATGGCACGCAGATCCCGTTAAAACAACTCGCCCGCCTCAACTACACGCGGGGTCCGCAAGCCATCAAAAGCGAAGACACCTTCTTGGTCGCCTACGTGATTTTCGACAAGCAACCCGACACCGCCGAGGTCGAGGTCGTCGAGCAGGCCGATGCGTTTCTGCAATCGAAGATCGCGAGCGGCGAGCTCACCATTCCTGCCGGCGTGAGCTATAAGTTCACGGGCAGCTACGAGAACCAGGTCCGCGCCGAGAAACGGCTGAGCATTGTCCTGCCTCTCGCGCTATTCGCCATTTTCCTCATCCTCTATTTTCAATTCAAACGCGTCACCGTGACGCTGCTCGTGTTCTCCGGCATCGCCTACGCGTGGTCCGGCGGCTTCATCCTCGCCTGGCTTTATGGCCAGCCGTGGTTCCTCAACGTCGACCTCTTCGGCCATCACCTGCGCGATTTGTTCCAAGTGCATCCAATCAACCTCAGCGTGGCCGTGTGGGTGGGCTTTCTCGCGCTCTTCGGCATCGCGACGGACGACGGCGTCATCATGGCGACCTACATCGGGCAGCGCCTCGACCACGCACCATCCGATAACGTTGCCCAAATTCGCCAGCGCATCCTCGAAGCCGGCGCCAAACGTGTGCGCCCCGCCATGATGACCATCGCCACCACCGTGCTCGCGTTGCTGCCGGTGCTCACGTCCTCCGGGCGCGGCGCCGATGTCATGATCCCGATGGCGATTCCGACCTTCGGTGGTATGCTGTTTGCCATCATCACCATCTTCGTCGTGCCCGTGCTCTACTGTGCGCTCGAGGAAGCAAAGCTCCGTTTTTCCTCCACCAAACCAACCCAACTTTAACACCCATGAAATCGCTGCTCAAATCTCTCCCGCTGGCTCTCGGCCTCGCGCTTTCCGTTGTCACCTCGGCCCCTGCCGCCGGCGCTGCCCCCGCCTACGTGGATGCGCTGTTGGCGCCTTATCTTGAGCTGCAGACCGCCCTCGCGGCGGACGATCTGCCGGGCGCCCAAGGTGCCGCGCGCGCCCTGCTCACCGCCGCTCAAACCGACGACGCAGGCAACGCGCTCAAGCCCTCCGTCGAAGCCATCATCAACGCCGAAAAACTGCCGACCGCCCGCGTCAACTTTCTCCGCACCTCCAACACGCTCATCGCCTTGGTGCGCGAAACGGACGGCGCCGGCCAACGCCATCTCTACGTGGCGCATTGTCCGATGGCCTTTGGTGGTCGCGGCGGCGATTGGCTGCAAAAGGATGAGCACATCGCCAATCCCTATTATGGTTCCGCCATGCTCACCTGCGGCACCACCAAGCCCCTTTCTTCGCCCTAGGCCCAATCAAGCATGAAGCATTCCCACGGCCAAGACGCCGAATCCACCACCGACGACGCGCCCGTTTACATGGGCCTGCCTCACGAGCGCGTGCTGCGGCCGCGTTTCTGGGTAGCCGTCGCCCTCACCGTTCCCGTTTTCATCCTGTCGATGGGCGCGATGGTGCCCGGCCTGCGCGACCTCCTCCCAACGCCTCACCTCTCGGCATGGTTGCAATTCGGGCTGACCACGCCCGTCTTTTTTTGGAGCGGGGCGTTCTTCATCCGTCGTTGGTGGAAATCCATCGTCGAACGCGATACCAACATGTTCACGCTCACCGTGACCGGGACGGGCGCCGCCTACTTCTACTCGGTGGCCGCCGTGCTCTTCGGCGACCATTTCCCCGCCGGCATGATGGAAACCGGTCATGGCACCGCGCTCTACTTCGAAGGGGCTGCGTTCATCACCACCATCGTCCTGCTCGGCCAAGTCATCGAACAACGCGCGCATTCCCGCACCGATGAAGCCATCCGCGGTCTGCTCGACCTCGCACCGAAAACCGCGCACCGCCTCGACGACGATGGCCAAGAAAACGACGTGCCGGTCGACGAGGTCCACCCAGGGGATCGCCTGCGGGTCCGCCCCGGCGAAAACGTGCCGGTCGACGGCGACGTGCTCGACGGCCACGGCGACGTCGATGAATCCATGCTCACCGGCGAACCCGTGCCGGTCGCCAAAACCAAGGGCGACAGCCTGCGCGCCGGCACGCTCAACACCACCGGTTCGCTCGTTTTCCGCGCCGAGCGCGTCGGCAAAGACACGATGCTCGCCCAGATCGTGCAGCTCGTCGAAGCCGCGACCGACAGTGAAGCCCCCATCCAACGCCTCGCCGACCGCGTCTCCGGGTGGTTCGTGCCCGTCGTGCTCGGCATCGCCGGGGTTACGTTTGCCGTCTGGGCCTGGGTCGGCCCCGCCCCCTCGCTGCTACACGCGCTGATCAATGCCGTCGCCGTCCTCATCATTGCCTGTCCCTGCGCCCTCGGAATCGCGACGCCCGTCTCACTCGTCACCGGCATTGGTCGCGGCGCCCAAGTCGGCGTGCTCGTCAAGGACGCCGCCGCCCTCGAACGTCTTGACGGTGCGGATACGCTGCTCATCGACAAAACCGGCACGCTCACCGTCGGCCAACCCGAGGTCGTCGCCGTGCAGTCGACCGGCGACACCAGCGAAGACGACCTCCTGCGCCTCGCCGCCGCCGTCGAATCCTCCAGCGAGCACCCGCTCGCCCGCGCCATCGTCGACGCCGCGAAAGCTCGCGAGTGGTCGCTGCCGAAAGCGAGCGACTTCCACGCCGAAGCCGGCGCCGGGGTCACCGCCACGGTCGACGGCAAGGCGATCGAGATCGGCCGTGCGCCCAAGGACGCCGTGATGGCCGATCACCCGGCCGCCACGCTGGTCGCCGTCCGGATCGACGGGCGAGACGCCGGCCTCATCGCACTCGCCGATGCCATCAAGGCAAGCACTCCCGCCGCGGTTGCCGCGCTCCGTGAACTCGGCGTCAAAATCTTCATGGTGACCGGCGACCGCGAAGCCGCCGCGAAAGCCGTGGCCGATGAGCTCGGTCTCGACGGCTACCATGCCGGTGTGACGCCTGAGGATAAACAGAACCTCGTGCGCGAGCACCAGCAGAACGGCGGCCGCGTCGTCTTCGCGGGCGACGGCCTCAACGACGCGCCCGCCCTCGCCGCCGCCGACATCGGCGTGGCGATGGGCACCGGCACGGATGTCGCGATGAACAGCGCCGGTATCGTCCTCGTCAAAGGCGAGTTGAGCGCCCTGGTGCGCGCGCTCCATTTGAGCCGGGCGACATTGCGTAATATTCACCAAAATCTGTTTTGGGCGTTCTTCTACAACGGTCTCGGCCTGCCCGTGGCCGCCGGCGTGTTTTACCCCGTATTCGGCTGGCAGCTCAACCCGATGCTCGCCGGCGTGGCGATGAGTCTCAGCTCGATCAGCGTCGTGCTCAATGCCCTGCGCCTCCGGCGCGTTGATCTGGGCGCCTAGGCGGATCGGGCCCGGAATCCCGGGCACCGCCCAACTGAGTCTCGACGCTGCGCGCGGGCTCATTCTAGCTGCGCGCCATCCATGACGGCACCGGCTTCGCCCTCTCTTTTGAATTTTTGCGTCAAGTGGTGCGGGGCTGTTTTAGCCTTCGCCGGTGTCGCTGGCGTGTCGGCTCAAGTCAGCCCGTCCCCCCACGCCGCGATCTCCATTCAGCCGGTGCCCGAGTGGGTGGCGCCGGCCGAAACCGCCGCACCGTCGTCCGTCGCGGGCGAAGCAGGCCAAACCGTGGACTACTTGATCGTCGATTCGCAGGTCAACGTGATCGACGAGGCTTACTACTATCGACGCTCGCTCCGGGTGAGTCAGGCGGCCGGCCTGCAGGAGGCCGGCGAAATCTCCTTCGACTTCGACCCCGCCTACCAGACGCTCGACCTGCACTACCTGCGCGTCATCCGCGACGGCGTCGCCAGCGACCGCCTCCGACTCGCCGACTTCGAGGTCATCCGCCAGGAACGCGACCGCGAGCGCGCCCTTTACGACGGGCGGCTGACCGCGATTCTTCAGCTCAGCGACTTGCGGGTCGGCGATACGATAGATTACGCCGCGACCCTGCGCGGCCGGAATCCGGTCTACGCCGGCCACTATGCCGATAGTTTCGGCGTGGGTTGGGCCGTGCCGGTCGCCTACTTCCGCCATCGCCTGATCACCTCGGAAACGCGCCCCCTGCATTTCAAGACCATCGGCGACTCCCCATTCACCGCCACCCAACTCACGGTGGGCGGCCAGGTGACCTGGGAGTGGTCAGGCCACGGACTTGCCGCGATCACGACCGATGGCGAAGCCCCGTTCTGGTATCCCAACTTTCCCTACGTCGAAGTGTCGGAGTTTGCCGAGTGGAACGACGTGGCGCGCTGGGCTCTGCCGCTCTACGACGACCAAAGCGCCCCGTTCGAAGCTGACGCCCGGCGCGCCGCCAAGGCCCCGGCGGACGACGCCGTGGACCGCATGGCGCGCGAGCTGTCGGACCAATATTCCACGCCTGAAGATCGCGTCTTGGCCGCCCTCGATTTTGTGCAGGAGGAGGTGCGCTATCTCGGCATCGAACTGGGAGCCGGTTCGCATCGCCCACGCGCTCCGGCGGCCACCCTTGCCAGCCGATTTGGCGACTGCAAAGACAAGGCCCTGCTCCTGTGCGCGCTCCTTCGCCGCATGGGTATCGAATGCGCGCCGGCCCTCGTCGACACGTCCAACGGCCCGCGCCTCCTCGATCACCAGCCC
>CAXBDS010000190.1:0-10228 GCA_963974355.1 uncultured Opitutaceae bacterium
ATAGATGAGGAAACGCCATCGACATCAGTGGCGTGCTCAACCTCGGCACACTCGACCTCAAGCGCGAGAACGCCGGCATCGAGGGCGATATCTCGATCGCGAATGCCGCCAACGCGATCGGCACCCTGGCGTCCTCGGTCGCCACGGGCGCCATCAAAGGCGACATCCACGTCGTCGACGGCGCGGGCGGCCTGATCGTCACCGGTAATTTTTCCAACGTGGCCTCAAGCCAGTCTCCTGGCCCCACCGGAACGACCATCCAACACGCCACGACCATCGTGACCACGGGCGACTTGACGCTCGCCTCCGGTGCGAAGTTGGCCGCCACCACCGGCAAGGACGTCGTGCTCGCGGCGCAGGGCGGCGCCTTCGTCAACCACGCCGGCGCGACCGCCGTCACGCCGGGCAGCGGCGGGCGTTTCCTCATCTATTCCAATGCGCCCGCCACCACGACCGCAGGCGGCTTGGTCGGCGCACCGGTCTACAACAAAACCTACGCGGCCAACGCGCCGGCCGGCATCACCCAGACCGGTAGCCGTTTTTTGTATACGCTCGTGCCCACGCTCACGTTCACCGCGGATAGTCTGGCTCGTCTCTACGGCGCGGCGAATCCCACGTTGACCGCGACCGTTTCCGGTTTGGTCGGTGGTGATACCGCGGGCGCGGCCTATGCGGGAACCCCCGTCGTGACGACGGCGGCCACCAGCGCTTCGAATGCCGGTCCCCACGCCATCACGGCCGCCGCTGGCACGGTGGTGGCCTCCGACTACGACTACCGGATCGCGTTCGCGCCGGGCGTGCTGACGATCAATCCCGCGCCGCTTACCATCACGGCCGACAACTCCTCGAAATCCGCAGGCACGGCCAATCCGGCGTTCACCGCGAGCTTTAGCGGTTTCGTGAACGGCGATACTGCCGCCAGCCTCACCGGGCTCGACTTCAGCACGACCGCAACCACGGGCTCTCCGGCCGGCACCTATCCGATCACGCCTTTTGGCGCGACCAACGCCAATTACGCCCTCTCGTTCGCCAACGGCGTGCTGACCGTCAACGGCGTCGCCACCCTCACGATCACGGCGGATAACCTCGCGAAACTCTATGGTGCGGCTCTGCCCACGTTTACGGCGACGATGACGGGCTTTAACAATGGCGATACCGCCGGGGTCGTATCCGGCCTCACGTTTTCCACCGTCGCGACGGCGGGGGCACCCGTTGGCACCTACGCGATCGTGCCGTCCGGTGCATCGGCCTCCGGCTACCAAATGAGCTACGTCAACGGCACGCTGACGATCGATCCCGCGGCGCTCCAGATCACCGTGATCCAAGCAGAGCGCCTTTATGGTGAGAGCAACCCCACCTTCGGTGTCACCTATACCGGACTCGTCAATGGCGACACGTCTTCGGTCGTCGGCGGTCTCGCGCTCGACACCACCGCGACCGCGGCCAGCAACGTCGGCACCTACGCGATCACCGCCACGGGAGCGACTGCCTCCAACTACACGATCACCCCGACCCATGGCACCCTGACCATCGGTCAGGCGCCACTCACGTTGACCGTCGCCAACGTCACCAAAACCTACGCCGACCTCAACCCGACGGCCACCGCCACGGCATCCGGTCTGGTGCTCGATCAGTCGCTCGCCGATGTGGGCACGCTCGCCTTCTCGACTCCGGTGACCCAGTTCACCGGCGTCGGCGACTACTCCATCGGGGCCAGCCTCACCGGCGGCCTTTCGGCCAACTATGCGATCACCGTCAACCGCGGCGCATTCTCGATTACCCCGCGTCCCGTGACCTTGGTGGCCGATAGCGGCACGCGCGTTTACGGCGACGCCAACCCGACGCTGGGGTGGACGCTGCAGGGCACCGACCCGGCCGGCACGACCAACCTGGCCCTGCTCGACACCCGTAGTCTGCAGGTTTCCGGTTTGCCCGCGACGAATGCCAACGTGGGGAGCTACGACGTGTCGCTCAACGAAATCACCAACGGCAATTTCTCCATCAGCTACGCGGCGGGCGCGCTCACCGTCACCCCCGCCCCGCTCACCATCACCGCGGGCAGCGCGGCCCGCACCTATGGCGATGCCAACCCGGTGTTCGCCGCCACTGCCAGCGGTCTCAAATTAACGGATACGTTGAGCGATCTGGTCGGCGGTCTGGCGGTCACCTCGACGGCGAACGCCGCGTCCAACGCCGGCACCTATGCCGTCACGGCAAGTGGCACCGCGTTGACGAGCAACTACGACCTCACCTTCGCGCCCGGCACGCTCACGGTGAACAAGGCCGCGCTGTTCATCGCGCCGGCGCTGTCGTCCCGCTTTTATGGTGACGCCGACCCGGCGTTCTCGTTGGCGGCGACGGGATTGCGCAACGGCGACACCGTCGGGGTGGTGACCGGGGAGGTCTTCAGCGGCTCGGCTCCGACCGCCGGCGTGGGCACCGTGCCGATCACGCTGCTCGGCGCCACCGCCCGCAATTACGATCTGACCTTTGGGGCGGGCACGATGAACGTCCTGCCGCGCCCACTCATCATCGCGGCGGCCGATGCGTCCCGTGTTTACGGCGATGCCAATCCGACTTTTACGGCGTCCTTTGACAATCTGGCCGGTTTTGACACCGCGGCGGCGATCACCGGCCTGACCCTGGCCACGTCGGCGACGGCGACCTCCAGCGTGGTCGACGGTGGCTACGGCATTACGGTGGCGTCCAACGCCAACCGTAACTACGCCATCACCTATGCGCCGGGCCGACTCACGGTGACGCCGGCGGTGCTCGATTTCGGAGTGGGATCATATTTTCGCACCTACGGCCAGGCGGACCTGGAGTTCGACGCCGCGCTGGTGAGTGGTCTCAAGTTGTCGGATACCCCGGCGATGCTGGGCGTATCGGTCGCGGGGCCGGCGGTCACGGCCGACGTCGGCACCTATCCGGTGACCGTTTCCCTCACGAACCCCAACTACACCGTGTCCGCCGGATCGACCGGCGAGCTGCAGATCTTGCCGGCGCTGATCCGCATCAATGTGGGCAACGTCGCCCGGCGCTATGGTTATGCGAATCCGGACGTGGCCGACGTCCCGCTGGCCGTGAGCGGGTTGGCATTCGGGCAGACTGCCCTCGACGCCGTGGCGCTGGACTTTGGCGTCGACGCGACGGCGGGCGTGGGCAACTACCCGATCGGCGCCTCGCTCATCAGCCCCAACTACCAGATCGCCGATCTCACCCTGGGCAACTTGGCCGTGCTCGTGCGGCAGATCGCGTTGAAGCCGGCCACTGTCATCCGCGCCTACGGTGACAACAGCCCGGCCTACGCGATCCTCGTCGGGGCTGACGGGTTGGCGGCGTTCGACACCATTGGCGATGTGGCCTTCACCGACCTGCTCAATTTCGACGGCACGCTCATCGGCGGCCTGCCCGGCGCCGCGACTGACGTGGGCGTGCATCAACTCCGCGTCGAGCTGACGGGTAACCCCAACTATGAGGTCGCATCGGTGGCCGGTCTGTTCGCGGTGCTCCCACGCCCGGTCACATTGACCACGCAGGCCGCCACGGTCACCGAGAATCAGGATCTGCCGATCTTTTCGACGATCGCGACCAACCTGCCGGCCGGCGTGTCGGTGTTGGGCGCATTTCCCGATCTGGCTTACAACGTTTATGCCGAAGATGTGGCGGCGAGTGTGGGCACGACCTACACGACCGCGACGTATCCGGTTTCTGATACTTACGCCGATGCGGCGTTCGTCGCGAAGTATCCGGCACCGGCGACGTCGGCGGCGGCGTTGGACGGCGGCTACGAAATGGGCGTGATCGTGCCGATTGATACGCCGGCGTTTCCCAGCACCGAGGTGACGTCCGCGTCGATTGCGATCCCGCTGAATTTGGGATCAAACGGCAGGGTCTCACCGGCGGCGACCGCTGGGGCGGATGCGCCGGTGATCCGTTTCGCGCAAGCCAACGGCTACCAATCGAACCCCAACTACGTGGTCACGGCGGTGACAAACGGCACGGTGACGGTAAATCCCGACCCCGTGCTGGTGGCGCAACGGCGGCAGGCCATCGAAGACGCCGCCGCAGCCAACGAACTCAACGCGGCGCGCGCCGCTTTCCTCATGCCGGGATCCGGCCCCGCCGCTTTCGGGCTCACGACCGAGGCCCTGCCGGCGCTGGTCGGAGCGGTCTACGCGCAGATTGCCACTGAGAAATTCGGTCCGACCTTCGACTCGATCCTGCAGGCTCGCATCGCGATCACGCTCGGCAAGGAGCCCGGGGAGGGGTTCACCGAAGCGGAGCTTTACCGCCTGCTCGCGCAGATCCCGCACAACCTCGAAGTGCGGGCCTTGTTTGCGCCGGTGATGAACGACTACATTCGCGGGCTGATTGATAAACCGGCGGCAAGTTACACCGCGGCCGACGCCGCGCTGGTTGCCACCGTCAACGAACGTCTGGCCGCGAATCAGGCGACGATGGCTTCGGCGGCGAAGCAGGCGGCGGAAGCGGAGTTGGCCGCCTATCAGGAAGAACAAGCGCGCACGGGAGCCGACCGAAATTTGATCAATCTTTTCGGCCGGGACATTCCCTACGATGATATCGTCAAGTCGGCGTTGGGCTCGGTGGTGGAAGAGTCGATGGGC
Source organism: uncultured Opitutaceae bacterium (assembly GCA_963974355.1). Lineage (GTDB taxonomy): Bacteria > Verrucomicrobiota > Verrucomicrobiia > Opitutales > Opitutaceae > Actomonas. The sequence goes on from CAXBDS010000190.1 coordinate 4,629, forward strand.
ACCCGTTTGAACGAGTTGCTCGACGGGATGGACACGAGCACGGGCGCCAATCTTGGTTTGACCGTGGGCACGGCGGCGGTGGCCGGCACCGCGAGCTACTTCGCCGCCGGTAGCACGGTGGCGGCGTTGCTCCCCTTCAGCGTGGGGCGTGGCCTTGAGATTGGCACGACCGTGGCGCAGGTGATGTCGACCGCCGCCAGCAACGCCGGCGGCATGGTGGGAGGCACCGTGGCCGCGGCGGTGGTGATGGTCGCGGTGATGTCCGTGCAACGCGGGATTGCGATCGGTGACAACGAAGGCCAGCGGCTGATCTACGAGGGTCTCGTCAATGGGACGTTCGAGACGCCGACGCTCGCGGGCATGAACCTGGATCAAACCAAGGGCAACGGCACCAAGAAGCTCCAAGCCGGCCTCAACGAGAACCTGTTGTCGCTCGCCATCTTCGACGTGATCAGCGGCTAGGGCCGCGTCGCGCGCCACGTTACCTTTAAACGTATCCTCTTTTGCATCACACCTCCCTTCGTTCTCTCCTTGGTCTCGGTCTCGGCTGCGGGGCCGCGCTCGTCGTCGCCCCGGCCCAAAATCTGGATCGGCTCGAGCCCACGCCCGTGCCTCCGCAGGTCGCACCACCGCCGGAATCGCCACCTCCCGGGCCGGCGCCGGTTGCGCCGATGCAACTCGGCTGGATCGAGGGCGAGAGCATCCTGCTGCCGCAGCTGATCGGCGTCGCGTTTTACCCCTCCGATGCGGCGGCGACCGCGGCGCCGGACCCCGGGGCAGGCGTCTCGTTGCATCACGTGCCGGTCTTGGATCCGGCGGCGGTGCAGGTGGTGGGCTCCCTTTTTATCGGCGAGCCGGTCTCGCGCGCGGGGCTCGACCGCCTGGCCGTGGGGGTGCGCTCCTTGCTCAGCCAGGCCGGTTATCCGTTCTCCCTCGTGTCCGTGCCGCCGCAGGACATCACGTCGGGCGTGGTGCGACTGGTCGTCACGGTGGCCCGCCTGGAGACCACGGTGCAGGTGCAGGGCGTGCGGTATTTTTCGCCCGGACTCTATCAACGCCACATTCACCTTCGCCCCGGCCAGCCGCTGAGCCGCCCCGAGCTCAATGCCGATATCGCGTGGATCAACCGCAACCCTTTCCGCGCCGCACGCGCCACCGTGGTGCCCGGAGACGAGGCGGGCACTTCGCAGATCCTCGTGCAAGTGAACGAAACGTTGCCGTGGCGCTTTTTCGCCGGGGCCGACAACACCGGCACGGCGAGCACGAAGGAGGAGCGTTTCAACGCCGGATTCAATTGGGGCAACGTTTGGGGACTCGGCCACCAGCTGACGGCGCAGTGGAACTCGAGCTGGGACTTCGATACCATGCGCAGCGGATCCGGTTCGTATGTGATCGATTTGCCGTGGCGGCATACGCTCAGTTTTAGCGGCGCCTATTCGCGCACCAATGGGCTCGTCGCGCCGCCTTTCGCGTTGAAAGGCACGTCGTGGCAGATCGCCGCCAACTACGACCTCCCGCTCGCCAGCCCCTCGTCGCGCTACTCGCACGCGTGGCAATTCGGCATCGATTTCAAATCGAGCGACAACAACTTCACCTTCGCCTCGATCCCGATCACCGACAACCTGACACACGTCGTGCAGGCGCGGGCGTCCTACGCGGGGCAGCTCACGAGCGCCTGGGGGTTCACCAGTTTCCGGGCCACGGTGACGGGCGCGCCCGGCGATCTGACCGATCGCAACAAAACGGTCTATTTCCAAACGAGCCGGGCCGGCGCGCAGGCGGATTACCTTTATCTGCGCGCCAACGCCTCGCACGCGGTCCAACTTGACCGTATCAAAAAAGGAGTTTCGTGGACCGTCTGCGGACAGTTTCAACTGGCCGACCACAACCTGATCGGCAGCGAACAGTTTGGCGCCGGTGGGTCGACCACCGTGCGCGGTTACGAGGAAGGCGAAGTCTACAAGGACAACGGCGGATTGCTCAGCCAGGAGCTGCGTCTGCCGCCGTGGTCGCCGGTGCGCGGACATTCCGTTCAACTGTATCTGTTTGAAGACTACGCCTACCTGTGGAGCACCGAGCCGCTCACCGGCGAGCGAGCGAGCGAGCTGCACAGTGCGGGTCTGGGGGCGGACTATTTCGTTGGTCGCCATCTCAGCCTGCGGGCGGCCTACGGCTGGCAGATGCTCGACTCCGGCAGCAGCGAAAGCGGCGACAACGCGCGTCTCCATGTTTCGGCCCACCTTTCCTTCTAGCGCCACCGTTGAAGCCGTGAACCGTTACACCAAAACCATGGCCGCGTGGACGGGATTTTTCCTGTCGACCCTCGCACTTTCTGCCCAGGCGCAGGTCAGGCTCACCGTTACCGCCACGCGCAGCGGCCTGGGTCTGGGAGGAGGAGGAGGCGATCCCGTGAATTTCAGTATCTTGTTGTCGGAGCGTCGCGGGCCGAGAGCGAGCTGATCTCGAACGACGACGGTGCCCCGGCCAACCGCGTGGTCGATAATGTTTCCGGGGAAGGCGTCACCGTCGCCTGGTTGTCGCCGGTCGGTGCGGCGGAGGACGGCCTCAACACCGGCCTGCGTTTCAGCACTTCCGGGAATCGCATCGACCTGAATCTGGAAGGTTTTGTTGAAGGCGATACCGGCCTGTTGGTGAACGGGAGCGCGCTTTGGGGCCTGGAGTTTAGTTTTGAAGCCTCCGCGTTCGGATTCGGTTCCGCGGTCGATGGGCAAACTCCGTTCGGCTACCTGGGCCTGTATGTGGGCAGTCCCTACAGTTCCTCCGGAGATTCCTATCTTTTCCTGTAATCGGTCGACGCGGGAGAGACGCCGATCGAATATGATTTGTCTGAACCGATAATGAGCACGGTGAGCACGAGTGCGGTGCCGGAGCCCTCGACGCATGCGGTGTTTTCGGGAGCGCGGGGTTGGCCGGAGCGGCCCTGCGCCGCCGGCGAGGAGGGGCGGCTTAAGCGTCGGTGCGGTGCAAAATCTCGTGCGCGCGCAAGGCGGCGGCGAGGCGGGTTTCGACCCCGAGCTTGGGCAGGATACTTTCCACGTGTTTTTTGACGGTGGCTTTGGCCAACTCGAGGATGATGCCGATCTCCGGGCTCGTTTTGCCCTGCGCGATCCAGAACAAGATTTCGGTTTCGCGCGGAGTGAGTCCGAGGGAGCGGAGTTGGTCCGGATGCTTTTCCGTCGTGGGCACTTCGAGGATGAGCATGATCACGCCGTTTTCTCGCGGAGGTTCGGTGCGGCGGATGTGCAAGCGTTGATCTTCATGACCGACTTGCAGGTCGGTTTCGGTGCGCAGCCGCCGTAGTGGTGCTGGAATACGTCCGGCGCGGGTGCCGGGGAAGAACGTGGCAAGCAGCCGTTCCGCCGGGCGGGCGATAAAGATGATGTTATCCTGCGCATCGAAGACCAAGACGGCCCGGTCGAGCGAGCGGTGCAGGGCCTGTTCGGCCATCAGGCGTTGCTGGATGGCTTGATCGAGCAGTTCGTTGCGGTCTTCGAGCTCCTGGTTGCGCCGCTGAAGATCGCGCTGCAGGGAACGCAATTCGAGGTGGGTGCGCACGCGCACCAGCACTTCGGCCGGAAAGACCGGCTTGGTCACGTAATCGACGGCGCCGAGCTCGAGGCCGCGGACTTTGTCGGTCGTTTCGGCGAGCGCGGTCATGAAGATGACGGGGACGTCCTTGACGGCAGCTATCTGCTTGAGCGCGGTGCAGGTCTCGAAGCCGTTCATGCCGGGCATCATCACGTCGAGGAGGATGAGATCGGGCGGGGATAATTTGACGGAGTCCAGACCGGTGGGACCGTTTTCGGCGACCAACACGCGGTAGCCGGCATCACGCAAGGTATCGAACATGATGCCGACGTTGTCCGGCGTATCGTCGATGATGAGAATGGTGGAGGGCACAGGCAAAGGGAGGCGTTTAGTCGGCGGATGGCGGCGGGGCGGACAACCATTCGCGCAGGGCGGCAGTTTGGAAGTCGCGGGCGAGACGATCCAAGTGATGGGCCGTGGTCGGATCGATTTCATTGGGCGTGTAGGTCGCCAAGCGTGAACGCAGCGCGACCAGATCGCCGGTCCGGACCAGCCCGAGGAGCGTCCGCGCGATCTCGGGGGGCGGTCGCGACAGTGGCTTGGCGGGTGTTTCGCCGACCGGCTGCTCCGGCGCCGGGGTGGCGGTCGCGAGGATCCATTCCAGCCCGAGGTATTCGCCCAACGTGTCGATCAGCGCGGCGATGTTGATGGGCTTGGGCAAGAAGCCACGGCAACCGGCGGTGATCGCTTCGTGGCGGTCCGATTCGAAGACGCTGGCGCTCACGGCGATGAACGGCGGGGCCGCGGCGGGGTGTTGGTCGCGGTAGCGCTGGACGAAGGCGAGGCCACTTTCTTCGGGGATGCGCACATCGATCAGGACGGCGTCAATGGGCTGCGTTTGAAGAATGGATTCGGCGAGGGTCGTGTTTGCGGCGGTCGCGACCTCGAAGCCGAGCGGCGTGAGTAGTTCGGCCAGGAGTTCCAGGTTGGTGGCCTCATCGTCGACCGCCAGCAGGTGCCGCCGGGCGCCGCGATAGCCGGTGACCGTGCGGAGTGAAAACGGGTGCTGCGAGTCGCCGGTGGCGGTCGGGAGTGCGAGTTCGAACGCGAAGCAGCTGCCGGCCCCCAGCGTGCTGGTGACGGTGATACGACCGCCCATGAGCTCGACGAGTCGCTGGCTGATGGCGAGCCCGAGCCCGCTGCCGCTCTGCCGGGTGCCGGCTCGGGCCTGGAGAAAGGGGCGAAAGATCCGGGTTTGATCCGAGGTCGAAATGCCCGGTCCGGTATCGCTGATTTCGAAGCGGATAAGGTGATCGGGCGTGGCGGAACAGCGCAGGATAATCTCTCCGCCGGCGGTGAATTTGACGGCGTTGCCCAACAGGTTGATGAGGACCTGGCGGAGCCGGGAGACATCCACCTGCACCCGGCGCGGCAGGTCGGGACCGAGCTCGATGCGCAGCGCGATGTGCTTTTGCGCGGCGCGGGGTTCGAGCAGGTCGGACAGATCGGAGAGCAGGCGGGCGAGGGTGCAGGGGGTGGGGTGGAGCGAGATCTCTTCGGCTTCGATTTTCGAGATATCGAGCACCTCGTTGATGGTTTCGAGGAGGTGTTGGCCGTTGCGGTCGATGACGGTGAGTTGGGCCCGGCCTTTTTCCGAGAGGCCGGGTTCGCGATGCAGGAGGTGGGCAAAGCCGAGAATGGCGTTGAGCGGGGTGCGCAACTCGTGACTCATCGCGGCGAGGAAGGTGGTCTTGGCTTGGTTTGCGCTTTCGGCTTCGTCCTTGGCGAGGGAGAGTTGCTGCTCGTTGGCGCGGAGGGCGGCGGTCCGTTCCGCGACCAAGTCTTCGAGGGCCCACTGGCGGTGTCGTTGGCGGCGTGAGACGAGCACCATGAGGCTGGCGATTCCGCCCACGAGCACAACCGATCCCGTGCCGATGACGCCGAAACTCAGCCACCAGGGCGGCAGGACGGTGAATCGGAATGTGCTGATCGGACTCTCGATGCCGTCGGCGTTACGGGTAGAGGCGGTTGCGTTGAATACGATTGGATCA
>CAXBDS010000191.1:0-10227 GCA_963974355.1 uncultured Opitutaceae bacterium
TTGAAAGCTTTCCCACGAGAGCTCGTCGGCCGAGGCCTCGCCGGCGACCACCGCGGCGGCGTAGGCGCGGGCGGCATCGAGGACTTCGGTGCGAGAGCCGTAGTTGAGCGCGAGCACGAGCGTGTGTTCTTCGAAATGGGCGGTGGCTTCGATGGCCTTGGTCAATTGTTTGCGGACCCGCGGAGGCAGATCTTGGGTGCGGCCGATCGTGCGTAGGCGGACTCGGTTTTTGACCAAGGTGGCCGTCTCCCGTTTCAGGAAAAATTCCAACAGACCCATCAGGCCGCCCACCTCGTCCTCGGGGCGGCGCCAATTTTCCACCGAAAAGGCGTAGAGCGTGAGGTAACGAATCCCCAGTTCCCGGGCCGCGTCGATGACCGAGCGCACCGTTTCCACCCCGCGTCGGTGGCCCTCCAGGCGGGGCAGGCCGCGACGACGCGCCCAGCGACCATTGCCATCCATGATGATGGCGACGTGCTGCGGGGGGGAGGATGGGACAGGTTCACTCATGCCGGAGAGCGGGTGAGTTAGGGTCTGGCCGGCGGCTTTGACAAGGCGCAACCCGCCCCGTCATTTGACCGCTGCGGGCGGGGGGATAGGTTGGCCCATGTCCGTAAATCCCTTATCTACCGCAGCCATCACCTACGAACTCGCAACCTTGTCCGGTTGGACCCAGGACGGCGATGTGATCGTCAAGGCGTTCGCATTTGGAAGCTTCCGCGAAGCGCTGTCGTTTATGGTGCGTGTGGGGTTCGAGGCGGAAGCGCGCCATCACCACCCGGATTGGCGCAATGTTTACAACGAAGTGACCATCCGGCTTTCCACCCATGAGGCGGGCGGAAAGGTGACCTCGAAAGACATCGACCTAGCGCGGGCGATCGACGCGATCAGCTGGGTGAAGTAGGTCTGGCCGGCGAGGCCTCGGCGACCGGTGAGCGTCGGTGGGTGCGAAAGTCGGCCTTCGCGCGCCGCAACGTGGCGGCGGGATCGGACCAGGACTCCCGGTCGCCATAGCGCAGGCGCAGGAGAGCGTCCCGCGTGGTGGCGGGGAAGGCGTGGCCGGGCGGCAGGCGTTTCAGGCGTTGCAACCAGCGACCGGCCTGGCGGCGAACGGGATCGTGATCCGGGGAGATCGCATGGGCGCTGCGCCACCGTAACCACCAGCTTTTGCCGGCCGTGCGCCAACCCCAGAACACGACGGTGAGCCCTGCGGCGACGGCCAACAGGTTCAGCCAGCGTGTGCCGCCCCAAGGCGATTGCAGCCACGCGCGCAGCCGGGCGATGCGTCGGTCCACCCATCGGATGGCGCGGGCCGACTGCGTTTTGAGCACGCTCTTTGTCGCGTCGATCAACTCGACCTGGGTGTCCTGGTCGAAGTTGACGATGCGGCGATACCAGAACACGCGCAGGCTTTCCACGCGGGCTTGCCAACCGGTCTCGGGGGGGAGCAGCCCTTGGTTACGGAGTTGATCGCGGTCGGCATCGCGGCCGAAGGCGCCGCCGCCCGGGGTGGGGTCGGCGCGGAGCCAAGCGGCCGAGGCATCGTCGAAAATCTCGCACCATGCGTGGGCGTTGGCGTTGCGCACGGCGAAACTGCCCGAGTAGCCGTTCCACGCGCCGCCGCGGAAACCCGTGACCAGCCGCGCGGGGTAGCCCGCGAATCGTGCGAGCACGACCAGGGAGCCGGCAAAAAATTCGCAATGGCCGGGGCCTTCGGCCGACATCCAACGCACCAGCGGGTCGCCGTCGCCGGGAGGCAGCTCGCTTTGCAGGGAGTAGGCGTGCTTGCGCTGCAACCACGCCATGGCGCGCGGCACGAAATCGCGCGCTGGGGGGGCGCGGCCGATTTCGTCGACGAAGCGGGTGAGGCGCGCGCGGTCGGGGGGCGAGAACTCGGGCAGACGGAGGAAATCGACTTTTCCCTCGCCGCCCGTTCCGTCTCGCCGCGCCAGGGCGAAGCTCGCGTCGCGCAACGTGTCGCCGGTTTCCATGCCGTAAACCTGATAGGCAAACATCTTGGCCGGCTCGGTCTGGAGCGCGATGACTTGCAGGCGCGGGTTGAACACGAACTGCTGAGGCTCGGTGAAGTTCAACGCGTAATAGTTGCCGAGCAGCGGCAGGTAGCGACTCACGCCCGATTCAAAGAAAAACGTCCACGACGCCTGATCCCGACGGAAGGGCGCGATGCCGTTTTCCCGGGTGCGTGGCGGTGTGTTGACGGGGTTAAGCGCGACTTTCAACGACGGCGACATCGCGAAGCCCGTGTCGGTGTAGTCGTCGAGCACGACCATGCGCCAATACGGATCGCGCGGCATCGCGTCGCGATCTGACACGTCGATCTGCAGGGCGAGACCATTGTCCTGCGCGATGTCGGTCACCTCGCCGAATTGCACGCGCTCGGAAAAGCCGGTGCGCACGCTGCGATTGATGAGTTTGTCGATGAAGAGGTTGTTGTTCAGTTCGAAGCGCGGGATCGCGAGAAAGAGCAGGCCCGACAAAACGACCACGGCGGTGAAGAGTCCGCCGCCGAAGACGACGAGCCGCCAGTCGGTCGCGGCCCGCAGGCGGCGCGCGAGATCGCGCCAACGGGCGCGCGTCCACGCCGGAATCGCCGGGGCGCGCGATTTGCCCGCGGCGCCGGAGTCACTGCCGCCCGCAGCGGCGTCCGAGAGCGTGACCGCCAGCAGGAACGCCAGCGCAAACCCGGTGAACACGACGATTTGCAACGTGAACGCCAGCGACACCGTGAGCACACCGGCGACCACGATCATGAAGAGGCACAGCACGATAAGTTGCAGATCGTCGCGGCGTCGGCGGAAGGTGGAGACGCGATACAAAATCAGCATCAGGTCCAGGCGCACGAGGGAGGCCAGCGGCTCGCCGCTCGCGTAAAGATCGTAACCAAAAATGATCACGATTGCCGGGAAGACCATCCCGTGACCCCAGCGCGGGATCAGTGCCGGCCAGCGCGGGCGGATGAGGATGGCAATGACGGCGAGATTGACGGCCAGCACGAGGCTCCACGCCGAGACCTCCATGAACACGACCGTCCACGATGCGAGCAGCGCGAGCGCGGCGCCGCACAGGCATTTGATCTGCCCGAGATCGTCGGCGTTAAGCTGAGGCCGCGACGTGTCCATCGATCAGGGCAATGACGGCATGGGGACCGTCGGGGGCGAAGGTGAGGAGATTGCGGCCGGGCATGCGGGCCTTTGACAGCTCATGGTGGGCACGGGGCGGCGTGGCGTGGGCGGCGTTTTCGAGCAACGCCACCTGATCGAAAAACGCTTCGAGATCGCGCACGCGGCGGATGGGGCGTGGCGGTTCGTGGTTGATCGCGACCGTGCCGAGGCGGTCGGCGCGAAACAGGTCTTCGGCGAGCGTCACGACGAAGGAGCAAAGGCGCTCGAATTGCGCGGGGCTCGTCCAACGGCCGGGATCGGTCTGCAGCCAGATCGAGTAGCCGTCCTGACTCTCACTCGAGAATTGCCGCACCATCATTTTGCGGAGGCGCGCGCTGGCCTTCCAGTGGATCAAGCGATGCGAGTCGCCTTGCGCGTAGGGGCGCAACGCAAACAGGTCGCCACTTTGCCCGACGAGCGCCACGCGTTCGCCGGTGCGGGGGTGGGTGGCGGTGGTCACACCTTGCCGACGATATGCGATGGGCGCCGGCCACACGATGACGGTGCGACGCAGTTCGCTGCCCATCACTTTGCGCAGAAAACCAAACGGAAACAATGAACCGACGGCGGTAAGCTCGATGGTCTCGCGACCGCGACGGACGGGCTGAAATACCCACGACAACCGCGCGGTGCCCCCGAGCGCATCGAGGCGGTCGCGGAGCGCGAGGCGCGTGCCTTCCCGGTGGCTGGTGCTCGCGACGTTGAACCAGAGCCCATAGGTCGGCAGCAGGCGTTTCGCGTTGCGCAGTTCGAGTCCGACCTCGCTGCTCGTGCCAACGCGCCAGGGCGCCACCGCCTCCAGGCGCCACGACACGCGCGCGAGATTCAGCCAGGAAAGCAACCCGCTCAAAATCAGGCAGGCCAACAAGAGGGCGAGCGTGATGAAGAGGATGTTGTTGGCCGTGTTGTAGGCGGCGGTGCCGATGCCCATCGCAAGGCTGATCAGGATGAGGCCGGAGACCGTCGGCACCGTGCGGTGTCCGCGGGATGGATACAGCAACGACCACAGGAGCTTTTGCCAGGTCAGTCCGGCCCACGGTCGGCGGCGGCGATTTTTTGCTCCCGGGCCATCCCACGCGGTGCTGAGGCCGGTCGGCATGGGAGCTGGGCACGGCGGCGGGTTCATCGCGGAGGCGAGGCTAGCGGGATGACACCGGCGGGACTCAGACGGGGGCGGGAATGGCGTCGACGATGCGCTGGAGCACGGCGTTGACCGCCCGACGTTCCTCCAGAGCATCCGAGGTTTGGCGGGTGAGCGAGAGGCGGTGCGCGAGCACCGGCCCGATCAGATGCTGCACGTCTTCGGGGACCACGAAGTCGCGGCCCTGGATGAGCGCATGGGCCTGGGCGGCGCGCTTCAGGGAGAGACCGCCGCGCACGCTCACGCCGGATTTGAACTCTGCTTCGGTGCGGGTCGCCGTCACGATTTTGAGGATGTAGTCGAGCACACTGTCCTCGATGAAGATCTGGCCCACGAGCTCCTGCAGCGCGACGAGTTCTGAGCGCGTGATGACGGGGTTGATCTCAATCGCGTCGTAGTTGAGGCGGGCGGCGCGCAGGATGTCGCGTTCGTCATCAGGCTCCGGGTAACCCACGTGAATGCGCATCAGGAATCGGTCCATCTGGCTTTCCGGCAAGGGAAAGGTGCCTTCGTAGTCGACCGGATTTTGCGTGGCGAAAACCATGAATGGTGGGCCGACGGCATGGGCCTCGCCATCGACGGTCACCTTGCCGCGGTCCATCACCTCGAGCAAGGCGGACTGCGTCTTGGGCGTGGCGCGGTTGATCTCATCGGCGAGCACGACGGACGCGAAGACCGGGCCGCGTTTGAAAATGAACTCGCGCACCTTCTCGTCGTAGATTGCGACACCGGTCACGTCGGAGGGCAGCAAATCCGAGGTGAACTGCACGCGGGAAAACGAGCAGTCGATCGACCGGGCGAGCGCGTAGGCCAGGGTGGTTTTGCCGACGCCCGGCAGGTCCTCGATCAGCAGATGGCCGTCGGCGATGAGGCAGGTGACGACCTGGGCGACCACCTGCGGCTTGCCCTTGATTGTCACGCCCATGTTGGCGCGGATGCGGTCGATGGCCTGTTTCGCGTCAGTCATGGTCGCGCCGGGGACGAAATCGCTCATGACCCCGAAGCAAGCTGCGGAATCCTTCGGCGTCAACCGGTGCGAGGCGCGATGGCGGAAGAGGTCCTTGATCCTTCCCAACGTGGCCGGATCTCAGGTTTTTCGTCCGATGGGAGATTGGCGGGGCCGGTGGGCGTGGTGGAGCGGGCGAGGAGCAACCAGAGGCGTCTCGGTCCGGCCCCCAGCATCCGGGTCGTTTGCTGCACGTAGCCGAGTGCGCGGGCGGCGCGCACGAGTTGCGGCGCGGCGATCGATGGCAGCCCCAGCGTCATCCATAGCGCGCCGAATAGTCCGCACACTATGGTTTTCGCGAGATTGGCGCCGAGACGTGAAACGAGGTAGGCGGCGGGCGACGCGTTACGTTCCTTTAGGGCGACGGTATGGGTCAGCACGCGGCTGCAGGCCGAATCGAAACCATGCTGTAACGCGTAGCGCAAGCCGCTGCGTTCGCGCGGTAAATGGTGGAACACCCGGGCCTCCGGGACGAACCAGATCTGATGGCGGCGGCGCGCGAGCCGCTCGATCAAGCGGTTCTCGTCACCGCCAAAGAGACGGCTGCCATGGCGTCCGGCCCGCGGATCAAAGAGGCCGGCCTCAATCAGCGCAGCGCGGCGAAACGCGAGGTTCGCTCCCATCGGAATTTGACCGGCGCGGAGCGGGCCGGCGGTGGCGCGCAAGCGCAGCGGTTGATGAATCAGCACGGCGACCTCCACGCCTTCCGGGTAAACAGGCACGACTTCGCCGCCAATCGCCGCGATCTGCTGCCCTCCGGGACCGCGAAAGGGCGCCACGAGCTTGCCCAACCACTCGTGGTCCGTGCTGATGTCATCGTCGGCGAACACGACGATCTCCCGCCGACTTTCCCCGACGGCGCGGTTGCGGGCATGGCTTAAGCCTTGGCGCGTTTCGCGCAGATAGCGGGGCGCGATCGGCGCGTCCTTGAACGCGTGGACAACCTGGCGCGTGTCGTCTTCGGGCGAATTGTTATCGATGACGATGATCTCGAAATACCCCGTCGGATAGTCTTGGCGCACCAGACTGCGCAGCGTGCCGGCGAGCAGCTCCGGGCGTCGATAGGTGCAGACCGCCACCGTGATGCCGAGGGGCGGATCAGATGACATGCGCGGGAGGGTTGGTTTGGAAGGAATGAAGCGTCCGGGACTGCCATTTTATATTGGAATGAGATATGTCCGCCGGCGGTCGTCCGGCCCAGGCGAGGCCGCGTAGCCCGAGCCACACCCAGCCGCTGGGCAGGCAACGCGCGGGGATGCGGCCCAGGGCCCGGCCGCGGTGCAAAGAGGTCGAGCCCCCCGTGAAGCGCCGCGCGTAAGAGTCTACGTTACGGCTGGTGAAAAACCGGGCCAACCAGCGGCCGAGTCGCGGGTGAGCCGGGAACTGTTCGCGTGCGATGGCGAGCCGGAGCAAGTGCGTGCGGCGAATCATCTCGGGCCATGCGCGAGCCGTCCATTGGTTTTCCCGCACGCGGTAGAACGCGAAGGTCTCGGGCAGGAACCAGACCGGACCGTAACATCCCAGCCGATACCAAAACTCGTAGTCCGCCAACGGTCCCCACGCGTCATCGAAGCCGCCGAGATCGCGCGCGGCCTCGCGCCGCAAAAATACGCCGGGAAAGGGCGTCATGGCGCTCTTCAGAAAATGCTCGGGACGATAGCGTCGGGGTCGCCGACGTGATTGCCCGGCCGCACGTCCGGCGGGGAGGATGGAACCACTCGCGCAGCGCACCGCCAGGGCAGTCACGCCGGGGCGCAGGTATTCCGCGACGCGTGCGAAACAGCCGTCGAGCAGCAGATCGTCCTCGTGCAAGATTGTGATCCATTCGCCGCGGGCGAGCCGCAGGCCCTCATTCCAGTTGGCCACCGCGCCGAGGCGGACGGGATTGCGCGCATAGCGGACATGGGGGAGGCCGCACGAATCGACGATCCATTGCGTCTCCCGCAGCCCGAGGTCGTCGGTGATCACCACCTCGAAGTCGAGGGCGTTGCCTTGCCGCGCGAGACTCGTGAGAGCGGCCTTCAGGAGAAGCGGTTGATCGTAGGCCGGAATGACCACGGAGAGCCGGGGAGCGTTGCGCGGTGAGCGGATCATGAGTTCAGGCAATGGTGGTGAGGCGGGAGACGCGGGGGGGGGGCGGCGGCGTCCAACGCAGTGGGACCCATCCGGCCTGCGGCCCGAGCACGGACGCGGGCCGGCGGTCGTGACGCAGAAAACGACGGAGATTTTGCGCCGGGCGCCGCAGGCGATGGAGGCCCCAGCAGAGCGCGGTGAGCCGCCGGGGCAGCAAGGCGGCCAGTTCCTCCTCGGCGTGCAGAATCTCCGCGGTGCGGAGATTGCGTTTGCGGGAGTAGTGGAGGGTGCGGAAGACGATCTGCGCGCGGTCGAAACGGGACAGGCAGCGGGCCGGAATGCGGCGCAGATGGCGGGTGGTCAGGTGCAAGCTCTCCATGGGGCCGACGCCAGACGCGCGGTTGGCCGCGGTTTGTTGCAGGGCATGGTGGCGAAAGGCACAGAGCGGGGTGGGCTCGTAGACGAGGTGACCTTGGGCGAGCAGGTGGAACCACATTTCCTGATCTACGATTTGTCGCAGTGCCGGGTCGAAGCCGCGTCGGCCGGAGGCGCGGCGAAACATCACGGCGCTGGGTTCGCCGATCAGGTTGCGATCTTGGCGCAGGCAGCGGACCACGACATCGGGACCGGATTGGGGACCGGCGGGGCCGAGATGATCCCACACCGCCGTGACGGCGTTGCGCTCGTCGATCACGAGGCGGGCCGAGACGGCGAGTGTGGCCCGCGGGTGTTGATCCAGTAGCGCGGCGAGACGCTGGAGCGCGTCGGGGCGGGTGAGGCAGTCGTCGCCGAAGAGAAATTTAACATAGCGGCCGCGAGCGAGCGCGAGGCAGGCATTCCAGTTGCGCACCATCCCGACGTTGCCGGTGCGCAGGAGAGGCCGGATCCGCGGATCCCGTGACGCGTAATTTTTGATACACCGCGCGGAATCGTCGGTCGAAGCGTCATCGCAGATCACGAGTTCGAAGTCGGCCTGAGTCTGGGCCAGCACCGACTCGATGGCCTGCGGCAGGAACCGGCCGTAGTTGAACGTGGGCAGGAGGACACTGATCTCGGGCGGGTTCATGAGGCGCGATGGCTCAGGCGGAACCAGACGAAGCCGGTAACGATCAGGGTCGCGATGACGGCGGCCAGGCGTCGCTGTCGGCGCTGCCGCCGGCGGGCCTGGGCGGCCCGCGCCGCGAGTCGCTGTTTTTCACGGTAGGCGGCGGCGAGGGCCTCGTTGGTTGGCGGGGACGCGCCCGGAAATGAATGGATGAGTTCGGGGTCCACCACTCGGGCGAACGCGGTTTGGAAAACGTCCAACGTGACGGAGTCGGGCAGGATGCATCCGAGTTTTTGATACGCGTAGGCCGGATCCAACGCGAAGCGAGGGAAGGCGAGGAAGGTGTGCGGGATGTCATGCTCGATGAGCGCGTGGATCAACTCGTGGAAGGCGATGGCCAGCGCCCCGGCTTGTTGTTCTGGTCGGGACGTGAGCCAGAGCCCGCCGGGAATCTCGCCGTCTCTGCCCCCGACGCGGATGCGACTGCGCGCGGCCGAGGCCAAGTCGCGCACGGGAATGATAACCCAATCAATCGCGGGAGCTGCGCCGATCCGCAGCAGCGGCGGGAGCTCCTGGCACAATGAAGGATTCTTGATGACCCGCGGCGCGTCTGGCGCGGTGAGCGTGTGCTCGAGGCCGGCGTGGCAGTGGGCGTCGTAGCTGGCCTGCCAGTTGGTGCGGTCAAAGCCCGTATCGAGGCCCAGCTCGGTGAACAGGCGGACCAGCAGCGTGGTGCCGGCGCGTCCCGTTCCGGTGATGATGAGTTTGCCGGCGGCTGGCGCAGTCCGGCTCATGATTGAAGACGAAAATGCATGGGTTGGGCGAAGACGAGTTTCGCCCGATGACATGCCTGATCCCGCGAGGTTGCCCCTCAATCGCCCCGGCGGGACGAAACGTAATCAATCTGTGATGAACCCTTCATCCGCCGCCGCTTTTTGATGCGGTTGAAGGGGCGTTCGAGGCGCGCGGTGGCGCGCTCCAACTCAGCTCAACAACTTCATCACCGCCGCGAAGTCTTCCTCGGCAAAGCCCGCATTGGAGGCTTCGTGCAAACGCTGACGCACGGCATCGAGCACGGGAAAGTCTTCACACCCGTTGACCGACGACGCGAGGCGCATGTCTTTCAGCATGTGTTTCACGGAAAACTGCGGACTGAAATCTGCGCCGCGCAACTTGGGCTCTTTGAGTTTGGTGAGGCCGGAATAACCGGCGTTGGCGCCCATGGCGCCGAAGTAAATGTCGTCGGGAATGCCGGCGCGGCGGGCAAGCGCGAGTGATTCGCAGAGCGCTTCCATCTGGGCCGCAAGGTTGAGATTCATCGCGAGCTTGAGCGTCGCGGCTTGGCGATGGTCGCCGATGGTGAAGCGGCGGCCCGAGACGAGGCTCAGCGTGGGCTCGAGTTCTGCGATCAGGGCCGGATCGCCGCCCAGGTAGTAAACCGTTTGGCGTTCTTCGGCGGCGGGTTTGCTGCCGGTGAACGGTGCCTCAAGATAACGGGCCCCCGTGGCGGTCACGAGGTCGTAAAATGTGGCGCTGCTGGCCGGGTCGATCGTCGCGGATTGGATGACGGTTTTGCCGGGGCCGAGGGCGGGCAAGATGGCGTCGATCACGCTGCGCACGGCGGGCGGATCGGCGACCACGATCTGCACGATATCGGCGGCGCTGGCGACGGCATACGGCGTTGCCTGCCAGCGGGGGAAGTCGGGTTGTGCGGTGCGGTTCCACGTGCCGGCCAGCACACCGGCCTTTTCGTAGTGGCGGGCCCAGATGGCGCCGATGA
>CAXBDS010000192.1:0-9968 GCA_963974355.1 uncultured Opitutaceae bacterium
GGCGCGCCTTGCAATTTCACTACGCGCCGGACGACATCCACCACGCGCCGCCCGAGGTGCGGTTGGCGGCGTTCGGCAGCGAGGGCAAGGATGTGACCTGCTGAGCGATCTCATCGGCCGGTGGCTTTTTCCCTCGCCGGTCCCGGCGGGCAGCGCCTATTCCACCTCGGAATGAAGGTCCTCGTCACCGGCGCCGCCGGCTTCATCGGTATGCACGTCGCGCGTCGGCTCCTCGCCAGCGGGAAATGCGACGTGCTGGGCATCGATAATCTCAACGATTACTACGATGTCGGCCTGAAGCGCGCCCGGCTCGCCGAGATCCAGGGGGACGAACGGTTCCGTTTCGTCCAGCTCGACTTTGCCGACGCCGAAAAGGTGTCCGGCCTGTGGGCGCACTTTAAGCCCGACTACGTCGTGCATCTCGGTGCCCAGGCCAACGTGCGCTACAGCGTCGACCACCCGCGCGCTTACGTGGACAGCAACATCGTCGGTTTCCTCAACCTGCTCGAAGCCGCCCGGGCGCACCCGCCGAAGCACTTCGTATTTGCTTCTTCGAGCAGTGTTTACGGTTCATCGGCCGCGATTCCGTTCACCGAAGACGGCGATACCAGCCACCCGTTGTCCTTTTACGGCGCGACCAAAAAGGCCGGCGAAGTCATGGCGCACAGCTACGCGCATCTGCACGGTCTGGCGCTGACGGGGCTGCGCTTTTTCAACGTTTATGGACCGTGGGGTCGGCCCGACACGGCGCCTACCCTCTTCGCGCAAGCGATCACGGGCGGCGAGCCGATCAAGCTCTTCGCCGAGGGCAAAGCCCGCCGCGACTTCACCTACATCGACGATATCGTCGACGGCGTGCTGAAGGTATTGCTCTACCCGCCCGCGGAGCCGCCGGTGCCGAACTTCCGCATCTTCAACCTCGGTCACCACCGGCCCGTCGAGGTCATTCTGTTTGTGCGGATGCTCGAAGCGCTGATCGGGCGGAAGGCGGAGCTCGATCTCTTGCCGCCCCAGCCTGCCGACGTGCCCGAAACGTGCGCGTCGCTCGATCAGGTCAACGCGGCGATCGGCTACGCGCCGAAAACCGCCCTTGAGGACGGCCTGCGGGCGTTTGTGGACTGGTTCAAGGACTACTACGGCGAGCCACCCGCCGCCGCCGACTCAGAATAACCGCCGACCCTGCGCGGTTGCGGGGGCGGGAACGCCCAGCGCGCCAGCGAGGGTGCGAGCGATGTCTTCGACGCCGACCTGTTCCGCGTGGATGCCTGCTTTCACGCCGGCGCCGGGTCCCCACCAGAGCATCGGGACGTGGGTGTCGTAATCATAAGGCGTGCCATGGTTGGTGCCGGCGCCGCGACGATCGAGGAAATAAGGATTGAGGACGTAGGAGACGTCGGGACTGCGGGCGGCGTTGTAGCTGCGGCGGGACAAGGCGAGCATCGTGTCGCCTTCAGCCGGTTCGGCGAGGAGCTCGGCGCGGGTGTAGGCGGCAGCGATCTCGGGGCGGGCGATCAAGGCGGCGCGCACGACCTTGGCTGCATCGGCGGCGTCGACTTGCATGGCGTTGAGCGTTTCGGTGATGAAGCGGTAACCGAAATTGTCGCGGCGGGCCCAGAAGCTGTGGGCGGGCGGGGCGCCAAAGGCGGTGTTCAGGGCGTCGGTGACCGTTTGGTCGAAAGCCTTGTTGTCGACCCGCCCGGCCGCGATGCCCCCGGCGCGGGCGGCGGTGACGTGCTCCGGCAAGGGGGCCGCGCCGTGATCGGCGGTGAAGACGACGATGTAGTGGTCGCGACCCACGGCGGAGTCGAGCGCGGCAAAGAGCTGGGCCAAGACGCGGTCGAGGCGCAGGACGGAATCCATGACCTCGTGGCTGTCCGGCCCGAAGTTGTGGCCGACATAGTCCATCTGCGAGAAGCTGACGGCGAGCAAATCGGGGGCGGCATGTTGGCCGAGGGCTTCGGCCTGCAGCGCGGTAATCGCGAACTCGCCGAGCAGCTGGGCGCTGAACGGCGAGCTATCGAACACGTTGTAAAAGGACGGGCCGAGCGTCGGTTGACCGCCGTCGAAGCGATGCGGGAAGGTGCGCGTGAGTCCTTCACCGGTGAATTCGCCATCCGCTTCATCGGGACCTTGCACGGCATCATAAACGGCCACCGGGAGAAGGCGTTCCCAGGTGGCGCCGAAGAAGGCGTCGGCCTTGCCGGTGTCGTTGAACGCCTTCACCCACGCGGGCAGCGCGGGGAGGTAGTAGGTGGACGAGACGAAGTTGTTGCCGTCTTGCCAGTAGGCGCCGTCGGCCAGGCGGCCGCCCATGAGGATGGCGGCGCGATCCTTGGTGGAAACGGCGATCACGCGGCTGTGTTCGCCGAAGCGGAGCTTGAGTTGATCGCCGACCGTGGTGGCGAGGAAACGGCTGGGCGAGCGGCCGGATTTACGCTCAAAAACGCCACCGGGGGAGCGCGGCGTGGGGGCGGCGCCGATCAACGGGTAATTGGCGTCTTCGACGGATTCGACCATCTCGGCGGACTCGGCGTCCCACCAGTCGTTGCCGATGATGCCGTTCACGTCGGCGTGCGTGCCGCTGAGAATCGTGGCGTGGCCGGGCGCGGTTTTCGTGACGGCGTGGCGGTAACGGGTTTCCTGATACCACGCGCCCTCGTTCATGAAGCGTTTAAAGCCGTCGTTGCCCAAGTAGGGCCCGAAGCGTTCCAGGTAGTCGCCGCGGAATTGGTCGATCGAGATGGCGACGGCCAGGCGGATCTGAGGCGGCGCGCTTTCTTGGGCCCGGGCGGCGTTGAAGGAGAGGGCCAGCGTGGCGGCGAAAAGGAGACGTTTGCGCATAAGAGGAAGCGTTAACCAAGGACCTTGGGGTGCAACGGAGCCAACGATTTCTTCCGTTGCCATGAAATCGTTGCGGGTGCGTTGCCTGACTCCAGCCGCCCGAGGCGCGGACTAGAAGCGAATCTGCACAATATCGTCGCGGTTGGGAAAGTCTCCCAGCCGGATGAGTTGGCGGGTTGGCGGGTCGTAAACCAGCATGCCGTCCTCGGTGGCAAAAATCACGTAGGCTTCGTCGATGCCGTCACCGGGAACGTTGCCCCACGGTTTGGCCCGGCGGCACACGAGGACGCCGATCGGGATCGCGAGGGCGTTGCCGCGTTCGCGCAGGGAGGCCAAAGAGGTGGAAACGCTCAATAGGCGCACGAAGACGGTGCCGTCGTAGTTGTCGCGCGGCGCGTTGATGAGGTCGAACCCGACCGCCTGACAGGCCGCTTCCAGCCACGCGGACAACTCGTCCAACGCGTCGCTACGCAGCACCGCATAGTCGTAGTCCATGGTTTCCAATCGCTTGTAGCCGCGGAAGCCGGAGCTTTGCAGCTCGCGCAACAGGCGAATGGGATTCATTTCGCGCGGACTGCCATCTTCCATGACGAGCGCGGGCACCGGGAAATCAGGCAGGCGCAATTTGTCCGGCGCTGCCCACGTCTCCCCACCCGGGGTCAGCGCCAAAAGGAGGAGGAGGAGGCCGAGGCCGATGCGGGGCTTAGAAATAAATCACCTCGATTCGGTGGCGATTGGGGAAATCGCGGAGGGCGGCCATGGTGCCATTTTGAGGCTCGATGATGAAGAGTCCCTCGCTCGTGCCGACGATGACGATGGCATGGGGACCGCGGCCGATGCCGGCAAACGGCCGCTCGTAGAAAACGGTCGCCCAACCAATGCAGAGGACCCCCTTTTCCTTTTGGGTCCCCAAGTTGACGAGGTCCGACATGGCGACGAAACAATTGGCGTAGTTGTCGCAGTCCCAGACCTGATCGTCGAAGCGCATCTTCAGGGGTTTCTCGAGCCGGCTAAACCACTTTTTGAACTTAACCAGCCAGTCGTGATCGGGCAGCACGAAGGACGTGCGCAGAAAGTTCACCGGAGGCGGCGTGCGGGTGCTGCGGGCTAGTTCCGCGTTGATGTCGTCAATCGTCCAAATCCTCGTCGGAGCTGAGGAATCCCACTCCGGCGGGGACGGCAACGTGATCATTTTCTGGTTGGCCAACGTCGCGCTGGAGGGCGTGAGGTAGCCGGACTCGGTCCAACGATTTTTCGCCGCGGCTGCGACCGGAGTGAGCGCGAGAAGGACGGCTCCCAAGCGACCGACGAATCGGCCCCGGCTTCGCAGGCGGCACTCCACGGCGAGACTCGTCATGGGAGACAGGAATGCGAAAAGACGAAGAGGAAGGACGGACATGTCAGGGGGCGGTTACGTTGACCACCGAAGCACAAAGCAAAGCAGTTTCGGGAGATGGGAAAGTTCGTGCGCGACGATTCCTTGCTGGTAAAGCAAGTGAATAGCTGGACACTTTTGGGCGCGAGCCCAGATTGGCCCAAACCGATACCCTGCTTTAATGCGTCTTTCCGTCCACAGCCTCGCCGTTCGGCTAGCGAGCTTCATCTTGGTGCTTAGCGGCGTAGCCTTGCTGGTGCTGACCGAGATCAATCGCCGGGCCGTGGAACGTATCTTGTCGGATCAGGCCGAGGTGCAGGCCGCGATGGCCATTTCCGCCGTGGTGGACGGGGTGGACGGCGTGGTGGGTTCGGCGGAGCGGCTGGTGCGGTTTGTCGCACGGGATTTGGAAGGACGTGCCTTGGACCAGACCGTGATCGAGAAGACCGCGCGCAACGCGATTCTAGATAACCCCAACATCTTTGGTTTCGCCTTGGCGTTCGAACCCGACGGGCCGGAGGCAATCGGCGAACGCTTGGGGGTCTACGTCCACCGCTCCAACAACGTCAGCCAATTCGTCACGCGCGACCTCCGTGAGCCCGGTCAGGCGTATTGGGAGCAGGATTGGTATCGTGAGGTGTTGGACAAGCAACAGGCGGTCTGGAGCGAACCTTACTTCGACCGCGGGAGCGGCGATCGCGATGTCGTGCGCGTCTCCATTCCGTTTTTTCGACACGAGGATGACGACCGGCCGTCCGGCGCCATTTCGGCGGTGATCGAACTCGATTGGCTGCGGCGCCTGGCGAACGGCAACGAGTTCTCGGATACCAGTCACGTCATCATTTTCTCCCGCAGCGGCCGGCTGATCCTGCACCCGAAAGCGACGTATGTGATCGCGGAAACCATCGAGACCTTGGCGGACAAGACGATGGCGCCGGAACTTACCTCGATTCGCCAGAGCATCATCGCTCGCCGGCAAGGCTCGCTCGATTACGTGGAGGGGCTCACAGGGCGCCGGATGCACGTCAGTTATAAACCGGCGCGCACGGCCGGCTGGGGCGTGATCGTCGGGTATGAGGAGGCGGAGTTTTTGCAGAACCAGCGGGCGTTTCGCGGCATCGCGTTGGCCTTTCTGGGCGCCACGTTGCTGATTCTCTCGGGTATCGTCATTGGCGTGACCCGCGTGGCCTTGCGGCCGTTGGCCCGACTCGCCGAAGCGGCCGGTGAAATCGGCCGCCAGAATCTTGATTGCGAAATCCCCCCGCCGGTGCGCGACGACGAGGTGGGACATCTCACGCGGGCGTTCACGATGATGCGGGATGCGTTGAAAATGCAGCACCAGGAGCGCCGCTGGGCCGCGCTCGGTATCGAGCATCAGCTCAGATACAACAATCTCATCATCGATTCGATCGGTGAACTCGTGTTCGTGCTGACGAAGGCATTGAACATCACGCGTATCAACCCGGCCGTTACGCATACCGTTGGCTACACGGAGTCGGATGCGATCCGGCTTCCGTTGCGGAAATTGGTCACGCTGACCGAAGCGGGAGATACGGGTGGCATGGATCGGCTGCTCGAAGCCGCCAAGGCGGACCGTTCCTTGCACAACGTGGCCGCCACCATCACCGCCAAGGATGGCACCGTGTTGCCGATGCGCTTAACGCTGGTGCCGATCCGCGATGGCAAGCGCGTGGTCGGTGCGGTTGTCACCCTTCGCGGAGTTCCTCCGCCTGATTCTTCCTTGTAAACCTTATCCGCCGTCCCGACGGCCACCAGCCATGCCTCATATTTTGTTGATCGACGACGAGAGCTCCATTCGCGAGCTCCTCCAAGAGATGTTGGTCCCCCAAGGCTATCGGGTTACCGGAGTCGAATCGGCGCTGGAGGCGAGCGCCGTGTTCAGCGCGGATCCACCGGACTTGATCATCACGGATTTGCAGCTCGAGGAGACCGATGGTTTTGCGGTGATCGATCAGGCGAAGGCGGTCTTGCCGGACACGCCGATCATTCTGTTGACGGGCGTGTTGTTCGATCGGGCGGTGATCATGAACCTCCATGAGGGAAAGATCGCGGCTTACCTCGAAAAAACCACCCCGTTGCAGGAAATCCTCGCGGAGATTCGGCGCCATCTTCCGTCGAATTGATTCGGCGGGGTCGTCCCGGCTCGAGCGGACTGAGCCGTCAGGGGTGACGACGCGGTCAACGATTTCTTGCCTCTTGGCGAAACCGTGGCGGGTTTATTGCGCCGCGATGATCGCGATTCTTGCATGAAAACCATCCTGCTGCTGGTGGCCTCCAACGTGTTCATGACCATGGCGTGGTATGGCAATTTGAAGATCAAGTGGTTCGAGGGAAAACCCCTCCTTTGGGTCATCCTCGCGTCGTGGGGCATCGCGTTTTTCGAATACTGCCTGCTCGTGCCGGCCAACCGCGCCGGTTACCTGAGCGGGCGTTTTTCGGGTTACCAGCTCAAGGTGATCCAGGAAGTGATCACGCTGGGCGTGTTTGTGGTGTTTGCCTGGGTGGTGTTGGGCGAGCGGCTGCGCTGGAATTACGCCGTGAGTTTCGCGTTGCTGGCGCTGGCGGTCTGGTTCGCCCTCGCGTTCAAATCTCCGGGCGCGGGTTCGTGAGTGGGGCTTCGGCGGGGGTCGCGATGGCCTCGCCGAATTGCAGGGCGCTGAGGCGGCGGTAGAGTCCGTCGGCGCGGGCGGAAAGTTCGTCGTGCGTGCCGGTTTCGACCACGCGGCCGCCGTCGATGACCGCGATGCGGTTGACGTCGCGGATGGTGGCGAGGCGGTGCGCGACGACGAAGGTTGTGCGGCCTTCCATGAGGCGGTCGAGGGCGTCCTGCACGAGGCGTTCGCTCTCGCTGTCGAGGGAGCTGGTGGCTTCGTCAAGGATGAGGATGGCGGGGTTTTTCAGCAGGGCGCGGGCGATGGCGATGCGTTGGCGTTGTCCGCCCGAGAGCTTGATGCCGCGATCGCCGACGAGCGTCCCGTAGCCTTCGGGAAACGTCATGATGAAGTCGTGGGCGTTGGCCTGGCGGGCGGCGGCTTCGACGGCGGCGGCGTCCGCGCCCGGGCGCCCGTAGGCGATGTTTTCCATGATGCTGCCGCCGAAGAGCAGGACATCCTGGGGCACGAGCGCCATCTGGTTGCGCAGCCAATGCAGCGGGTAGGAACGGGCGTCGCATCCGTCAATCAGGAGCGTGCCGGTGTCGGGATCGTAGAAGCGGAGCAACAGTGCGGTGAGGGTCGATTTGCCGGCGCCGCTGGGGCCGACGAGGGCGATGCGTTCGCCGGGGCGCGCCACGAGTTCGACGTCATGCAACACCGGCGCGTCGGGTCGGGCCGGATAGCGGAAACTCACGTGGTCGAAGGTCACATCGCCCCGGAGTCGCTCGGGCGGCGTGACCGGCGCATCGGCGGGCGCCAGGTGATCGGAGGTGGTGGCGGGGGCGGGATCGTCTTCGATCGGTTCACGCAGAATCTCACGGACGCGCTGGGTGGCGCCGACGGTTTTCTGAATCTGGCTGAAGAGCTCGGCGGATTGGGCCATGGCGCCACCCACGAAGGTGGTGTAGAGCACGAAGCGGGTGAGTTCGCCGCCGGTGAGGGCGCCGGCTTCGAGTTGCCGCGCGCCATACCACAACACGATGAGGATGCCCCCGAAGAGCGCGGCGATGAAGAAGGCGACGAACACCGCGCGCCAGCGGGCGGCCTTCAACGCGGCTGCGAGCGTGGCCCCGTTGGCGGTGGCATAGCGACTGAGCTCAAAGGCCTCGTTGGCGAAGGATTTGACGCTGGCGATGGCCAGGAGGGTTTCCTCGACGATCGTCTGGCTGTCGGCGAGGCGGTCCTGCGTTTCGCGGGAGAAACGGCGCAGGCGGCGACCGAAGAACACCGCGGCGGCGATGAGCAGCGGCAAGGTGCCGAGCATCACACCGGTAAGCGGCAACGAAGTGACCGCGATGAGCACGAGGCCACCGCTGAGGAAGACGACTTGGCGGCAGGCTTGGGGCAACGAATCGATGAGCGCGCCCTCGATCTGGGCGATGTCGGTCGAGACGCGGCTGGCGAGCTCCCCTACCCGCCTTTGGCCGAAAAACGTCATGGGTAAC
The DNA here is from genome assembly GCA_963974355.1 of uncultured Opitutaceae bacterium. Taxonomy (GTDB): domain Bacteria; phylum Verrucomicrobiota; class Verrucomicrobiia; order Opitutales; family Opitutaceae; genus Actomonas. The sequence continues at coordinate 8,337 of CAXBDS010000192.1, forward strand.
GCGAGCAGGCGACCGTAGGCGGCGCGACGCAGATCGGCCAACGCACTCTGGCCGACGCGGTTGAATGACAGCGCGCTGTTGAACGAGCCGGCGGCCTGAAAGAAAATCGAAACGGCGAGCGTGAGCGCGATGTGGTTGAGCGTAAGCGAGCCCAGCACGGGCACCGCCGCGCGTCCGCCGTGCATGGCGGCATCGATCAGCGCGCCCGCGAGCAAGGGAAACGCCAGCCCGAGCGAGGCGCTGACGAACAGCGATGCGAGTCCGGCGAAGAAGCGGCCGCGATACGGTCGCACGTAAGTCGCCAACGCCCACGTCTCACGCAGACCGTCGCGGTCCAACGCCGCCTTGGGCAGTCGATCCATTGCGTTTTCGGTATCCGAGGGAGAACGGCGAGGCATGGTTGCCGTAGAACTGAACCGCCTTGCCGGCCAACACAAGACAGGCGGGCATTCCATCTCGCGGGCCCCTCTTCGCGGGCCGTCCGATTCGCCGGGGCAAACTTCCTCGGCGCTTGCGCTGAATCGTTCCTCCGCCACGCTGGGTTTTTTCGACCCTAAACCTACACGTATTTCTCCATGGCTCGCTCTTCTGTCGCTAAAACCCCCGCCGCCGCTCCCGCCAATCAAGTGGCCGCCCGCAAGAATGTTGATCTCGCTATCTCGGCTATCACCAAACAGTTCGGTGATGGCTCAATCATGCGTCTGGGCGACAACGCGAAGATGCAGGTCGAGACGCTTTCGACCGGTTCGCTCGCCGTTGACTTGGCGCTCGGCGTGGGCGGTTTGCCCCGCGGTCGCATCGTGGAAATCTATGGTCCGGAGTCTTCCGGTAAGACCACGTTTTGTTTGAGCGTGATCGCCGAGGCCCAGCGCAAGGGTGGACTCGCCGCCTTCATCGACGTCGAGCACGCGCTCGACCCGAAATACGCCCGCGTGGTGGGCGTGAACCTCGATGACCTGCTCGTTTCCCAGCCCGATTCCGGCGAGGACGCGCTCAATATCACCGAGACGCTCATCCGCTCCAACGCGATCGACGTCATCGTGATCGACTCGGTCGCCGCCCTCGTTTCGAAAGCCGAACTCGACGGCCAGATGGGTGACGCTACCGTCGGCTCCCAAGCCCGCCTGATGTCGCAAGCCATGCGTCGCCTGACCGCCGTGGTGAGCAAGACAAAGTGCATCTGTATTTTCACCAATCAGATCCGCGAAAAGATCGGCGTAATGTTCGGCAGCCCGGAAACGACTCCCGGTGGCCGGGCGCTGAAATTCTTCTGTTCGATCCGCATCGACATCCGCCGCCGCGAGCAAATCAAGCAACCGGACGGCAAGATCATCGGCAACCGCACGAAGCTGAAGATCGTGAAGAACAAGGTCGCCCCGCCCTTCACGGAGTGCGAATTCGACATCATGTATGACGAAGGGATCTCGCAGACGGGCTCCGTGCTCGATCTCGGCCTCGAATACAAGATTCTCGAAAAGAAGGGCTCGTGGATTTCCTACAAAGGCGAACTCGTCGGCCAGGGGCGCGATGCCGCCAAGGCCACCTTCAAGGAGAAGCCGGAGATGGCGAAGGAGATCATCGATGCCGTCATGGCGAAGGTAAACATCACCGGCGGCAGCTCGGTCACGGGCG
>CAXBDS010000193.1:0-9953 GCA_963974355.1 uncultured Opitutaceae bacterium
AATGCATCGAGATTGCAAAACATGACCATCCCGCCCGAGTTGATCGGCAACCCGTAGTAGCGGTTTTTCAACCGAAACACATCGAGCGCCACCGGCATGAACTCATCCTCCGCGTCGAGTTCGTGAATCAGATCGGAGACGTCGGTCAGGGCCCCGCGCTCCGCCCAATCGCCATAAATCATACTATCAACCATCAACACGTCGGCGGTCGTGCCTCCGACCATCGTGGCCTGGATCTTTTCCTGATAGCCCCGGCTCACCGGAAACAGCTCCACCTCCACCCCGGAATGCTGCCGCTCGAATTCCGCCACAATCTGTTCCTCGACCTGCGTCTGCCGGACCGAACCCCAAATCGCGTAGCGCAGGCGCACCCGCTCCTCCGGTTTCGGCACACAGCCCGTCGCCCCTATGCACAATGCTCCCGCCACCAGGGAAAGGAGAGCAATGGAGAAGAGACGGGGCATGGGGTGGGAAACGCTAAGGTGCGACCGTCGCCCAGAGCCAGACACGACTGTTGCCACTCAAGCGATTGAGCCCCTCTCCGGCTCGACGAGAGTTCCCCGCCGTGCTCGCCTCAACCCCATGCCCGCCCGCTTCTCCGCTGCGCTTACGGCCCTCCTGCTGGGGGGCCTTCCGGTCACCCTGCCCGCCCGGGATCATCCCATCCCGCCGGAGCAAACGGTCGTCGACGGCGCCACCCTCGATATCGCCCCGGGCGACCGCCTCCTGATCCTCGCCGGGCCGCGAACCATCCTGCAGCTCAAGAACCTCACGGGGTCACCCGAAGACCCGATCACGGTGATCAACGCCGGCGGGCAGGTCGTGATCCACAACGAGGACCAATACGCGGACATCTCCATCGCGCACTGCCGCTACCTCCGCCTCACCGGCACGGGCGACCCGGATCACGCCTACGGGTTCCACCTCACCGGCACCAACGAACATGGCTCCGGCATCATCGCCGCCGGCCTGTCCTCCGATCTGGAGATCGATCATATTCACATTCAGGATACAGGATTCGCCGGCATGTTGGTCAAAACCGACGGCGCCATCGGCACGTTTATGGATAATGTGAATCTGCATCACAACTTCATCCACGATACCGGCGGCGAAGGATTCTACATCGGCGAGACCAAGTATCCCGGACAAATCTTCCGGAACCTCGAGGTATGGAACAACGTCGTCGCCCGCACCGGCTGGGAGGCGCTGCAGCTGGCCAACTGCCACGAGAACATCCGCGTCCACCACAACGTCTTCTACCAGGCCGGTCTCGCCCAGGTGCTCTGGCAGGACAACAACCTCCAGTTCGCCAGCGCGGTGGATGCCGAGATCGACCACAACATCGTGATCGGTTCCGTCTCCAACCTCGTGATCGTGAGCGGCGGCATGCCGAAGCGTTTTCACGACAACTATTTTTCCGCCGACCAAAACACCGGCCCCGTCTTTTATTTTGGCGACAGCGCGTTCGCCCCCGTGACCGACACCGCATTGATCGTGGAGAACAACGTCATCAACCTCACGCCCACCCGGCAGCCCGTGGTGCTCCACGGCGGTCGGAAGTCCCGTCTCGAACTGCGGAACAACGTGTGGTTTGGCACGCCGACGTTCGTCAAAACCCATCGCGACGCCGACCTGAGCAGCGTGACGGGCAATACGTCCCGTCAGATCGCCGCCCCCGTGTTCATCGACCCCAGTCGGGGCGACTTTCGCCTGCGCGACGGCGACCCTTACCGCGCGTGCGAGATGGGTGTCTTGCCGGACTGGTTGCCGCCCGGCTCGCCCTCAAGCGGTTGAGTGAGGGGTCGGTTTCCTTGCCGGCCAATTTTGCGATGGTGAGACTCGCATGGATCAATGTTCCCCTGCCTCGCCCGCGTCAGACACCGGGCCTTCCTCTCCACATCAGATGCATCTGCGCCCGGCGTGGGATCAACCGCGCGCGCCTTTCCCTCACACCTGGGAAGGCATCATCAATGTCGATCAATTCCGCTGGATGGTACGCGGCGACATGCAGGAGCACCTCGGGATCATGCAACGCGAGCTTGGCGCCCGCCACGTGCGGGCCGTCGGCATGTATGACGATGAGCTCCGCGTCTTGCGCGCCAGTCCCGGCTCGTTCCTCGGCTACGAGCCCAAGACGCCCCGCACGAATTGGCAGATCGTGGACTACATCATGGACTCGCTGCAGGACCGCGGGCTGCACCCGATGTTCACGACGAGCTTTATTCCGAGCGCGTTGACGTCCGGCCCGACCACGGTCTTCACGGGCAAATCGCACACGAGTCCGCCCGACGACTGGCGGGCGTGGGCCAGACTCGTGAAGGAAAGCGTGCATCACGCCATCGAACGCTACGGCATCGATGTTGTTCGCCAGTGGTATTTCGAGGTGTGGAACGAGCCCAACCTGCAGGGGTGGTTTTGGGGCGGCGACCAGGCCGATTTCTTTCAACTGTGGCGCGTCACTCACGACGCGATCAAGGCGGTGGACCCAACCCTGCGCGTGGGCGGTCCGTCCTGCGGTCGCGCCGAGTGGGTCGACGATCTCTTCCATTACGGCGCCCGCCACGACTGCCTGCCCGATTACCTCGTGGCGCATATCTACAACAACGACAGTGCCGACGATCTGGCCCTCGCGCCGTTCGATGGCCCACAGGAGGACAAGACCAGCAAATCGCCCAACTCCGCCATCGGCGTCATGCGCGGCGTGCGCACGCTCGTCGATCAACTCGGCTTCACCGGCGAACTGCATTGGAACGAATGGGGCCGCTCCTTCCAAGGCGTCGACAAGCGCCGCGAGTGCCCCAGCGAAGCGGCGTTCATTGTGCGTCTGCTCGCCGAAGTCTCCAATGAAGCGGACGCCTTCGCGTATTGGTGCATCAGTGACATCTACGATCAGGTCGGCTACGGCCGGGAAGCGTTCTTCGGCGGCTACGGGTTGCTCAGTCTGCAAGGCCTGCGCAAACCCGCGTTTCACGCGTTTCGTCTGCTGCGTATGCTCGGCACCGAACGCGTCGCGGTTCACGGCGATCACCTCGATTCGTTTCACCACGCCATCGCTACGCTCTCGGCGCCCACGCAAGGTCACGTGCTGGTTTACGCCTACGATCATCGCGAGGTGCCCGAATCCCATCCGATCGCCATCGCGGTCGAGCTGCCGCCGGGGGCTCGACCCGGCCGTCTGTTCCGCGTCGACGAAAACGAGAACAACGTGCTCGCCCGGTGGCGCGATCTCGGCGCGCCGATCTACCTTTCACGAGCGCAGACCGCCGACCTCCGCGCCGTCGACGATCTCACGCCATCGTCATCGACCGTGCGCACGGAACCGCACGCCGACGGACTCACCGCGCATTTCACGATGAAGTCATCCGGGCTGGCGCTGCTTGAATTCAACCCCGCCTGACCCGGCTTGCGATGTCCCTACGACTGCCAGCATCCCTGCTCTTGTTTTCCGCCCTCTTCGGGCTCCGCGCCCTCGCCGCCGAGCCCCTCACGGAATACGCCACTAAGGCAGTCGTCCGTTACCAGGAGCAGCCGCCGCCCGCGCCGGGTTCGATCATCTTTTTCGGCAGCTCGTCGATCGACATGTGGCGCCCGCTCGACGCCGCGTTCCCCGATCTGCCCGTGGTGAACCGAGGCATGGGTGGCACCCAACTCTCGGACGCCGTCTACCTGGGCGAAGCCCTCGTCTTTCCTTTCGCGCCGCGACTCGTGGTGCTCTACGCCGGCGAGAACGACCTGCCCCCCGGCAAAACCGCCGCAGAAGTGGTCGCCGCTTTCGAGCGATTCCAAGCCGCGTTCCGCGCCTCAAACCCCGGCACGCCGCTCTTGTTCCTCGCGCTCAAACCAAGTCCGCAACGCCTCGCATATCTGCCGCTCATGCGCGAAATCAACGCCGCCATCGCAGAGCGCTGCGCCGTCGATCCGGATTTCACCTTCGTGGACGTGGCAACGCCAATGCTCAACGCGGAAGGGCGACCGCGGTCGGACATATTTCTGGCCGATCAGCTCCACATGAACGCGAGGGGCTACGCCATCTGGCTAAGGGCGATCGATCCGGTCATGCGCCGAGCACTCAAACCGTAGTCGCGACCCGACACTCCGAAACCATCGGTTGGAAACGTCCCGGGAGCTAGTCCCAGCTCTGACGCCTTCAAATAACTGCTAAATCAGATGTGTAACTGGCAGGCTCCAGCCCCCCTCCGATGTCCTTCTCGTTTACCCAACAAAATGAAAAATCGGAAAAGTGAATGTGTTGGCTCCGTTGTTGGCGCTTTTCGCGGAGCCGCAAGCGGCGCTTGGATCGATGCTCATATTGGAATAGTTGCGGAGCCATGAGACGCCGTTGCCGGCACCAAACCCGGAGCGATTATCGCAGGCTTAGTCTGTGGACCGGGCGGCAATCAGATGGGCCGTGAGTGGGGTCGATCGTCTCAAGGAGACTCGACATAAAAGAGGAGGCCCCCCCTACCAAGCGCTCGCGACAAGTCCGGCCGGCGTCACGCCCCGGGCGGGGCCACTCGCCTGCGTGTCTCCTCTCCGGCGCCGGACAAAACCTTGGGTCGGGACTTGCCTGCATGGCTCACGGTATAGTGTCTATACCTGATGGAGTTCGAGTTCGACCTAATGAAGAGCACGACGAATCGAAAAAGGCACGGCATCGACTTCGTCGCCGCCCAGAAGCTTTGGGACGACCCGGACGCCGTCGGTTTCCCGGCGAAATCCGACGACGAGGCGCGCTTCGCCCTTCTCGTCAAGCGTCGGGGCAAAGTATGGGTCGCATTCTGCACCCCGCGAACGAATCGCATCCGGATCGTCGCTGTCCGAAGAGCCCGCCCCCAAGAAGAAGCCCTTTATGAAAGCTAAGGATCTGGATAAAATTTTTGATGAAGGAGGGGTCGATATCACCGCCTATCTCGACCTTTCGCAGGCGTTTCGTCCCGGCCACGAGCAAAAGCGCGTAAATGTGGACTTTCCGGTCTGGATGATTGATCGCCTGGATCGCGAATCATCGCGGCTCGATGTGCCCCGCCAGTCGCTCATCAACGTTTGGATCGCCGAGCGACTGGGCACGCCCAACGCAAAATCCAAGCGAAGCAAAAGGTCCTCCCCGTCGCCGCAGCCCCCGGCAACAAGCCGCCGCCGCTGAGCCATCAGCGCAACAACCAGTTGAATTATCCGACATCCCGCCAGCGGAACAATTTTTCCAACTCGCCATGTTTCAACACGACTTTCCCTTCGACCCCACCGGGGGCTATGACCGAGCCCGGCTCGAAGCCGTGCAACCGGTTCCGCCCGTCGCCGATTTTTCGGATTTCTGGCAAAACACCCGCCGCGCAGCGGCGCAAATCGATCCCGCCCCCGAGCTGCGGCCGTCTGCCCAACGCGTGCCGGGGCATGACGTGCAGGACGTCTCGTTCACCTCGTGGGGCGGCGTGCGTTTGCACGGCTGGCTGAGCAGGCCGATCAACCGGCCGGTCAACCGCGGTTTGGTCGTGAGTCATGGCTACGGCGGCCGCTTGGCGCCCGATCCGTTTCCCCTGCTCGACGATGCGGCCATTATCTATCCCTGTTCCCGCGGACTGGGCGCCAGCGCCCGCCCGGATGAGAGGGATCTGCCGCCCCACGTGCTGCGCGGTATCGGGCATCGGGATACTTATATTTTTCGCGGTTGCGCGGCGGATGTGTGGGCGGCCGCCACGACGTTGCAACACGTGGTGCCGGAAGCGGCAGGTCGGCTTGACTACATCGGCACCAGTTTCGGTGGCGGCATCGGCGCGCTGGCGTTGCCTTGGGACGAGCGATTTCGCGCGGCATTCCTCGGAGTGCCCAGCTTCGGCCAACATCCGCTGCGGTTGCGGCTGCCCTGCTCTGGCAGCGGCGAGGCGGTGCGCCTCTACGCGCAAACCCACCCCGAGATCGTCGACGTTCTGGCCTACTATGATGCCAGCGCCGCCACGCGGTTCATGAACCGTCCCACGCTGGTCGAGTTGGCGCTCTTCGATCCCGCCGTGCCCCCCGCGGGTCAGTTTGCGGTTTTCAATGGGCTCGCCGGCGCCAAGCAGAGTTTCGTGCGACAGGCAGGGCACTTCGAGTATCCGGCGGGGGCGGCCGAAGATACGGCCCTGACCAAGGCGATCCGTCAATTTCTGCGAGCGATGTGAGTCGTGGCGTTCGGGTCTAAAACGCCAACGCCGCCAGCCCGAAGGCTGACGGCCGATACACCGCCATTTGACGAAGCGCGCGTAGCTTAAAAACGGGTGCTCAGCTGCAGGAAGAATTCCCGGCCCGGCGCATACCGGTAAATGTTGGCCAAATAGTCGAGATCGAAGAGGTTTTTCACGTTGAGCGAGACGTTGACGCGCTGGTCGGCCACCTTGAACTCGGCCCCCAGTCCCAGGCTGACCACCGTGCGGGCATCGATGGTCCAGCGCTTCCGCAATTCACCGTTGCGCACGAAGTAGGCATCGCTGGTTTCGACCTCGGACTGGTAGTTCGCGCCGAGGGTCGCATAGGTCTTGGTCAATTTGCCAAAGGCGCCGAAATCCTGGCGCAGAAACACGGCGGCCGTGTGTTCCGGGGCGTAAGGCAGTCGGTTGCCGTCGCGGGCCCGCATCTGTTCCCCGTTATAGGTGATGAGGGTCTGCGGATCGTTGGCGACATACGCATCGGTGAAGCCGTAGGAGAAGATCAGCTGGGTGCTTTTCGAGGGTTTGTAACGAAGATCCAACTCAAAGCCCTTGCTCGTTTCTTTGCCGGACTGGTTGGTCGGCGCGAAGACCTCGTTGCCAATCGTAACCTGCGGAAGAAAGCGCACGATGTTCGTATTGCTCACCTCATAAATCGCGGCGGTAAAATCCAGTTTTCCGTCGAACACACTTCCCTTGATACCAAGGTCCATCCCTTCGCCGGTCTGCGGTTTCGGTGAATAGAAGGATCCGTCTTCGCGCCGCGAGGTGCTGAAAATCGGCAAAAATGACTCCGAATAAGTCGCATAGATCGAAAGATGATCGGCGAGCTTGTAGAGTATACCCACCTGCGGCACCCGCGCCGGTTCGGCATCGTCACTGGTCGTCTGGCCATTGCCAGCGTTGTAAGCCGTGACCTTGAAATCATCGACCCGCATTCCCGCCAAGGTGCGCAAGCGACCCTCCAAAAAGGAGAGTTGGTTGGTGATGTAATAGCTGTTGGTCAGATTCGTCGAAGTGCTGCCACTGCTGGCGTTGACCGTGAAGTCATCCCGCTCAGCGGTAGTCACCACCCACGTGGATTGATCTGAAAGCAGCCAACCTGTGTTCGGGAATGCGACGGTCGAGGTCGATATCAGGTTGCGGTATTGCAACTCCTCGCGCTGCAGTCCGACGAGGGTCTTCACTCCGACACCACCCAATGTAATATCGTGGGCGAGCTCCACCTGCGTCCAATTGTCCCAAGACCCCCGCTCGCCGTAACGGCCCCGACGATTGTTCAGCCGGTCAAGATTCGCTCCGGTGATGCCATTGGCCGTCTGGTTGTTCAAATTCTTTTCGGACCACACCTCCTCGGTGTAATTGGCGCGCAGGGTGAAGTGACGATTAAACACATGCACAAATTCGGCCGTATAGACTCTCATCAACGTGTCGTAGAAATCCGTGGGCGCGCCTGTCGTAAACGTGCGATCGACCCCGGCCCACGGCACTTCGGTGATGTCGAGTGTTTCATGGAAGGGGAGCGTGCTCTGCTGGTTGTTGCGATTCCGATTCGCCTCTTCATACTCCACCGTCAGCGTGGTGTTCGGCAGGATCCACCAGGTCAGCGAGGGATTGACCAGCGTCTCCGCGTTAAACGTATCCAAACCTTCTTTACTCTCCTCGAGGTAGGAGGCCACGAAACGAATCGCCAGCTTCTTGGGCACGATCACCGAATTGAAATCCAGGACCGAGGAGTAGTGCTCGTTTGATCCGGCCTTGAGCCGCACGTCGGCAAACTGGCCCGTCAGTTTCGGCCGTTTGGTGATGTAGTTCACATTGCCACCCGGGTTCAGCTGGCCGTAGAGCAACGACGACGGACCCTTGATGATTTCGACCCGCTCAATGTTCTGGCTGCCGGCGAGGCGCAGGCGGCGGAAGCCGTTGCGCATCGGCACAAAGCTCGGCTGCCCGCGCAAGGTGAAGTTGGTGTTGTCTTCGTTGAAGGTGTCCTGGCCAACGTTCTGCGAAACACCCGCCGCGAACGTCACGACATCGAGCAAATTATCGGCGGCCAGATCCTTGATAAACGCATCGGTGAAAACCTGCATGCTGACCGGCAGGTTGGCCAACGCGGTGCGGGTGCGCGTGCCACTCACGGCTTGGGAACTGACCCAGGCGTCATCGGTCTCGGTTTGCACGACAAAGGGGTTCAATAAAATGGTATCGTCATTTGACGGGGCCGTGTCCTGAGCGTGGGCGAAGGGGGCGAGCGCCCAGAGCAAAAATCCACCCGCCAAGAAGGCGCAGCGGGAAATCTTGTCGCTTGGTTTGTTCATGTGTGTGGTTTGGGAGGGGTTAACGCCCGACGCTGAGGTATTCCCCCCGGCAGGCAGGTTGAGTGATCACCGGTTTTCGAGACGGGGTGAAACCACGGATCACTCAATCGCTTGAGCCGCGCGACCCGCACGAGAGCCCGCGATGCGGTCCGGGTCCAACCCAAAACGCCGATGAACCCGCCCCCCCATCGAGCCGGCCTGAGGCTCATCCGCTTGAGTAGCGTGGGACGCCGTTTCGAGCCGAACCTTCGCTTAAGATAACCGGATGCTCACTTCCCGTTTGTTGGCCTCGTCCTGCCTGAGCGTCATTGCGCCGATGTTCGCATTTGCCGCGAGCGGCCCTCTCCCATCCCTGGCTGACCCCTTGCAAGCGGCGCTGGTGCCCGGAGAACCCGTGCTGAACGTGACCGCTCTCACGCCCTCACCGGGACCTCACGAATTGCGCCTGCTCGTCGCGGACACCCTCGAATTGGAAACCGCGCCCGCCATTCGATTTCCCGGTGAGATCTATCTGCCACCCAACCCGGCCATGCCGCCATCAAAGTTCCCCGGTCAACTGGTGATGTTTCTTCACCGCAATGCAGTGAATCCGCCTTGGGAATTGGTCATGACCTTCCCCGCCGCGGCCACCGGCAGGTGGCAACTCAACGGCTCATTCGCTCCCCTCGCCGGTGAGATCAAGCCTGAGGTGATCGTTCCGGTGTCCGGTCTGCTATCGGGGGAAAATTCCCTGCTCATCAACAGCGAGACAACCGTCCTGCCCCGACTCACCTATCGCTGCCAGCTCGCCGACACCTCTCCTCGCGCCGGTCAGTCGTTCACCGTTGCCCTCGCCGCCGAAACTGCAGAGGTGGAGCTCTGGCGAAGCGCCGCCGGCACCGCGGCCGCCGAAAAGATCGCAGAGGCAACGGTTGCGCGGAAAGACTCACCGCTCATCGACGCCCCGCCGTGGGCTCCCGTCACCACCGGACTGAGCGATCACGCCCATCTTTTCACCGCCGCCCAAGCCGTCGCGCAGAACCTCCTGCGCGCTCGTGTCGCCGCCTCCCGCCCGGGATTCAGCGGCGGGCTCAATATGGTCTATGACGCGACGCACGGGCTCTGGCGCACGCCCCATTGGGTATGGGCCTGGGGGCCGGCCGTAAAATTCTTCATCGAGCTGGACCGCCATCTGCCGGCCGACGCCCATGCCCCCCGTGCGGCCTATCGCGAAGCCGCGCTTGCGGCGGGACTGCGCAGCCTCGATTTCGTGCAGACCAAACCGGATCACCCCGCCCAAGGCATTGCCGCCGTGCGCTGGGCGTTCTCCCCGGAGACGCCGCAAGGCGTGGTCGAATACTTCTCCACGGCCGATTCCCTCTTCCTCGCGGGCTGGGCTTGGATGCCGCTCTACCAAGCGACCCACCACCCTCCGTTTCTTGAGCACACTCGCGGACTTGAAGCCGCCGCCGTG
>CAXBDS010000194.1:0-9950 GCA_963974355.1 uncultured Opitutaceae bacterium
CGCGGTTTGCCGAAACTGGATCGTCAGACCGCAGACGTGCGACGCGCGGCGGAACGGTTACTGGACGAGGTGGGGCAGGACTTTTGGGCCGCGGTGGGACGGTGCGAGCGGGCGTTGACGCGTGAGTCCCTGGTCGACCGCGTGGCGCGCGTGCGGGCGGAAGGGGAGCACTCCGGCGCGGTTGGTGACGTGCGCGTAGTCGATTTTGAGCCGGCCCATGCGGCCGCGTTTCGGGCGATGAACTTAAAATGGATCGAAGCGAATTTCACCGTGGAACCATCCGATCTGCGGCAGCTCGATGACCCGCAGCGGTCCATCCTTGATCCGGGCGGGCACATCTTGGTGGCGTTCGACGGCGCGGAGGTGATCGGAGTGTGCGCGCTGGCACCGCATGGCGAGGGCTGCTTCGAACTGGCCAAAATGACGGTGTCAGAAACGGCGCGAGGGCGGGGTATCGGGGAGTTGCTGGGCCGCGCGGCGATCACCTGGACCCGAGCGCAGGGCGCGACGCGTTTGTATCTGGAAAGTAATACCAAACTGGAACCGGCGATTCGCCTGTATCGACGATTGGGATTCGTCGAAGTAAAGGGCGAACCTTCACCCTATGCTCGTGCGAATATCCAGATGGAATTGGCTCTGGACTAGTGGGTTTCGGATGGGTTTACCGTTCTCGCCGTGAGCAAATCCGGTGGCGGGCCGGGAGGGTGCAACGGCGGATCGAAACGCAAATGGATTTCCTTGCGCTGGGAGTTTTAGCTGCGGAATGCTTTGGGTGATGTGCTCCCTCATCCGTCGGTTCGGCTTCCTTGTCATCACTCTGTTCCTTGGTTCGGGGCTGGCCGCGCAAGGTTTCGCGACCGCGGCGGCGTCGGTCGAGACCCCTTCGGATTCGGGGTCCGGGCCGACGGCCGATGTGCCACCATCCATTTACGGCGTCAGTGGCGGCGGGGCGGTCGAACTTGGCCAACGCGTGCAATTGGGCATTTCGCTGGCACCGAACGATTCCGAATTCACCTACCAATGGAGAAAAGACGGCGCGGATATCGCCGGGGCCAAGGGCTCGACCTATGTGATCGCGGCGGCGGTGCCCGCAGATGCGGGCACCTATGGAGTGCTGGTCACCAACGAAGCGGGCTCCAGCGTCGGAACCACCTCGATTACGGTGAAACCCGGGGCGGCGCCGGTGGTGATCTCTCAGCCTTATCCGCAGGTTCGTTCCGAAGGCGATTGGGCTACTTTTTCATTCAACGCGACGGGTAGTTATCCGCGTAGCTACCAATGGACGAAAGACGGCGTTAATATGAGCGGAGCGACATCGGCCACCCTGAGTGTGGGCAAGTTGACGCTCGCCGACGCGGGCAGCTATTCGGTGCTGATCAGCAACAGTTATGGATCGACCGCCAGCGTGGCCGCGTCGTTGACGGTGAATGCCGCCACACCTCCCGTTGCCTCGCCGTCGTATCCACAGAATGTCAGCGTTCACTTGGGGCAAGCGGCGACCCTTTACTCTGTGACGACGTCGGGATCGGCCCCGTTGTCTTTCCAGTGGCTGAAGAACGGCAATCCGGTGGGCGGGGCGAATTCGAGTCGTTTGGAGTTTGCCGCGGTGACTTACGCCGATGCCGGAAACTCCACCTGCCTCATCAGCAACGCGGCCGGCAGCACGCTCACCCGGGAGGCCACCCTGATCGTTGAGGCCCCGAAACCGATCACCTTTTCCAGTCGACCCAGCACTATGACCCGGGTCGAGGGCGAGAGTTTGAGCCTTTACGTGTCGGTCGATGGCAGTCCTCCCATGACTTACCAGTGGATGAAGGACGGCCAGCCGCTTCCGCAGCAGACCTACAACTCGCTTTCCCTGCAGAAGGTGACGCTGGCTGACGCGGGGGTTTATACTTTGGTGGCGACCAATCCCGCCGGTGCGGTGACGAGCCCACCTGCGACCGTGGTGATTCAAGCGGCGGTGAAGCCAACGATTGTCGTTCCGTTGCAGACCCAGACCGTCGCTTTCGGCGCGCGCCTCAATCTCTCCGTCCAAGCGAGCGGTTCGGCACCGTTTACGTATGTTTGGCTGAAGGACGGGGTTTCTCTGAATGCGTCGTCCAGTCCCGTCTATTCCTACTATGCCGCGACGAGTTCGCAGCAGGGCAGCTATTCCGTCACGGTAAGCAATGCGGCGGGCAGCGCCACGAGTGGGCCGGTGCACGTTACGGTCGAGGCTCCGGTTTTGCCGACCATTACGGTCCAGCCCATCAGCCAAGCCATAGCCGTGGGATTGCCTTTCAGTCTGACGGTGAACTACGACGCGGCGGGCGCTGGGGCGGTGTCGTTGCAGTGGTATCGCAACGACGTGCCGGTGGCCAATGGCAACAATCGGACTCTCACGCTTTCCGCCATCACGGCGAGTGACGCGGGAGGTTATCGGGCGGTGGTAACTGGGGACGCGGGTAGTGTAAGCAGCACTACGGCGACGCTCACGGTGCTGCTGGCCGCGCCTCCGAGTGTTTCCTCCTGGCCTTCTTCGACGATTGTGAAGGAAGGGCAGTCGACATCGTTCCGCCTGAACGGGGTGGTTGGCTCGCCGCCGATCACCTACCAGTGGTATAAGGATGGGGTGCTTTTGCCGGGCGCGACCAGCAACGCTCTGCCATTCAGTGGGGTCCTGCCCAAGGACACGGGAACCTACTCGGTCACGGTGTCCAATCCCGGGGGGATAATCGCATCTCCGGGCCTTCGCCTGCGGGTCGGCGGATATTCGACGTTCGGCGAAAACTCCACGGGAGAGCCTTGGCTGGCGGCGGAGCGTCGCGGGGATGTCGTTTACTTTTTGGCGACGGTGCCGGCCCGGATCGAGCGATACGATTTGGCGGCCGAGTCGTGGATGCCAACCGTCTATCTGGGGGCGACGCAGGTTCCGTCGGCCTTTGCGGTCGCGGAAGAGGGCGTCTATGTCGCTTACGGTCGATCCATTGCCCGGCGGTCCGCTGATCTCGCGACCGAGACTCCCATCACCAACGTCCCGGCCAGCATCACCCATCTTTTCATTTTCGGAGACTATCTTTACTACGCTCCCAATGGGGGTGGGGGCAACGGGGCCTACAATCGGATCAATCGGACCACGGGCGAGAGCATCGCGAACGTAAAAATCGGCACCTTTTCTGAAGTCTACCGCCACGTTTCGTTTGCGCCGTCATTGCGCAAAGGCTTCGCGCGCAACACGGGTAGTTCTCCGGCGGATATCGAGTCCTTTCTGTTGGCGGCCGATGGTTCGGCGTCTGACAACAAGGACTCTCCCTACCACGGGATGATGCCCGTCGGCCGTCGGACGTATGTGTTCCCGGGGGATCGGTTGGTCGCCGACGACGGCGGCACGGTCTACTACACTTCGGACCTGACCTACGCGGGATCCTTCGGCGAAGGGTTCGACGATCTGGCGTTTGACGAGGATGGAACGGTGATGGTGTTGCGTGGGACCACACTGAGTCGGATGCGGAGCGGAGAGTTCGTCGAAGCTGAGCGCGCCAAATTGCCCTATCAGGCATTTCGCGTGTGGGCACGGCAGGGGACGGCTTATGCGTTCGGCACCGCATCGGGCACTGACCCTTATACCGTGACGAAGGTCGCCGCGACGGACTTCACGGTGCCCGCTCCCGCCGCGGCGGCGAATGGCGCGCCTTACTCGATTGAAGACGCCTTTTTGGGCGAGGGTGACATCGTCTTCGTGCTCAGTCGCAGCCAGCGGGCTTTGCTGCGGTGGGACCCATCGACTCGACGCTTCCTGGCGCCGCTGCCCTTGCGCAGCACGCCGCAGCGGCTCTACCACCAGCCGGGCAACGCGCGGGCATTGATCGCTTATCCGGATGGTGTAATCACCGAAGTGCGCTTGTCGGCGGCGGCCCCGAGCGAGCGCGCGCTGGTAAACTTTGGTCACTCGATCCACGCGTTGGTTGATCTCGGCGACATGTTCACCGTCAATTTCGACGACGCGCAGGACTCCGGGGATAACCGGCTGATCTTTACCGGGAAGGGCCCTTCGCTCATCTCGACGAATCTCTACAACGCACCGGGGCTGGCCTGGGTGGCGCCGAGTCGTCGTCTCTATTCGACCCCGGCATTCTCCGGCACCCTGCAATACGAAACCATCGAGGCGGACGGCACTTTGGTCCCTTCTTATAATCCTCCCCGAATCACGACGCCGGTCACAGCCCCGCTGCGCTTCAATGCAGATTTCACCCTGGTGGCAGCCATGAACGGGAGGATTCACAACGCCGATCTGGCGACCGTCGGGGTATTGTCCAATTCGACGCTGGATGCCGCTTGGGCAGGGAACTCGCTCTATACGCTCCGCGACTTTCAGGGACAGGCGGAGGTGCAGCGGTGGGCGCCGATCAGCTATTTGGCCGCCGGGAGCGTGACGATCCCCGGCTTGCCTCTGCGATTGCTGCGCTTGTCCGATGGGCGATTTCTGGTGGTTTCGAATCTGAATCGCTCCGCCAAATTTACCTTGGTCAATGCCGATCTGACGATCGATGTCCCCTCTGGCGCGGCAACCCTGCCGGGCACCTATTTTTCCCCCGTAAGAAAAGCGGGGGCCACGGCGGGCAATGTCGCCGTGCGGGTGAATGAAGACCTGTCGGCGTCGTTAGTTCTACAGCTGGACGATCCGCGCTCCGCATGGGTGACCCCTGACTTTGCGGTGTTCGACGACGGAACGTTTTCCACTCAGGCATATGACTTGGCGAGCGGCGCCGGGGTGCGAGTGAACGGCACGATGTCGGGAAACGTCCTCTCGGGCGCCGTCGATATGGACGGCTTCACGTTCGAGGGTGGCAAGTCGGAAGGCGCCTCCCCTGCGGCGGGATTTTATGTGAATGCGGCGGTCAACGGCGCGGCGGGCGTGGCTTACGCCATGGTGGGTGGTGATGGCCGTGGCCTCGTGATTCTGCGTAGCGGCGAGGTCGTGGATGGAGGGATGACGTCGGTCGATGCCAACGGCGGGATGGCCGGCCGAACCCAGGGAGGCGGTAGCTTGATCGGAACTGTTCACGGTGAGGGTGAGTTCAGTCTACAAGTATCCGAAGGGGTTTTGGCGGCGACGAAATATGTGGGCCTGAGAGACGATGTGCTGCCGACGGATCGTCTCGCGAACATCTCCACCCGTGGGCGGGCCGGGGCGGGTGACAACCTGATGATCGCGGGTTTTGTGGTATCGGGCAACGGGTCCCGCTCCGTGCTGATCCGCGCGATCGGCCCGACGCTTGCCGGATTCGGCGTGGACGGTCCGCTGGCGGACCCGAAACTGGTGCTTTATCGGGGGCAGGACGTGTTGCACCAGAACGACAATTGGTCCGGCTCGATGATTGCAGAGACCACCAGCCGCCTCGGGGCCTTCGCGTTGGCGAACGGGAGTGCCGATGCGGCGATGTTGGTGGATTTGCCACCGGGGAGCTACACCGCGCAGATCAGCGCGGGAGCGGCGAGTGGCACCGCCTTGGTCGAAGTTTATGATGCCTCGCAGGCGGTCGCCGATCAGTCGCGGCTGATCAACATTGCGACGCGGGGGCGGATCGCCGGCAAGGATGACACGTTGATCGCCGGGATCGTGGTCACAGGGAACACCGCCAAGCGTATTCTGGTGCGCGCGATTGGGCCCTCGTTGACGAATTTCGGGGTGGCCGACGCCCTGCCGGATCCGCAACTGAAACTCTATCGCGGCGACGCCGTCATCCGCGCGAACGACAACTGGGCCAAGCTCTCGCCGGAAGCGGTGGAGATCGCCGCCGCCGCGAGCGCCGCCGGGGCGTTCTCGTTGAGTCCGACCACCGCGGATGCGGCGATGGTGATCAATTTGGAGCCGGGCGCCTACACGGCGGTGGCCAGCGGCGCGGGGGGCACTACCGGCGCCGTGTTGATCGAAGTTTACGAGGTGCCCTGAACGGGAGAGGTCCGGCGCTATTCGTCCAAGCGTTTTTTCCAGGCGTCGCGTTCGGCGTTGAGCACGCGGAATTTTTTGCGGTTGTCGCTGGCTTGGGCGCGGCGCCCTTGGGCGACGATCTTTCCTTGGGCGATCGATTCGATCTTGAGCTTCGTGTAGGTGTTGAGCCGGGCGGCGGGCAACGTGCCTTGTTCGACCGCCGCCCGCACGGAGCAACCGGGCTCGTTGGTGTGGGTGCAGTTGGTGAACTTGCAGGATTTGGCGAGCTCGGCGATATCGGCGAAGGCGCCGTCGATGCCGTCTTCGATGCCCCAAAGCTGCAGCTCTCGCATGCCGGGCGTGTCGATGATGAGCGCGCCCGAGGATGTAACCACAATTTCGCGACGCGTCGTGGTGTGCCGTCCCTTGCTGTCTTTTTCGCGGACTTCCCCGACGGGCATGTCGGCCTCGCCGGTGAGGCGGTTGATGAGACTGGACTTGCCCACGCCGGAGGAACCGATGACGGCCAAGGTGTGTCCGCGGCGGGCGTAGGTGCGCAGTGCCGGCAGTCCCGAGCGGCGGCGGGCGCTCGTGATGAGGATCGGCACGCCGGGAATGAGCGCGGCCACTTCACGTTTCACGCCGAGCGGATCGGGGTGCAGATCGGCTTTGTTAAGGATGACGACGGGGTCGGCGCCGCTCTCGCGGGCGGCGACGAGGAAGCGTTGGATGCGGGCGGGGTTGAAGTTGCGGTCGAGTCCGCTCACGAGGAAGACCGTGTCGACGTTGGCG
Source organism: uncultured Opitutaceae bacterium (assembly GCA_963974355.1). Lineage (GTDB taxonomy): Bacteria > Verrucomicrobiota > Verrucomicrobiia > Opitutales > Opitutaceae > Actomonas. The sequence continues at coordinate 6,707 of CAXBDS010000194.1, forward strand.
GCGACGATTTGCTCGATCTCTTCGTCCCCGGCGGCGCGGCGGGAAAACTTGGTGCGGCGCGGCAGCACGGCGTGAATGTCGACCCGGCGATCGGCTTCGCCGTCGCGGAGCGCGACGGCCACCCAGTCGCCCACGGCGGGCCATTGATCGACGTCGCGGGCGTCGTGGAAGAAGCCCGGACTGCACTCCGCGAGGGCTTCGCGGTCCTCAAGCTGGACGGCGTAGAATTTGCGCCGCAGCTCGCAGACCACGCGGGCAGGCACCAGCCCGGCTTCGGCGTGCGGGGCGAAGGTTTCGGTCCAGGTGGCGTTCCAGCCAAACGTTTCGAGAGACATGCGGGCGAAAGAAGCGGGGAGCGTCGGACCTCGCGGGAGAAAGTGCAATCACGCGGCGGCATGGCTTAACCGTGGTTTCCGGCGGGCGGAAAAGGCGGGACGACGTCACCCCGATGTCACCGACCTGTTACTTCGATGTCGTCAGTTCTCCACGTTCGCCTGATAGTGTTCTCGCTTCATGGTTTGTTGGCCTGCGATTTTCCGTCGGAGCAGCATTACCCGACGCGTCGGTCGGGCGTGGATGCTTGGAGTATTTGTGGTGGCGGCGGGGCGGTCGCCCGCGCATCCCGGCCACGCGTTGGCCTTGGACTACTTGAATGAGCGCATTACGACGCAACCGGCCGATGTGGAATCATATGTGCAACGCGCCGGGATCTGGACGGACGAGGAAAACTGGCCGGCAGCCGAGGCGGATTTGACCCGGGCGACGCAGCTCGATCCGGAATCCGTCGACGTGGAGCGGGGGTGGGGCCACTACGCGTTGGCCCGTGGGCAATGGCGGCAGGCGGTCGGGCATTTTTCGACGGTGTTGAGCTCGGTGCCGGACGACCCCGAGACCTTGGTGTGGCGGGCGCGCGCCGAACGTGAACTCGGGCCGGCGAGCCTCGATCAAGCTTACGCCGACTACTCGGCGGCGTTGCGATTGATCCCGCGAGCGAGCCCGAACCTGTTTCACGAGCGGGCAACGTTGGCGGTGGCGCCGGAGCGTCGGTTGGCCGGGCTCGCAGACGGCCTCGCGCAGGTCGGGCCGGTGGTGAGTCTGATGGATCAGGCGATTACGCTGGAGCAACAGTTGGGCCGTTTCGATGCGGCGTTGGCGCACGTTGACGAGATGATCGCGACGGCGGAGCGCAAGGAGATCTGGCTGCGGCGACGCGGCGACATCCTCGTGGCGGCGGGGCGTATCGGTGCGGCGCGAGACGCCTACGCCGCGGCGCTGCGCGAGGTCACCGCGCTGCCGGATTGGCTGCGCACGGCGCCTTCGATTTCCGTGCTCGAGACGGAGCTGCGCCGCTCTCTCAAAACCCTTTCCCGATGAACAAAACCCTTCGACTCCTTTTCGCTTTGGCGCCGGCCGCGCTGGCGATGACCAGCTCTCCCGCTTACGCTGCGACCGCCATTTTGCGGGGTCCGTATCTGCAGAGCGCGACGCCCCAGTCCCTCGTCGTGCGCTGGCGCACCGACATCGCCGAAGCCTCGGTCGTGCTTTACGGCCCGGCGAAGGATCAACTCACCGCGACGGCCAAGGCGCAGGGCGTCGCGACCGAACACGTCGTGCACCTCAGTGACCTCGCGGCCGGCACGACCTACTACTACCAGGTCGGTCCGGGGCCGCAGGTCGATGACAAGGGCGTGCTGAAACCGATGCGCGGTCCGATCAACATGTTCACGACGCCGCCTCCCGTCGGCCCGCCAAAATCCACGCGCGTCTGGGTGCTGGGCGATCCCGGCACGAAGAACGACGTGCAGCGGGCGGTGCGCGACGAATATTATCAGTTCACCGGAGACCGGCCGACGGACCTGGTTCTGCTGCTCGGCGACAATGCGTATCCGGACGGCACCGACGCCGATTACCAGAAGGCGATTTTTGAAATGTATCCGCGCACGCTGGCGACGGTTCCGGTATGGTCGGCGCTGGGCAACCACGACGGGCACAGTGCCAACTCCATCACGCAGTCGGGCGTCTACTACGACATTTTCACGTTTCCGACGCTCGGGCAGGCGGGCGGTGTGCCTTCGGGCACGGAAGCGTATTACTCTTTCGACTACGCCAATATCCACTTCGTGTGCCTTGATTCGCACGACACGGATCGTTCGCCGGACAGCGCGATGGCGCAGTGGCTGCGCGCCGATCTCGCCGCCACGAAGCGCGATTGGATCGTGGCGTTTTTTCATCACCCGACCTACACGAAGGGCTCGCATGATTCGGATCGCGAGCAAGCGCTGGTGGAGATGCGTCAGGTATTTCTGCCGATTCTGGAAGCCGGCGGGACCGACCTTGTGCTCACGGGCCATTCCCACGTCTACGAGCGCTCATTCCTGATCGACGGCCACTACGGCCTTGCCAAGACCTTTGACGCGCAGGCCCACGTGAAGCAACCGGGCGACGGTCGGGAGGGCGGCGATGGCGTCTACGTGAAGTCCCGCGCGCGCACGCCGCACGCAGGCGAGATCTCGGTCGTCACGGGCAGCGCGGGGCACTCGACGAACAAACCGGTGCCGCTCGATCATCCGGCGATGTTCATCTCGCTCAACGAGGCGGGGTCGACCGTGCTAGATATCGACGGGCTGCGCCTGAATCTCACGTTCCTCGACGAAAAGGGTGCGAAACGCGATTGGTTCTCCATCGTGAAGCAATGAGCCCGCGCGCACGTCTCGGCCAAATTAGCTGCGGGGCGCTTATCGTCCTGGGGCTGTGCGGTGCGGGGGGCGGGGGCGGCGGGTTGCACGCGCAAGGTGCCGCGGCCGTCGCACCGGTGGAGATCCGTCCGACGGTGACGGAGGCCGAGGGGGATACGGGGGGCCACTATTTTGACGGGCAACCCGACCCGGCGCGGACGCGACACTACTACGTCGCGGCCGAACCGGAGATCTGGGACTACGCGCCCTCGGGGAAGGACGAAGTATGCGGTCTGCCCCTGCCGGCGCCGTTGGTGTTGGCCCGACGCAGCCCGAAAGTGCGTTACGTCGAGTATACCGACGCGACGTTTCAGACGCGCGTCTACGCCAACCCGAGCCTCGGGCTACTCGGTCCGGTATTACGCGGCGTGGTGGGAGACTGGCTGAAAGTCACCTTCCTGAATCGCACCGATCAACCGCTTTCAATGCACCCGCACGGCGTGCGTTATGACAAGGACAGCGAGGGTGCCTACTATCGCCCGGGGCCGGGCAGAGGCGCGGCGGTCGGC
>CAXBDS010000195.1:0-9869 GCA_963974355.1 uncultured Opitutaceae bacterium
CCCGCCTACGTCGAGAAACCGATGGCCCGCCACACCCCCGAATGCGATCGCATGATCGCCGCCTTCGCCGCCGCCAACCTACCGCTCTACATCGCCTACTACCGCCGCGCGTTGCCCCGGTTCGTGGAACTGAAACAGTTGCTCGATTCCCACGCGCTGGGCCCCCTCACCAATCTGCACCTGCGCTTCAGCCAGCGCCCGCGCCCAACCCACGACGAGGCGTGGCGCGTCGATGCCGCCACGGCCGGCGGCGGCGACTTCCTTGACCTCGCCTCCCACGCCCTCGACCTGTGCGACTGGCTGTTTGGCCCTCTCCAAGGCGGAGCCGGACACGCCGCGAAACTCGGTCCCGCCTCCTCCCCGGTTGAGGACAGTGTTGCTCTCACCTTCCATACACCGACCGGGGTGCCTGCGACCGCTCAATGGAATTTCGCCGCCAACGCGCACGAGGACCGCTTCGAACTCACCGGCACGGAAGGGCGAATCACATGTTCCGTCTTCGGCGACGAGCCGCTTGAGCTCATTCACGGCGATCAGACCAAAACCATCAGCCGGCCAAACCCGCTCCACGTCCAACAGCCGCTGATTCAAACCGTGGTCGATGATCTGTTGGGCCGCGGCACCTGCCCGAGCACCGGTGCCTCGGCTCGCCGCACCACGGTCCTCATGGATCAGGTGCTCGGAGCTTACTACGGTGGCCGTGACGACGCGTTCTGGGAGCGCCCGGCCACATGGCCGGGCCGCATCCGCGCCTAGCCGTGGCCCAACATCGGGCCGCACAGGGTCTCGAGTTGTCCCAACGAAAACGGCTTCGCGAGCACGGGGCGATTCGTGCGCAGGAGACGTTTCGCCACGTCACCCTCGCCGGTTCCGCCGTGGCCGGAGACGAACACAAACCGTTCGACCAGTTGCGGCCGTTCGGCCTGCACCCGCTCAAACAACTCCAGGCCCGTCATCCGCGGCATCCGCACATCGGATACAACTAGATCGAAGTCCCGCTCGCGCAGGATTTCCCACGCGTCGACCCCGTCGTCGGCCAGCTCGATGTGGCAACCGAAGCGCCCTCGCAGGACTTCTTCCAACAAGCCCCGCAACACTTCCTCATCCTCGACGAGGAGCACGGTCTTTTTGTCCGCGGACTCGTCGGATTCGGTCACCGGCGCGGGGGCGGGCGGAGGCTCCGGCACAAACAGATGCTCGCCGGCCTCCGCATGCGGCAGCGACAAACGGAAGGTCGCCCCGTCGCCGGGTTCGCTCGCGACGCTCAACGTGCCGCCATATTGTCGCGCCAAACTGGTCGAAATGCTCAGTCCCAAGCCCGAACCTTGATCGGGCCCCTTGGTCGTGAAGAAGGGGTCAAACACGCGGTCCAAATCGGCCGCCGCGATGCCGGGGCCATTGTCCCGCACGTGGACCCACACCTGCTCGCCGTCCTGCCCGGCAAGGATCTCGATGCAACCATCGGGGCGAGTCGCCAAAGCCTGGACCGCGTTGAGCACCAGATTGATCACGATCTGCTTCAAGTGTCCCGCATCGGCCCGCACGGTGACCGGGTCGGCCGGCATCGCCAGGACCAGCTTCACTTTGCCGTCGCGCAGCTTAAAGGTGAGCATGGGCGCCGCCTCTTCGACCACCTGACGCACGTCGAGAATACGCACATCACCCCGGCTGGGTCGCGATAACTGCAGCAGCTGCTTGATCATGCTGGCGGCCTCTTTGACGCTTTGCTGAATCGGCCCCGTATAGTGGGCCCACTCGCTCCCGCTCTGCTGACTCAACAACTCTGCAAAGCCCACGACCGGCGTCAGTTTGTTGTTCAACTCGTGGGCGATGCCCCCCACGAGCCGATCCAGCAGGTTCTGCTTCTCTTGCCGGCGCACCACATCCTCCAGAGCCCGCTGTTCCGTGATCTCTTCGAAACATGCACACACCTGGCCCGTCTCGACGATCCATCCCAACGTCACCCGGATCCAGCGCGCCCGCCCCGGTTCGTCGCCCAAGCGCACTTCCACCGCCGCCGGCGGAAGCTCGCCTCCCGAGTGCCGCTCATACCGCGCGAGCCGGCTCAAAAACGGCGCCCGATCTTCCGCCCGCAATAAACTCGGAAACAAAAATTCGGGATCAAGCACCGTGGCCGGCAGCCTAAACAACTCACGAAAGCGCCGGTTGCTCGACTGCACGTGGCCCTGCCTATCCAGCAATGCCACCCCCATCGCGTTGCTCTCAAACAAGCCTTGATACAGCCCGCGTGACTGTTGCAACGCGTCGTTCGCCGCAAACAGCTTTTCATTCTGCCGCTCCAAGTGGCGCTGCTGCGCGGCCATCTCGCCCAGCTGCTCCGCCACCAGCTGCGTCTGCACTTTGGACAAGGTCTCCGTGCTGATCAGCCCGATGAGCCGACGTCGATCGTCCACGAGCAATACGTCCTCGAAAAACGCCTCGCCCTCCCGCCGAAACGTCCGCGCCAAGACCGACCGCACCGGGTCACCTTCCATGACGATCAACGGGTCGGACCGCAACGCCACCTCCACCGTGCTTTGACTGTGCAATGCGTAACCAAAGCGCGATCCCATCAAAATCCCCAACCGCCGCCGCGAGCACAACCCGAGCACCACCCCATCCCGCAACACCGCGAGATAGTCGACGTCATACACTTTGAACGTCTCCCGGACCTCCTCCAACACCGCGCGCTGATCGACGCCATACGCATGGTGGATGAGGCTGCGCAACGAAAGACGGTCCACCGTCACGCCGGAGGAATCATCCGAAGCCGCTCCCGACGGTCTTGGACTCACCCGCGCGGTCGAGGGCGCGGCTTGATCTGGAGAAAAAAGGTTCATTCAACGAAATCAGGAAAAGGAGAGCTAGGATCGTGCCCCGAAGCGATGATTGATGAGGCATCAAGCGGCATCGGTCACGCACTTGATTCATGCGTTGCGACTTTGAAAACAACCTGCTTTTACGACGGCCCATGACTTTGACCTCCGCCGCCGGCCCTTCTCATGTCTGGAAATTCGTCCGCCTCGGCGGGCTCGATCAGGTCGTCATCGAGACCACCGCAGACCTCCTGAATCTCGACCAGCTCGACCCGAAGCTGTGGGTCGTGCTCGCCTGCCCGGTCAAAGGCTTGGAACTCGATGAGAAGACCCTCGCGTTGATCGATACCGACAAGGATCAACGCATCCGCGTGCCCGAAGTCCTCGCCGCGATCAAGTGGGCCAACCTTCACCTGGCGGATGTCGGCGACCTGCTCTCCGGTCGCGACTACCTGCCGCTGAGCGCGATCGACACCAGCACTCCCGACGGTCAAGGCACCCTCGCCTCCGCAAAGGCCATCCTGCGGGGCCTGGGCAACGCCGACGCCGATCGCGTCACCCTCGCCGAGGCCGCCGACACGGTTAAGCTCTTCGCCGCCACCACACTCAATGGTGACGGTGTGATCACCGTCGAATCCGCCCCCGATGACGCGGTGAAACAAATCATCACCGACATCATTGCCACCGTCGGCTCGACTCCGGACCGCAGTGGCAAACCCGGTGTCGATCAAACTCGCGCCGACACCTTTTACACGGCCTGCACCGCGTGCATCGATTGGCTCGCCAAGGGCACCACCCCGGAGGTCCTCACGCTCGGCGAAAAGACCGCCGCCGCCGCCGCCGCCGTGCGCGCCGTGCGCGCCAAGGTGGACGACTATTTCGCACGCGCCCAGCTCGCCGCCTTTGATCCTCGTGCGGTCGCCGCCCTTAATCGTTCCGAGGGTGAATACATCACGCTCGCCGCCCACGACCTCAAGATCACGGCGGAAGAACTCGTCGATTTCCCCCTCAGCCACATCTCCGCCGAGGGTGGCCCGCTGAAGCTCACCCAAAACGTGAATCCCGCTTGGGCCGGCAAACTCGCCGCCCTGCAACGCGATGCCGTCGCCCCGGTTTTCGGCGCCGATCACCTCACGCTGTCCGCCGCGGAATGGGCGACCTTGAAAGCCAAGCTCGCAGCCTACGAAGCGTGGCTCACGACCAAAGCCGGTGACGTGGTCGAGAAACTCGGCCCGGAACGCATCAAGGAAATCCTCGCGGCCTCCACCCGCGCCACCGTCAACGATCTCATTGCCCAGGACAAAGCCCTCGAGCCCGAGTTCAACGCCATCCACGGTGTCGAGCGCCTCTGCCGCTACACGCGCGACTTCCCCGCGTTGCTGCGCAACTTCGTCAACTTCTTCGATTTCTACGCCCCGGATCGCGCCGCGACCTTCCAGAGCGGCACGCTCTTTCTCGATAGCCGCAGCACCGATCTCTGTGTGCAAGTCGCCGCCCCGTCCCCCCTCGCGGCCATGAGCAAAGCCTACATCGCCTACTGCGACTGCACCCGTCTCGGCGACAAGATGAAGATCGCCGCCTGCTTTACCCAAGGCGACAGCGACTACCTCTTCGTGGGGCGCAACGGCGTTTTCTACGACCGCGCCGGCCGTGACTGGGATGCCAAGATCACCGCCGTCGTCGACAACCCGATCAGCGTGCGGCAGGCCTTCTTCCTGCCCTACAAAAAGTTCGTGCGTTTCATCGAGGAACAGGCCGCTAAACGCGCCGCCGCCGCCGAAGCCAAATCCGACGCAAAGCTCTCCTCCGCCGCGATTGCCGCCACCGAAGTCTCCGGCAAACCGGGCGCTCCCAAGAAGGTTGATGTCGGCGCCGTCGCCGCCATCGGCGTCGCCATCTCCGGTGCCATCACCGCCCTGACGTTGATTCTCGGATACATCTTTGGCCTCGCCGCCTGGCAGTATCCGCTCGTCCTGGTCGGGCTGGTGCTGGTCGTTTCCGGCCCCTCCATGCTCATTGCATGGCTGAAGCTCCGCCAGCGCACGGTCGGCCCAATCCTTGAGGGCAACGGCTGGGCCATCAACGGGCGCGTAAAAATCAGCGTCCCCTTCGGCACCCGCCTCACCAATCGAGCCCTCCTGCCCGCCGGAGCCAAGCGCTCGCTCGACGATCCCTACGAAGACAAGACCACCGCCCGGCGCGCCCGGCTCATCACGGTGCTCGTCCTCGTGCTGGCGGCGGCCGCCATCCGCATCCACGCGACCCGCTTCAACGAAGGTTACTACTTCTGGCAGACGAAACCGATCCCGGTCGAAACCGAGGACGAACCGGCCCCGGTCACGCCTCCCTCAACCCCCGCCCCGTGAGGCGAAAGCCGCGATGCCTGCGGCTCCGCCCCCCAGCCGGCCCGTCCGGGATCAAGGGATCTCGTAGAACGGATTCGGCACCTTGAACGCCTTCTCGGCGTGTCCTCCCTCCAAATCGCTCCACTGGTCCCCGATGGTGGCGACAATCGTGTAACCTGCTTCCTCGATCTCCGCACGTTGCGCCGCCTTGCGGCGCGCGGTCGGACGCTTGTCGTCAACGGACTTCATCATGAGGCGTTCGTAGTCGCCCATCGCCTCCTGAAACAAGTTGGCCGCCGTCCCTGCATGCTCGGCCGGCTCCGCCCGGCCCGTGACGAAAAACACCGTGTAGTCGAGTTCCCGGGCGCGCATCATGACGTCCCGCATCGGCTCGATGGCCGGGGCCTCCGCCTTCTGCACCCAGCCGTGCCAGTCATCCAAAGTGTAACCAAAATCCAATGACTGCATGTGCGGAAAATTGGAAAGCACCGTCTCATCCACATCAAAGACCACGGCGAGGCGCTCGCCTTTGGCCGGTTTTTTCGCGCGTTTTTCCAACCACGCGGACACCTCCGCCGCCACCTTCTCCAAGTCCCGCCGATACTGCCCCGACTCATAGTAACGGGTGACCGCCGCCTTCGCGGTCGACAGGTTGGTCGGCTCGGTCGACGACAGGCCCGACATCGACATGACGGACTGACAGCCGCTCAAGCCCAACGCCGCACTCAACAGCAAGGTTCCTGCAGACTTACGCCATACGCCCATGCCGCGAGCAAACCCGCCCCACGCCCCACGTCAACCGATTGGTCACGCGGTCCCTCCCCCGGCCTAAACCACGTCCATCGCCAGAATCGCCCGCAGATCGTTCATCCGATATGGCTTGAGGAGATAGCGCACGCGTTTGCCCCATTTCAGGCGCACCACGTCCAGCTCCTCGAGCAACGCACTGGTGGCCACGATCGCCACGCCCGGGTTTTGCGCAATGAGCGCATCGATCAAACCGTCGCCGCCCATCCCGCCAAGACGCAGATCCGTGAACACGAAATTCACCGGCTCCCGCTGAAACAACGCCAGCCCGGCCTCCCCGCTCTCGGCGGAAAGCACCCGGCAGCCCAGTTGCTCAAACATCTCTCGGGTAAGTTCAAGTAACGCTCGTTCGTCTTCAACAACGAGCACCGCGGGGGGCGAAGAAGGGGGTTGGAGAGTGGACATGACCGCGTTCCGACACCCTAAAGCGCGTAAGGTTGCCGACGAGCGCAAGAGCACGGAGACCGGCTATTCACCGGTTTTTGACCCTCACCCTCCCCTGCCAGCCCGCCTCACGCGTCCGCGCCGGCTCCAATCACGCGCGTCACCGTGCGGATCGGGTATTTGGTCACGGTCACGCCTTTCGCGCCGCGCGTGCTCACACTCAGCCCAGAGAGGTCGAACTCGAAGTCCTTCACCCGCGCCGAACACCGTCCGCTCAACTGAATACGCACCTTCGCGGGCATGGAGCTTTCGTTCTTGGTGACGTCAAAGAAAACGACTTTCGACCCCTCGCTGGCCACGAGCGGATAGAGTTTGTCGCGCGTGACGCCGCCCACCGTGAAGCGCTTCGCGAAGGCCTTGCCGCTCTTCTTGTCCTGATAGATGAGCGTAAAGTATTCCGGCGGCGCCTCCTTGTTGAAGAGGGTCACGTGCTGGATATCGCGGCCCATGAAAACCTTGTCGGCGACACGAGAGACCTTGAGCGTGCCGTCGGCCATCACGCACAGCACGTCATCCATCACGGTGCATTCGGTGAGGAACTCATGCTGGCGCCAGTTGATGCCGATGAATCCTTCCTCGCGGTTCACGTAAAGGCGCTGGTTCGCGGCGAGCACCTGCGCCGCGCTGATCTGCTCGATCTCGTCGTAGGACGTCAGGCGCTTGCGACCTTTGCCGAACTTGTCCCGCAGCATCTCGAACCACTTGATCGCGTAGTCGACGAGATGCCCGAGGTCGTGCTTTACCGCCTCGATGTCGGTCTCGATCTGTTTGATCTTCTCGTCGGCCTTGAAACGGTTGTAGGCGGAGATGCGCTTGATGCGGATCTCGGTGAGGCGCGTGATGTCGTCGTCGGTCACCGCCCGTCGCAGGTCTTTCAGGAACGGTTCGAGGCCAAGGCGGATCTCCTGCAACACGTTTTCCCACGTCGTGGATTTTTCGATACGCCGATAGATGCGTTCCTCGATGAAGATGCGTTCCAACGAGTCCCAGTGCCACTGCTGCTCCAGTTCGCCGAGACGGATTTCCAGTTCCTGCCGCAGCAGATCGACCGTGCGATCCACCGAGCGTTTCAAGATTTCCGAGACGCCGATGAAGGCCGGTTTGTCGCCGTCGATCACGCAGGCCGCCGGCGCGAGCGATACCTGGCAGTCAGTGAAGACGTAGAGTTGGTTGATCACCTGATCCGGGTCGCTGCCCTGCGGCAAGTGGACGAGAATCTCGACCGAATCGGCCGTGTTGTCGTCAACGTGCTTGATCTTGATCTTGTTCTTCGCGTTGGCGGAGAGGATCGATTCGATCAAGGATGTGGTCGACGTGCCGAAGGGCAACTCCGTGATGGCGAGTAGGTATTTGGAGCGGGCCTCGATCTGGGCGCGCACCTTCACCCGGCTGCCGCGCTTCCCGTCGTCGTATTCGGAGAAGTCCGCGATGCCGCCGGTCGGAAAGTCCGGGAAGATCTTTCGGTAGTGGCTTTTCCCGTCCTTCTTTTCCAGCAGGAGGTTGATGGCCGCCCGACAGAGATCGTTGAAGTTGTGCGGCAGGATACGGGTCGAGAGGCCGACCGCGATGCCCTCGGCACCGTCGAGCAGCACCAGCGGGAACTTGGCTGGCAACGTGACGGGCTCCTTGGCGCGACCATCATAGCTCTGTTGCCAGACGGTCGTCTTCGGATTGAAGAGCACTTCCTTCGCGAACGCGGTGAGGCGGGCTTCGATGTAACGGGCCGCGGCCGCACCGTCACCCGTGAGCGTGTTGCCGAAGTTGCCCTGCGGCTCGATCAGGTAGCCGCGTTGGGCGATGGCCACGAGCGCGGCCTCGATCGAGGCGTCGCCATGCGGATGAAAACGCATCGTGGCCCCGACCGCATTGGCGACCTTGTGAAAACGCCCGTCCTCCATCTCCCACAAGGTATGGAGGATGCGGCGCTGCACCGGCTTCAGGCCGTCGTCGATGTGCGGCACCGCACGGTCCAGAATCACGTAGCTCGCATAATCCAAGAACCAACTGCGGTAGAGCCGGGAAAGCGGCGGCTCACCGCCGTCGATCACCTCGGCGGTCGGTTCGTCGTTATCCGGCGGCGGGGGCTCGGCCGCCGCAGGTGTCAAAGCGGAGCCCTTGTCCGGAGCTCCGGTGCGGGCGGGAAGAGAATGACCGAAAAAGTCGGTTTGGTCGTCGTCGGGATTTGTCCGTTTGGCCATGAACGCGGTTGAGTCAGCAGAGCGAGAAAGTGGGTAAACGGCTAGGTCAACGCCTCCCCGAACAGGGCGCAAGCCCCGGACGCAACCCCCGCAGGGATCACTCCTTGGGGAACCTCTGCAATTCGGTTACATCAGCCCCAGCTCGTGCGCCCGTAACGCGGCTTGCGTGCGGTCCAACACCCCCAATTTGCTCAAGACGTTGGTCATGTGGTTCTTGACCGTGCCCTCAGCGATGTTGAGTTCGGTCGCGATCTCCTTGTTGGAGCGGCCGGCGGCGAGCTGCCGCAACACCGCCAGCTCTCGCACCGAAAGCGGATCCGCCAAGGGTCTCGGCGTTCCGCGACGCCCTTCCTGGTTGGCCAAGCGCGAAAAGTGGGCCAACAACTTCGCCGTGATCGACGGCTCGATGAAGGATTCGCCGCGTGCGGTCAACCGGATCGCCTCCACGAGTTTCTCCGACGGCGAGGCCTTGAGCAGGTAACCCACCGCGCCCGCCTGCAAGGCGTCGTAGACCTCCGTGTCGTCCTCAAACGTCGTCAGCACGATCACCCGCGTCTCCGGCCGCTCTGCCACGATACGACGCGTCGCGCCGACGCCATTTAGCCCGGGCATGCGCAGGTCCATAAGCACGATCTGAGGCGCATGCTGCCGCACCGCCGCCACCGCCTCCTCGCCATTGGCCGCCTCCGCGACGATGTTGAGATCGTCATGCTGTTCGAGCAGGATGCGAAGCCCTTCACGGAAGAGCGCTTGATCATCAACCAGGAGAACGCGGAGCATGGGCATCAATTAGAAGAACGGTTCTCACCCGTTCAACCGCTCGGAAGCGTCACCGAGAGGCAAAATCCGCCCGGCGGGGCCGGCCCCGCCTGAACCACCCCGCCCAGCAGATCCACCCGTTCCCGCAACCCTCTCAGTCCAAATCCCGCCGAGGGCGCGTCCCCCTTCGCACCGAGCCCGTTATCCTCGACCGTCAACGCCACCCGATCGCCATTTTCCATGCCGTAGTCCAAGGTCAGCGCGACCTGCGTCGTCCCGGCGCCCGCATGCTTGCGCGCATTCGTCAGCCCCTCCTGCGCCGCCCGATAAAGCGCATGATCCGCCGCCGATGCCAGCGGCCGAACCGCCCCCTTGATCGTGAGGGTGATCGGGAGCGCCGCGTCCGCCACCAAGCGCTCCAGCACGTTCGGCAATGGCTCCCGCTGGCCGTCCTCCCGCAGACTCCGCACCGACGCACGCACCTCGTCCAACGCCTCCCG
>CAXBDS010000196.1:0-9848 GCA_963974355.1 uncultured Opitutaceae bacterium
TCAGCCTCGTCATGGAGGGGCAGGAGACCGAACTCGACCGCACGATCATCGAGGCGATCAAGGATCCGCTCACGCACATTGTCCGCAACGCCATCGACCACGGCCTGGAAACGCCCGAGGCGCGTCTCGCGGCCGGCAAGCCCGAGGAGGGCCGCCTCCTGCTGCGCGCCTTCCACGAAGGCGGTCAGGTCAACATCGAGTTCACCGACGACGGTCGCGGCATCGACGTCGAGCGCGTTAAGGCCCGCGCCGTGCAACGCAACCTCGTCTCCGCCGACCAAGCCGCCCGCCTCGCCGATCGCGAGGTCTTTAATCTCATTTTCCTGCCCGGTTTTTCGACCGCGGAAAAGGTTACCAATCTTTCCGGACGCGGCGTCGGCATGGACGTCGTCAAAACCAACATCGAGAAGATCGGCGGCTCCGTCGACGTGCACAGCGCACCGGGCCAAGGCACCACGCTGAAGATCAAGATTCCGCTCACGCTCGCCATCATCCCGGCGCTCATCGTGACCAGTGGCGGCGAGCGTTTCGCGATCCCGCAGGTCAACCTGCTCGAGCTCGTGCGGCTCGAAGGTGAAGAGGCGCAGCGCAAAATCGAACGACTCTACGATGTCCCGGTTTATCGCCTGCGCGGCCAACTGTTGCCGCTCGTCGACCTCAATCGTCACCTCCAACTCAGACCCGCACCCGACGCCCACGACATTGTGAGCATCATCGTGCTGCAGGCCGATGGGCGACAGTTCGGCCTCGTGGTCGACGCGATCAACGATACCGAGGAAATCGTCGTCAAGCCGCTCGGCAAACAACTCAAGAGCCTGGCCTGCTTTGCCGGCGCCACGATCATGGGCGACGGCCGCGTCGCGCTCATTCTCGACGTGCTCGGGGTCGCTCAGCAGACGCGAGTCGTCTCCGAGATGCGTGAGCATGCCCGCGCCGAAGACGCACGTGAGGCGGACCAAATCGACGACCGCCAAACCTTGCTGCTCTTCGAGTCGCGCCGCGGTCGTCATCTTGCCTTGCCGCTCTCGATGGTGGCCCGCCTCGAAGAGTTGCCGCTCGCCGACGTGGAGCGCAGCGGCCGGCAGGAGGTCATCCAGTATCGGGGGCAGATCATGCCACTCGTGCACGTGTCCCGCTTCGTCGGCGACGAGCTCGAGGAGCGCCCCGCCCCCGGCGATGACGAGCTCATGCAGGTCGTCGTTTACTCCGCCCATGGCCGCAGCGTCGGTCTTGTGGTGTCCCGCATCAACGACGTCGTGCAAGAGTCGCTCGCCGTGCAAAACGAGCACGCCCGCGAGGGGATCCTTGGCTCCGCCGTGATCCAGCGGCGTGTCACCGATCTCCTCGACGTCGAGGGCATCATCCGCGTCGCGGTGCCCTCGTTTCACCATCACGGCGATAACTGACCAACCCTTTATCGACGATGACTGACGCTCCCCAACTCTGCACCTTTTTTATCGGCGACTTCACGTTCGGCGTGGACGTGCGAGCGATTCAGGAAGTCATCCTTTATCAGGATATGACGCCCGTGCCGCTCGCGCCGCCTGCGGTGCGTGGTCTGATCAACTTGCGCGGCCAGATCGTCACGGCGATCGACCTGCGCACCCGCCTCGGCCTCTCGCCGCTGGAGGGTGAGAACCGCCCGATGAATGTCGTCGTGCGCACTCCCGAAGGCGCCGTGAGTCTGCTCGTCGACGAGATTGGCGACGTCGTCGAGGTCGATCCGGCGCAACATGAATCTCCGCCCGAAACGCTCATCGGTCCCGCCCGTGAACTTGTCACCGGTGTCTACAAAATGACCGATCGTCTGCTGCTCGCGCTCGACGTCGGCGCGGCCATCTCCACCGGCCCGCAGCGGATCGATGCCGCCGCCTGATCCTCTCCCCCCTCCGCCCCTGATACGCCCGCCTCCCGCCCGTCACCCAACACCTTACGTCCCATGAAAACCATCGCGCTCCAATCCAAAGCCCCGGCCTCGAAGTCGAAGCCCGTCGGCCGTTCCACTCGTCGTGCCGCCGTGGCCACCGCAGCCTCGACGCCGAAAATCACCGCCGAAGAGCTCTCCAACTTGCGCGGGCAGATCGCCGCCATCTCCAAGGTCCAGGCGGTCATCGAATTTAATCTCGATGGCACCATCATCACGGCCAACGCCAATTTCCTCAACGCCCTCGGCTACACGCTCGATGAAATCCAGGGGCAGCACCATGCGATGTTCGTTGAGCCCACCACGCGCGATTCGGCCGAATACGCGCAGTTCTGGCGCGAATTGAACGACGGCAAATTCCAGTCCGCCGAATACAAGCGCATCGGCAAGGCCGGCAGGATCGTCTGGATCCGCGCCTCCTACAACCCGATCCTGAATGCCAAGGGCGTGCCCTACAAGGTCGTCAAGTTCGCCACCGACGTCACCGCCGAGAAGGTCGCGAGTTTCAATCTCGACCGCCAGCTCGAGGAGATCAACCGCACCCAGGCTCGCATCGAGTTCAACGCCGACGGCACGATCATCACGGCCAACCAGAACTTCCTTACCGCGTTCGGCTACGGCCTCGACGAAATCAAGGGGCAACATCATCGCCTCTTCGTCGAATCCGCCTACCGCGACTCGCCGGCCTACGCCCAATTCTGGCGTGACTTGAACGAGGGCAAATTCCAGACCGCCGAGTTTAAGCGCATCGCCAAGGGCGGTCGTGAGGTCTGGATCCAAGCCACTTACAACCCTGCCTTTGGCATCGATGGCCGCGTCGATCGCGTCATCAAGGTCGCGACGGACATCACCGCCCGCAAAGTGGCCGAGGAATCGCTCAAACGCACGATGGCCGCCGTCGCCGAGAACTCGCAGACGCTCGCGTCCTCCGCCGAAGAGCTCACGGCCGTGAGCCAGCAGATGAGCAGCAATTCGGAGGAAACCGCCGCCCAGTCCAACGTCGTCGCCGCGGCCTCCGAACAGGTGAGCAAGAACGTCGCCACGGTCGCCACCAGCGCCGAGGAGATGAGCGCCTCCGTGCGCGAGATCGCCAAGAACGCCAACGAGGCCGCGAAGGTCGCGACCGCCGCCGTGAAGGCCGCGCAGAGCACCAACGAAACCGTCGCCAAACTCGGCGTCAGCAGCGTCGACATCGGCAAGGTCATCAAGGTCATCACGTCGATCGCCCAGCAGACCAACCTGCTCGCCCTCAACGCCACCATCGAGGCGGCCCGGGCCGGTGAGGCCGGCAAGGGCTTCGCGGTCGTCGCCAACGAGGTCAAGGAACTCGCCAAGCAGACCGCCAAGGCCACGGAGGACATCAGCCAGAAGATCGAGGCCATCCAGGCCGACGCGAAGGGCGCGGTCACCTCCATCGATGAGATCGGCACCATCATCGGCCAGATCAACGACATCTCCAACACCATCGCCAGCGCGGTGGAGGAGCAGTCCGCCACCACCAACGAAATCGCCCGCAACGCCTCGGAGGCCGCCCGGGGCAGCACCGAGATTTCGCGCAACATCTCGAACGTCTCGATCGCGGCGCAAAACACCACGGAGGGGGCGAACAACACGCTCACGGCCGCGACCGAATTGGCCAAGCTGGCCGGCAGCCTGAGGCAGATCGTCGAGCAGTCCGGCTCATAATTCTGCGTCTGATTTTCTTCCGAACTTGGGGCGCATCGTCCTCGTGGGCGATGCGCCCGTTTCACTTTCTTCCCTCTATGAAAATTCTCATCGTCGACGACTCCAAGGCCATGCGCACGTTTTTGGACTACCTCGTGAAGGACCAGCTGCGTTGCGACACGATTCAAGCGGAAGACGGCTGCCATGCCCTCGAGGTGCTCCAGACCCAGCGCGATTTCGACCTGGCGCTGGTGGACTGGGACATGCCGCGGATGAACGGGCTGGAATTCGTGAAGGCCGTGCGCGCCAACCCGATTTACGCCGGCATCAAACTCATGATGGTCACCACGCAAAACTCCATGGATCGCGTCGCCGCCGCCCTCCAGGCCGGGGCGTCGGATTTCCTGATGAAACCCGTCACCAAAGAAGCGTTGGGGGACAAGCTGCGCGTCCTCGGCGTCGTCGCCTGACTCAACGGTGCCCGCGTCTTCGTAGTCATGCCTAAAATCCGAGTCCTTGTGGTCGACGATGCGGTCGTCATGCGTCGCCTCATTACCGAGGCGTTGGCGCGCGATTCGGCCATCGAGGTGGTGGGCGTGGCGGCGCACGGCCGCATCGCCTTGGCCAAGATTCCGCAGGTCAATCCCGACGTCATCACCCTCGATGTCGAGATGCCCGAGATGGACGGCATCGCCACGATGCGCGAACTGCGGAAGACTTACCCGAAGTTGCCCGTGATCATGTTCAGCACGCTCACTGAGCGCGGCGCCGAACGCACCCTCGACGCGCTGGCCGCCGGCGCCACCGATTATGTGACCAAGCCGGCCAACGTCGGCAGCGTCACGCTCAGCATTCAGCGCCTCCAGGAGGAACTGGTGCCCAAAATTAAACTACACGCCCGCCATCTGCTGGCGACCGCGTCACCACTGTCACCGCCGGCGAGCGTCAGACTGCCCCCGCCTTTCGTCGCGGCGGCCCGCCCGATCGAACTCGTCTGCATCGGCGCATCGACCGGCGGCCCCAACGCGTTGGCGGATGTGTTTGCCGCGCTGCCCGCTCCATTGCCCGTGCCGGTGGTGATCGTGCAACACATGCCGGTCCTCTTCACCAAGATGCTGGCCGACCGGCTCGACAAGCTCGGCCCGACGCGTTTCCACGAAGCCAGTGAAGGCGAGCTGCTCGAAGCGGGGCACGCCTACATGGCGCCGGGAGGGCGCCACCTGGAGGTGGTCGCGCGCGGCGGTCTGTTGCGGGCGCACTTGCACGACGGCCCGCCTGAAAACTCCTGCCGACCCGCGGTCGATGTGCTTTTCCGCAGCGTTGCCCAGGCCTGTCCGGGCGACGTCCTCGCCGTGATTCTCACCGGCATGGGCCAGGATGGTTTGCATGGTTGTCGTTCCTTGCGCGAGCGCCGCGCCCGCATCGTTGCCCAGGACCAAGCCTCCAGCGTCGTGTGGGGCATGCCGGGGCAGGTCACCGAAGCAGGCCTCGCCGATCACGTTCTGCCGCTGGCCGAAGTGGGCCCGCATCTGGCCCGCGCCTTCGCGGCCTCGTCCCGTTCTTTGCCCGTTTCGCCATGAGTGATATTACCGCCAGCGATTTTGAATTCATCAGTGCGCTCGCCTTTCGGCAGGCGGCCATCGTCCTGGAACGCGGCAAGGAATACCTGGTCGAGTCTCGCCTCACCCCGCTCGCGCGAGTGGAGGGCTTTCCCAGCCTCACGGCGTTCATCAGTGCGATGCGGCACAATCGCCCGGCTTGTCCGCTGCACGCGAAGGCCGTGGATGCGCTGACGACCAACGAGACGTATTTCTTCCGCGACTTTCATCCGTTCGAGGCGCTGCGCCAGACGATCTTGCCGGAGATCATCGAGCGGCGGACGGCGGCGCGGCAGCTCACCATCTGGTGTGCGGCATGCTCGACCGGTCAGGAGCCGTTCAGTATCGCGATGATGTTGCGCGAACATTTCCCGCAGTTGGCGGGTTGGCGGATCGAGATCGTCGGCACGGATTTGTCGCCTCGTGTGCTGCAACAAGCGGAGGCGGGCCGTTACAACCAGATCGAGGTCAACCGCGGTTTGCCGGCGAGTTATCTGGTCAAATACTTCACGCAGGAAAACGGCGCGTGGTTCATCAAACCGGAGATTCGCAAGATGGTGAGCTTCCGTCCGATGAACCTGATCGAGCCGTGGCCGATCCTGCCGGCGTGCGACCTGATCTTCATCCGCAACGTCATGATCTACTTCGACGTCGAGTCGAAGCGCACGATCTTGAAAAAGCTGCGCAACTGCCTGCGCCCGCAAGGCAGCCTCTTCCTCGGTTCAAGCGAGACCACGCTGAATCTCGATCCGCAATGGGCGCCGGTCACGATCGGTTCCACCGTCGTCTACCGCGCGGCCG
The DNA here is from genome assembly GCA_963974355.1 of uncultured Opitutaceae bacterium. Lineage (GTDB taxonomy): Bacteria > Verrucomicrobiota > Verrucomicrobiia > Opitutales > Opitutaceae > Actomonas. The sequence continues at coordinate 5,989 of CAXBDS010000196.1, forward strand.
CCTAGCCTTCCCCTGTTCCAGCCCTTTTTAGCCATGCGCAATACCATCCTGATCATCGATGACCTCGCGAGCGTTCGTCTTTACCACAAGAGTTTTTTAACGCGGAAGGGTTACAGCTGCGTCGAGGCCAGCGATGGCGAGGAAGGGTTGGATCGGCTCAGACAACGGACGGTCGATTTGATCCTGCTCGACCTGGTGATGCCCGGGATGGACGGTGAATCCTTCGTTGATCAGCTTGACCGTGATGCCGCCTCCGGGGGTATTCCGGTGCTCGTCATCACGTCGGAAGAAAGTCTGGCCCGTGAGTTGATCGCACGCGCGAAGCGCCCGATCGGCGTCGTCACCAAACCCGTCATGCCCGCCGCCTTGCTGCGCGCCGTGGAGCAATTGTTGCCGAGGGAGGCCGCTGTCGCGGCCGAATGAATCATGACCTGGCGCCCGCATTTTTCCCGCCTGCTGACCTCGGCCCGAAGCTTGCGCTTCGGCCGACCGACGTGGTTGCGCGTGCCGGGCTGGGTGGGGCGGTCTTCGCAGGTCCTTTCCGCGCGGCGGGCGACCCGGCGGCTCTCGCCTAAGATCAAGGAGGCGCAGGCCGCCCTGGTCACCTTCGACGAACTGTCGGGCAAGGAATTTGGCGCGCTGGCCGAGGGTTTGGTGCCGTTGGATGCTCGCTTGTCGGACGTGCGCGAACAGGCGGCACTGTTGGATCACGTGCTGCGCGACCACGACGACGACCGGGCGTTGTCTTCGGCTTTCGACCTTTACAAGCGGTCGGTCGATCTCGCGCACGCCAGCATCGGCATGGCGCTTTCCCAGGAAGAGCAGATGGAACAGATGGAAAGCCGTCTGTTGCACAATCGGGACAGCTTCGCCCAGAGCAGCCTCATGTTTCGGGTGCTCGTGGTGGGCATCCGCACCGAGGCCGCCCGCATCGATCCGGAGAACAGCGCGGTGTTTCGCGGGTTGGCCGACGAGATCGATTACATGGCGAACCGCATGAGCCAAAGCGTTGACGACGCGTTCGGCCAGATCGAGGCGATCGTAAGCGAGGCGAGCGCCGGTCGCGTGCAGCTCAAGGCGCTGCAGGCGGACCTGCACACGCGGGCTCAGGCGAGTGTAAAGCTGCTGCGCGACGAGTTGGACAAGATCAAGCAGGGACTCGCGCCCTGTTTGGAGACGAGCGATGAAGTGGCGCGGCTCCTCGAGGAGGCGCGCACCCAGACCTCGGAACTCATCACCTCGATGCAATATCAGGACATCGTGCGGCAACGTCTCGAACACGTCTCCCACGGGTTCGACGATCTGGCCGGGCATCTGGGGGCCGGTGCGGGAATCGATTGCGGCTACGTGCATCAGGCGGCCAAGGTGCAGCAAACCCATTTGAACTCCTCGCGACAGTCGATCGAGGAGGCGACCGGCAGGCTCGCCGACGGTGGTCGCCGGCTTTTGGATACGGGTTCCGCCCTTGTCTCCCGCCTCGAAGCCATGGAGCGTGAGACCAAGACGGTATTCCTCGAAAACCGCGCCCACCAGTTGTTCCGCCGCGAGACGGAGAACCTCGTGGCGATCGCCAGCCAGAGCGAGCAGACCAACCAGCGCATCCAGCGCCTGCTCGAGCGGATCGAGGAAAGCGTTAACGTCTTCTTCACCGACATTCGCAGCCATGAACTCGAGGTCGTGCATGTCTCGCTGAACAGCCAGATCGCCGCGGCGCGCGTGCCGGACGCCGGGGCCTTGAGCAAGCTGGCGGAAGAAATAGCGCGGCTCGCCGCGCATACGGCCGGACTCACCCGCGCCGTGGGCGAGCAGTTGAACGAGACGCTGGGCGGCTTGCGCACGATTCGGGCGGAAGCCGACTCGGTTTGCCAAAGCATCAATGCCGAAAAGGCCGAGCTGGCCTCCGGTGCGGTCGTCGTTGGCGAAAAGCTCGCGCGGCTGAACGACAACATCCAAACCAAGGTGGGCAGCGTGGTGCGCCAATTTAACACCGCCTACCAGGCCGTTGAGCGCTTGTTGCCCCGACTGCAACTCGTGTCGCTCGTGGGGCCGGCGTTCGCGCCTTCCCATGCCCTGTGCGAGGGCATGCTCGCCGCCACCGCCGCGTTTGCGGAGGACGGAGTCGGAGCCGACGGCCAGGAACGCCTCGCGACGCATCGCAGTCGTTACACGATGCGCCAGGAGCACGAGGCCCATCTTGCGGCCGACGCGCCGGCGGCACCGGGCGGCATCATCGTCACGAGCGAAACCGGCTGGGAAGGCACGACGGACCGTGACGATATCGAGCTGTTTGGCGATGCGGTTGAACCCCCTCGCAAAGAGAAACCGGCCCCCGTGGCGCCGGTGTCTGATGACGATGGAATCGAGCTCTTCTGAGCGCATCGGCCTGCTGTCATGATCGCTCCTCTTCCCGGCAACGAAGCCGCCCGTCTGGCGGCGCTGCACTCGCTCGGAATTTTGGATACGCCGGCGGATGAGGCGTTCGACGATATCGTGCGGCTGGCCAATCAGATCTGCGGCACTTCCATCGGCGCGGTGACCCTGATCGACAGCCGCCGGCAATGGTTCAAGGCCAAGGTCGGATTCGATCTTTGTGAGACGGACCGGGATCATGCCATCTGCGCGCATACCATTCTCAACCCCGGCGAGTTGCTGGTGGTGGGCGATCTGACGAAACACCCGTCCTTTGCCGACAACCCTTTCGTCACCGGGGCGCCGCGCATTCGGTTCTACGCCGGGGCGGCGTTGCTGGATCGCGACGGCCTGGCGCTCGGCGGTATATGCGTAATGGATACGAAGCCGCGTGAGCTTACGGGGGCGCAGCGCGAGGGGCTGACGACGCTCGCGAGGCAGGCGGCGCGCGAGATCGAGTCGCGTCGCCTGTTCGTCGACTTGAAGGAGCAGAAGTCGGCTCTCGACCAGCATGCGATTGTCGCGATCGCGCGGGCGGACGGTCGGCTCTCATATGTTAACGACCGCTTTTGTGAATTGATGGAGCGGTCGCGCGCGGCGCTGCTGGCGGCCGAAGGCAGCGTCACGGATCCGGGCCACGCGGCGTATCCATTCTTTGGGGAAGCCTGGGCCGGGGCGGTGGGCGGAGAGGTTTGGCGGGGCGAGATCCGGCTCGAAGCGGCATCGGACGGAAGCCATTGGATTCAGGCCACGGTGGTGCCGTTGGGCAAAGGCAGCGGGCGGGCTTGTGAGGTGGTGGCGATCGGCACGGACATCACCCCGCAAAAGCGAAGCGAGGCGAACCTGCGGCGCAGCGAAGCGTGGTCGCGGGAGCTGATTGAAGCACTGCCGGTTCCCATTTATACGACCGATTTGGCGGGGCGGATCACGATGTTCAACCGGGCGGCGGTGGAGTTCTGCGGTCGAGAGCCCAAGGTGGGGTCCGACCGGTGGTGTTTGTCGAATCTGCTTTATCATCTGGATGGTTCGCGGATGGCGCCGGAGGAGACGTCGATGGCGCGGACCCTGCGGCATCGACGGATCGTGCCGGATCGGGAGGCGGTCGCGGTGCGCCCGGACGGTTCCCGGGTGAATTTCATCCCTCGGCCGAGTTTGCTGCGCGATGGCGCCGGCGCGATCGTGGGGGGAATCAATCTCTTGGTCGATGTGACCGCGCAGCGGCGCGACGAGGAGGCTCTGCGTTTGCTCGGTTCGGCGCTGCATCAGGCGGGCGAATCGGTGATGATCACCGATGCGCGATTGGAGGGCGACGGACCGCGCGTCGTTTTCGTGAATCCGGCCTTTACGGCGATGACGGGCTTTGAGCTTGAAGACGTGGTGGACGGCCTGAAGCAGCTGCATGGCCCGATGACGGACCTCGCGATGTTGGAGCGGCTGCGCGCGGCCCAGAT
>CAXBDS010000197.1:0-9777 GCA_963974355.1 uncultured Opitutaceae bacterium
GCTCGGCGACCAGGCTGCACGCCTCGGCAAGGTCATTCACATCATAGACGAGGTCGGCGACACCGTCGATGAAGAGCGAATGAAGCCCCCCGTCGGCGGCGACCTTGCGCGCCATGGCGTAGATGGCAGACCGACGTTCGAGCGGATCGAGGGAGGTCAACGAATAGCTGGCGAACCACGCGGGCGGCGCATCAAGATCGGCGCGGCGCAGCGTCCGCATCATCATGTGGTAATGGTCGCCGCGACTTTGCTCGGTGTCGTAATGGAGGACGGCTTTGGCGTCGGGGTTGCTGCCGGTGAGGCCGAGATAATCACGATCCTCCCCGCCCATCATCGAGGCGATCATCGCCGCGATGACGGACGATTTACCCGACTTGATGGCGGCGGCGATGGTGATGAGGTTGCCCGAGTGGGCGATCTCAACCCCGGCGAGCTGGAACGCCCAGGGCTCGTCCGGCGGCGGGTGGTCGGGATCGAACCGCGTGGCCTCGACCCGCGCCACGAGTTTCTCGGGGAACGGCGCGGCGACGGACTCGTCCGGCACCTTCTCGGCAGGATCGGGCGGGTTCGCATCAGGATAGGATTTCACCGGCATGACGCGTCCTCCTTGGGCAGTCCCTCGAATATATCGGCCGAGCAGTTCAGTGATTCCCCGTCAGTGGCCGCGAGCAGGTCGGCGAGATCCTTGTGCGGCGGATCGAAAGTGAAGCCGTCCACGGTGGCCCCGGCCTGTTTGAGCTGCGCGGCCCAACGCCGGCCGGCGTCGGAACCGGCAACGTCGGCGTGCTCGAAAATGCGAACGTGCCTGCCGGCGAAGAACGGCAATGCGTCGGCATGAAGCGACGTGGTCGCACCGGGAACGCAGACGACGGCGACGGACTCGGCGCGCTCGGCCAACCAAGCGAGGGTGTGGGCGGCGAGGAAGTCGGGGCCACCTTCGCAGAAGAGGATGAGACGACGGTCGCCGATGTTGGCGGCGCCAATGGGCCAACCAGCGATGCTGCCGCCGAGCGTCCAAGCCTTGGCGTTGTTCCACGTCCACGGCTGGCCGTCCATGCGTCGAACCTGCACTGAGCGGCGGGCGGAATCGGTGATCGCCCAGGCCGGACGGGAAACCCCGTCGTCCGTCATCGTGCAGCGGTGAAACAGGCCCCGCTGGCTGGCGATTTGCAGACCGGCGAACACCGGCCAGCCGCGCACCTCCTGAATGTCAGCCATGTCGGCGACTGAAGGGATCGTGAGGGCAGGAACGCGCAGCGGCTTTCTTACCCGTGGCTTGGGGACGGGTTGCGCCGGGGTGACAGCGGCGATGCGGATCAATTCGCGGGCCGCGTCGCCCAGCGAACATTTCTTGGCACGGGCGACGAAGGCGACCACGTCGCCGGAATCGTTGGTGGCGAAGTCGTGAAAAACCTTGCCGTCGTCACTGATTGAGAACGAGGCGCGGCGGTCTTCACGAAACGGTGAATGACAAATCTTCTTGGGGGACCCCGGCAGCCCGAGAGCGTGCCAGAGGATGAAGATGCTGAGGTGATCTTTGGCCCGGTCGAGGGGCGAAGGTGTGGAGGGATGGTTGGGCTGACTCATTTCTGGGTCAGGCGTCTCCATCCCGCGCCTCGGCACCGGCCGTTGCAGCTAGATGGATTTGCCTTCCAGAACCTCGCCGGACGTGGCGTGTCGTATCGCAGACGCGGCGCGTCGTATTTAGGCCGCTAACTGGTTTCCCACTCCACGCCGTCGGTCGATCGGTAGATATTATCGACGCCAAAGCGCAGAATGTCCTTGTTGGAAAAGTGGACGTGCAGACGCGGGTCTTCGCTCTTGATCGTTTTGAGGGCGCGGTTGATCGCGGCGCGGATCGTGTCTTCCGTTTTCGTGGTGCGGTCTTTCACCAGACGGGCGGTGCCGGCCTTGGTGGAAACAGAGCGGAGATACTTATCCAGCGCCTGTATCTTGCCGTCGATTGCCACCGCGTCTTTCTCGTCGTTGCGCAATCGAGCCTCTTCGAGTTCGAGAACCAAGTCGGCCCGCGTGTCATTCATGCGAGACAGGCCGTCCGGGCTGATGGCTTCGAGCGCACTATGGATGTCCTCGGCGACAATCAGTTCCGACTCGTGGTGGTTGGTGCCAAGGATGGTGATTTCGTCCTCTTCCGGAGGTGGTGGGTTAACACGGCGCTCCAACTCGAGCGCGCTCAAGCTGACATCTGGATTGGCGAGTAGATGGTGGAGATAACGGCAACCAGAATCGCGGTTTTTGAGGTAGAAACGCTCGCCTCCACGGAAACGAATATCCCAGATTCCTTTGAAGTTTTTGAAGACATACGCCGCATCGTTCTGCACTGGTGTGGCGATTATTGGGATAGGGGCGGTGCCGGACGAATCGGTCACAATACGAACCAAACAGTCGCCGGGGAGGCGGTGGTCTCGAATGTCGTCGAAGAATCGGACGAACATAGCACGAATGGCGTGATCAATCTCCACCGCGTGACGCTTGTAGAGATCGAAGAGGACCCGAAGTGCTCGGTCTGGGTTGGCTCCGTCAACGTATGGCAGGGCGTCCAACACCTCTGAATAATGGATCATGAACTCCTCAGCCGTGGAAATCGTTCTCATCATCCGCGCACGTTCGAGGTAGGTGGAAACGAGAATGCGGTCGGTTTTCTTTGGAAGCGGATCCGTGAAAATGTTGGTCCGATAAATTGCCTCCGGGTCGTCATCGAACGCATCAGCCGACAACATGGCGAGCCGTCGATCCAGGCACTGCGAGCATTCGCCGCAATGAGTCGCATCGGAACGGCGCTCCCATGTGTGCGCGCAGGATACTGATTTGGCTATCAACGCGGTGGCGTTTTGCTCCCGGAAGACGCGAACCACTCCGGCTTTGGTTTTGTTCAGGTAGGGATTGGTGACTTCGAACTGGTGGTCAAAAGCCAAGGTGAACAAACGCGAAAACCCTGCCAACACCCGCGGGTGCGTGGTCCGTGTAGCACGTCCGCCTACGACCTGGCCGCAAAGGGGGAGATTGAGGCTGATGACACCGTTTTCAAAAAAGGTGAGTCCCTCCATTCCGAAGGCATGGGCGGTCGTCGCTCCCAAGCAGGCGAAAAGGAAAGAACGCACGCGTTGTGTAGGTTCTTTGCCTAGCTCCCTGGATTTGTTGACCTCGATGGCGATGTGTAGCGGGGGCGCGCCAGGAGACAACGCCCTGAGTTCAGAACGGAGGTTCGCGATGAGCCGATTATTCTTCGTCGTCGGCAGATGCGTTACGAACACCATGCGCCGATGGTGATGGCGCAGGGCCTCCACCGCGCCGGCCAGCGAATCCAAGCCGCCGGAAAACATCGCAATCTCGTCGTAGGAAGAAAGCGGTTTTTCAGCCCCTTTCTCGAAGGTGAGGTATTCCTGAAAAGGAACGGGCTTGGTCGCCTTCGTGAACTCAAAGGTGAAGAAATGATCGCCCAGGAAATTCAGAACCTCGGCCAACACCGACTTGACGGCAACGTTCTGCCAAAAGACCACGTCGCGGACCGGGATTCGGAAATGCAACTTCTGGCGCCAATCGATGCCAAAACGATCCGTGTCTTGGTATTGCCGAACGGTAGCTTGGTCGGCCGCGTAGACGTAGGCGGCAATCTCAAGCAAATCGATAAATCGGGGCGACAGAGTCCGGCCGAGAGGCAGATGGAAGTTTTCGATTCGGAGCGTGACGTGGTCATCGTCACCCTGTTTCCCGTGGAGATTCAGATGCAGGATCGTTCCCGCCCTGAGCTTCTTGGGGGCAATCAGTCCGCCGCAGAAAATATGGTTTTCGTCATGGTTCTTCATGCGTGGCGCGTTTCTTCATTTCGGCGCGAACCTTCTCCATGGCCTTCCAGCCAAAGGCCGAGGAACGTTTCTTGGAGATCACGTTCGCGTCTTCATACATGCGTTTCGAAAACCAGTCCTTGGCGAAGACCTCGACGATCTCGCTCGCCTCATGGGCATGGGTATCGAGCGCGTGCTCGAAATTTGAAAGCTGGGCAGTCGTCGGGAATGCGCGCCCCTCTCCGACATGGGCGCCAAGTTCCTTCGACAGAAAGTGTCGCTGACAGTCCTTCGCGACATTGAAAAAGAAGGTCCGGGCGAGTTTCCCAAACTGAGTTTCGCGCCCGAGCGTTGCCAACGTGGACGTGATTTCAGCTCCGGTTGCGGGGATCAGCGTGCCGAGCACGTTATTGAGGTGCTGCGTGACGGCAGAGATAAGAGACCGGCCTCCGATGATGGCCAGATCGCTCAGATGCGCCCGCTTGGCCGTGGCCGTATCAATCGCGGTCTTCAGGGCGAGAGCGACTGAAACCAAGGATGGATTGGCCGGGATCTTTATGCCGTAGGAGGCAAGGTGCGCGGCCGGATCCGATTGTTCAGCCGCAGCCCCGAGTTGGCTCAACAGTTCGATCACATCTTGAAATCCAGGGTCTTTATCCATGACCGCGAAAGCGGCGTCGGACGCCTCCTGCGCCGCGACTGCGACCACGTCCGCATCGGCTTTCTCCACTAGCAAGCGAACCACTTCGTTCCAGGCGCGGGTTTTGGGTAGGGTTCCTAGCAATACGTGCCCCATATGCTAACCCGATGGTTAGCAGAATATAGGCCAGCATGAAAAAATCTTATTCCCTCGGGCGACCTCGGGAAACCGCGCACGTGATCGTTTTGGTCAGCCGCGAGCGGGGATCTTGAGCTTGGTGCGGATGTGGACGGCGACCTCGGCGGCGTCGTAATAGACGAAGTGGCCGACGCGGTGATGCGGGATGCGGCGGAGCTTGGTCCACTCGCGCAGGGTGCGAATCGAGGGCTCGCGACCGGTCGGGAAGATGCCGGAGGCGCGGAGGCCGACGATGTCGGTGAGCTGGGAGCCGATGCAGGAAGCGGAATCAGGAAGAGAGTTCATGCACCGAGCGCGATGTCATGGGCATGATAGCGAGGCCGGATTTAAGGCACGAAAAAACCCGCGCCGGTGAGGGCGCGGGCTGAGGTCTGGACCGGATCAAGCTGCTTGCTCGCCGGAAGCGGCGGCCTCGGCTGCCAGCTTCTCGCGCGCGACAGCAACGGGGTCGCGGCGACGCTGGGGCATGATCGCGAAAAACTCCTCGGCCTCGGCGGGGGTCTTCAAGTCGAGGTAATGGCGGCGGATGATCGCCTCGGAGTTGCCGGCCTGGAGCGCGGCCTCACCCATCGAGCGATACTTGCCGACGTGCATCGAAATGAACGTGTGACGGAGCACGTCATGGGTGAGCCCAAACTTTTTGAAGATGCGGCGGCGGGTGTTGGGGATGTTCACCGGTATAATCGGGAACTGTTCGAGCGGATACGCCCGGAGCCACGCGGCGAGGTTCGGGTGGATGGTCACGAGGCGTTTCATCCGGACTTTCGAGACCTCGGGCTCAATGTGGATCGTCATGGTATCCAGCCTGACGGACTCCGCTTGCAGGCGGGAAATCTCGCCGTAGCGGATGCAAGGGCGAATGCCGGCGAACAAGCAGAGGGCGAAATGGGGCACAAGGGCGCCGTTCTCGAACTCTTCAAGGTAGGCCATGAGGTCACGGGACTGCTCGGCCGAGATCGTGACCGCAGAGCCGCGCCGGTGGTTGATGCGGTGATGCGGGGTCTTCTCGATGGGGTTGGTAACGACCCAATCCTTTTTGAAGGCGTATTTGAAGAAGGTGGAGAGCAGGCCACGGCGGTTGTTGTAGGTCTTCAGGCCGCCCTTGCCGCGCTCGAGGTAGGTCTGGAGGCGGGCGGGCGTGAACTCGGAGACCTTGGCCTTCGGGAAGTGCTTTTGGAAGACGGTCAGCTCGTTCTCGATGGAGCGAAGCTGACGCGGGGAAAGCAGCGTGCGCTGGTTTTCGAGGCGCTTGGTATTGAGGTAATCGGTGACCGCGTCGGCCAAGGCCATCTCGCGCTCGGGCTCGCGGTAGTTGGCGAGAGCGTAGTCGAGATAGAAGAGCAGGCCGCGCGGGGCGGTCTTGAGCTTCTGGAAGGCGGCCTCTGCCTCGCGGAGCTGGTCGTCGCTCAGGAAGGTCGTGGTGGGGCGGATGCCGCCCGCAAGCTGGGCAGCCTTGGCGTCGAGCGCGCCTTTTTCGGCGGCGGCTTCCTCGCGTGAGAGGAAGTTCTTTCGGATGCGAACTCCTGCGAGCCAACCTGAGACTCTCCAAGAGGTGGTGCCATTGCGGTTTTCGAACCGCGTGACGGTGAACTGGGCTTCGGACATTTGTTAGGTTGCCATGCCAACTGGCAACCTAACCCGGGCCACCCCCCTCTTAGAGGGGGAAAATGGCGGGATGGACGGGACTCGAACCCGCGGCCTTCTGCGTGACAGGCAGACGCTCTAACCAACTGAGCTACCACCCCAAAAAATGGGAAAGAGGGCAGAACGTAGGTGCCCCAAAATCCAAGTCAAGCGCCCTTTCTGCGGTTTCTTTCCGAAAACTTCCCTCCGGCCCCGATCCCTTCTAAACGCCGAATCCACGGGGTGAACAGAGGTCCCCCACCCCCCGCCACATCTGCGCTTCACCACTCAGACCATGGCGCTGCAAGCCCTCAAAGATTTCCGCCTCGGTCGGCTCTTGCACCGCGTGCTTCGGGTCTCCGGGCAATTCAGGGCGCAACCGGCACGTGATCGCCCAGCATGCCCAGGCTCGCCACTGCCGTTGCAGGCGACGCGGCTCGTTCATGCGATCGGCAAAATGTTGAAAATGCACCCGCGGGTTTCCGGCGAAAACTCCTGGCGGCAGATTCGCAATCATCCACGCCATCGCGGCGTAGGGAAGCGGCCACTCGCGCAGGATCGGTTCATCATCCACCAAATCCGCGCCCAGCGCCCGATCCAGGCACAGGATCGCCCGCGCCGGCAGCTGCTTTTGCCAAAGGAAATTCCCGTATTCCAACGCCGTCACGTAGAACGCCCCGTCCCGCGCTTTTCCGTGCGGTTGGAAAACCCGCCAATCCATACCCGCGCGAGCAGGCGGCAAATAGGGACAAACCGTAGACATGCGTCCCGCAGCACAAGGTTCGCCCCCCACAGGTCAACCTCCTGATCAAAGCTTGCGCACCAGCGCGCCCCTTCGCGCCCGACGACAAAAGACATGACACCCGCGCCCGACGTCCGCCACGATGTCGATTTTCGCCATGCCTGCTTCCCGTCCCCGTTCCGCTGATCTCGCTCGCAAAAAATTCGTGCTCGGTCTGGCCGTGTGGATGTTCCTCGGGGCCGCCCTGCTGATCATGATTCTGCCGATCGGCTTGCCCAAGCCCCTGCGTCTGGCCATTGCCGGGACCGATTTGTTGGCCGCCGCCATCATCGGCCTGCTCGGCCGGCAGCGTTACGGCTCCTGACAAACCGGCCGGCGCCCCTCCGCCCCCGCCCCCGGTCACTGTTGGGTTACAGGACCGCAAAGTTGCCGTGACAACCCCGAGTGACCGTTGACCGCCCGCCGGGATGGCTCTCTAGCTCCGCCCGTCGCCGTAAACGTTGCGCGCTATGAACTCTCCCATCCCCTCCCTGCTCTGCCTCCCGGCGCTCGCCGCCCTCGTCTCCCCGGCATTCATCTTCGCGCAATCCGCCGCCCCCGGTGGTGACGTCGTTGCGCTCGAAGCCTTCGAGGTCACCTCCCAGAAACGCACCCAAGCCGTGCAGGACGTGCCCCTTTCGGTCACCGCCTACACCGGCAGCACGCTCGAGTCCTTTGGCGTGTATCAATACAAAGACCTCGCGCCCTTCGTCCCGGGTTTCTTCGTCCAGGAACAATCGCCGAACAACCCCGGCATCAACATCCGCGGCGTCACCACGGACTCCGGGGACCCCCGCAGCGAAACGCGCGTATCCATTTTCCAAGACGGCGTATCCATCAGCCGCTCCCGAGGCAGCGTCGTCGAGCTCTTCGACATGGAGCGCGTCGAGGTCCTCAAGGGCCCGCAGGGCACGCTCTTCGGCCGCGGTGCCGAGATCGGCGCGCTTTCCCTCATCCAGAACAAGGCCCGCAACGCCAGCGAATCCTACCTGACCGGCGGCGCGGGCAATTACTCCAGTTACGAGGCCGAAGGCATGGTGAACCTGCCCGCCTCCGATACGCTCTACACTCGCTTCGCCTTCCGCGTCGCCCACCACGATGGCACGATCGACAACGTTGCCGATGGCTCGACCCTGAACGGGAAAGATACTCAGGCCTTCCGCGCCGGTCTCCGTTGGCAGCCGTCCGACCGGACCACAGTCGACCTCATCCTCAACGCGCAGATCGACAACCCGCCCGGCACCTCCTTCAAGAGCGGCGCCATCGCCCCCGCCGGCGGCGACACCAGCCCGTTCACCTTCGCCGAGCTCAACCGCGGCGACGAGCTCTACATCGACCGCGCCGTCTGGGGCGCCACGTTGCTGGTCACCAGCGAACTCACCGATGCGTGGACGTTCTCCAGCATCACCGGCTGGCGCGCCTATGACTCGTTCGAGCAGTTCGACGCGGACGGATCCTACCTGCCGCTGCTCGAATTCGCCGAAGACGCCACCGGCGACCAATTCAGTCAGGAGTTCCGCTTCGACTTCGACAGTGGCGGCGCCTTCGTCGGCTTCGTCGGCGCCGGCTACTTCCACGAAACGGGTGAACAAAACGTGCCTTACTACGGCAACGAACAATACTTCTGGCCCTTCCTCTCCGGCACCTTCCGCGATGGCATCATTGCCGCCGGCATTCCCGCTGCCGTGGCCAACGCCGCCATCCCCGCGATGAACCCGTTCGTGGCGCAGACCAATCTGCCGGCGACGTTCGCCATCTTCAACAATGCCGCCTTCGGTTCGCTCCAAGGGTTGGCCGCGCTGGCCGGCGCGCCCCTCTCCTCGCACCTAGAGGACTACACCAACTTCGGCGAGACTTCGGCCTTCGATCTGTTTGCCGATGGCACCTATCAACTCACCGACCGCTTCGAGCTTTCCGGCGGCCTGCGCCTCACCTTTGAGGACATCACCTCGGGCTACGAGGCCCGCAATCTCTCCGGCACGCCGGGCATGGTCGGCTTCATCCTCGGCGGCGGTACCAACAACGTCTTCACGCCCACTCCGAAACGCGAGGTCAGCGACAGCAACACCGGCTGGGTCGGTCGCCTCGTCGGTCGCTACGAGTTCACTGATCGCCTCAGCGGCTACGCCTCCGCCTCCCGCGGCCGCCGCCCGGACTCCATCACGATCAACGCCACCTCGGAAACCTACCTGAAGGAAGAGGTCGTCTGGAACTACGAGATCGGCCTCAAGGGCATCACCGCCAACCAACGCCTCACCTACGGCGCCGCGTTGTTCTACTACGACTACACCAACTTCCAGACCACCATCGCCGATCCCGCCAACCTCGGTCGCTTCATCTCGATCGATGCCGGCAACGCCACCGGCCAGGGCCTCGAACTCACCACGCAGGGCGTCGTCAGCGACACGCTCCAGATTTTCGCAAGCTACGGCTATACCGACGCCACCTTCGACGACACCGGCGACAACGGCCAGCCGCAGCAATACGCCGGCAACGCCTTCCGCCTCACCGCCAAACACACCGGCGCCCTCGGCCTCATCTGGACGCTCCCCGTGCGCGATGTCGGCACGTTCACCGTGTCACCGGTTTACCAATACAAATCGAAGCACTACTTCGACGACAACAACGCGCAGTTCAACTACGCCCTCCGCCAGGACGCCTTCAGTCTCGTCAACCTGCGCGCCGGCTGGCGCTCGGTCAGCGGACGCTACGAAGCCTCCCTCTCCGTC
>CAXBDS010000198.1:0-9734 GCA_963974355.1 uncultured Opitutaceae bacterium
CGAACGCTTCGCCGCAGGAACAGCCCTCGGAAACGAGTTCGGCGAGCGATTCGTTTTCGATGATCGGGGCGAACTGCGACTCCTTGTAATACGGGAAGTGGCCGGAGGTTTTGTAGAGCTCGAGCTTGCCGATGTGCGGCGTGAAGACCTGTGAGTAACCCTGCTTGCGCAGCTCGGCGCTGATGAAATTCTGCAGCTCCTGGCGGATGACCGAGCCGTTCGGCGTCCACAGGATGAGGCCCTGGCCAACCTCGTCGTCGATGACGAAGAGACGCAGGTCGCGGCCGATCTTGCGGTGGTCGCGCTGCTTGGCCTGCTCGAGTTGTTCGAGGTAGGCGGCGAGTTCGTCCTTCGTTTCGAAGGCGGTGCCGTAGATGCGTTGCAGCTGTTTGTTTTTCTCGTCGCCGCGGTGATAGGCGCCGGCGATGGAGAGGAGTTTAAAGGCTTTGACTTTCGACGAGTAGCGCACGTGCGTGCCGGCGCACAGGTCGAGAAACTCGCCGTTGCGGTAGAAGGAAATCGCTTCGCCTTCGGGCACGTCGGCGAGACGACCTAGTTTGTAGCGTTCCTGACCGATGGATTTAATGAGCTCGACGGCCTCCTCGCGGGAAACTTCCTGACGGGTAAAGGATTGGTTTTCCTTCGTGATCTTTTTCATCTCGGCCTCGATGGTTTCGAGGTCGGCGGCCGTGAGTTTGTGTTCGAGATCGATGTCGTAGTAGAAGCCGGTGTCGGTGGGCGGACCGATGTCGAGCTTGGCCTCGGGGAAGAGGCGAAGGACGGCGGTCGCGAGGATGTGCGAGGCCGAGTGGCGGATTTCTTCTAGCGGTGACATGGACATGACGGATGTGGGTTGCGGTCCGGCCTACGATTGCCGGCCCAGTTGAGAAACGAACGAGGGTTTAACCACGTTCCGAGCGAAGCGACAAGCCTGCCATGGGCACGAATTGACACGAATAATCCGGAGTCGGAGCAGTGGGGCACCGCAGTTTTTTTTAACCACGGATGGACACAAATAGACACGGATTCATGCCGACGAACACGGATCAGGCCTTGAGGGGATCAAGGTCGTAGCCGTCCTTAGCGTCCTTCATCGTCCAGCCGGCCGCAGTAATCTCGGCGCGCAACGCGTCGGCCGCGGCCCAGTCTTTGGCTTGTTTCGCCGCCCAGCGTTTTTCGGCGAGGGCAGTGATAGCGGACGGGATTTCGATGGCGGCGGTTTCGGGGACGGTGAGATCGAGGCCGAGGGCGAAGAGCACGCGGTCAAAGGCCGTCGAACTGTTTCCGGCGCCGCCACGATTAACGACGGTGAAAAGAGCTCCGAGAGCGCCGGGGGTATTCAAGTCGTCGTGGAGCGCGCTGAAAACGGCGGCGAAAGGATCTTCGGTGCCGCCGGTGGAGAGTGATGCTTGGAACGAGCGTAACGTGCTGAGCGCCTTCTCGGCGGCGTTGAGCGATTCCAAGCTGAAGTTCAATTGCTTGCGCGGGTGGCCGGCGAGGAGGGCGTAGCGGAGGGCCATGGGGGAGTGGCCCATGGCGTTGAGTTCGTCGAGGGTGTAGAGGTTGCCGAGCGACTTGCTCATCTTTTTGCCGTCCACGAGCAGGTGTTCGCTGTGATACCAGTGGTGGGCAAAGGTGGTGCCATTGCAGCACTCGCTTTGGGCGATCTCGTTTTCGTGATGAGGAAACAGGAGGTCGACGCCGCCGGTGTGCAGGTCGATCGTTTCACCGAGATGTTTTTTGATCATCGCGCTGCACTCAAGGTGCCAGCCGGGACGGCCGGACGCGCCCCCGGGACCGGGCCACTTGACGTCGCCGTCGTCGGTTTTCCACGCTTTCCAGAGAGCGAAGTCGCTGCCGTCTTCTTTTTCGTCGGCGTCGGCGGCGCCGGACGCGCCGGATTGGAGCTCGCGTTCCTTGATGCGGGAGAGGCGGCCGTAGTCGTCGAACGAGGAGACTTTGAAATACACGGAGCCGTCGGCGGTGCGGTAGGCGTTCCCCTTTTCCATGAGCACCTCGATCATGTTGACCTGTTCGGGAATATGGCCGGTGGCGGTGGGCTCGACGTGCGGGCGCAGGCAGTTGAGGGCGTCGCAATCGGCGTGAAACTTTGCCGTCCACTCTTGGGTCACGTCGGCCAGCGGACGACCTTCTTCGCGGGCCCGACGGATCGTTTTGTCGTCGACGTCGGTGAGGTTGCGCACGTGTTTGACGTGGTCGGCGCCGAATTCGAGTTCGAGCAGGCGGCGGATGACGTCGTTCACGACGAAGGTGCGGAAGTTGCCGATGTGGGCCGGGGCGTAGACGGTCGGGCCGCAATTATAGAACCGGAAAACGCCGTCGGCGTGCGACGGTCGGAGTTCGCGGAGAGAGCGAGAGAGGGATTCGTGGAGCTGAAGGGCCATGCGCAAGAGGAGGAGAAACGACGAATGCACACGAATAAACACGAATAATGCAAAGTCGCGTTGGCGTTTGTAGCTGTGCCAACGGGGGAAAATCGGGTGGCGGTGGAAGCGGGGAGGGCTACGGTGGTCAGGATGGCATCCGAATTTAGTCTGGATCTGGTGGAGCGTCCGCGGCGGTTGCGCCGGACCGAAAGCGTGCGCGCGATGGTGCGTGAGACGGTGGTGCGGGCGGAGGATTTGATCGCGCCGCTGTTCGTGGTCGATGGCTCGCCGGCGCCCGAAGAGATCGCGTCGATGCCGGGTCAGTTCCGCTGGAACATCAAGGACCTCGTGAAGGAGTGTCGTGCGCTGGCCAAACTCGGCGTGCGGGCGGTGGCGATTTTTCCCAAACTCGACGCGTCGTTGAAAGATGCCGACGGCACCGTGGCACTCGATCCGCAGGCTTTGGTGCTTCGGGCGGTGCGGGCGGTGAAAAAGGCGGTCCCCGCCTTGACGATCATTACCGATGTGGCGCTCGATCCGTATACGACGCATGGGCACGACGGCGTGCTGACGGCGACCGGGGACGATGTGGATAACGACCGGACGGTGGACATCCTGTGCCGCATGGCGTTGCTCCAGGCGGAGGCGGGGGTCGATCTCGTGGCGCCGTCGGACATGATGGATGGGCGAGTCGGAGCGATCCGGGCGGCGCTCGACGACGCCGGTTTCGAGGGCACGGGCATCATGGCCTATTCGGCTAAATTTAACTCGGCCTATTACGGACCGTTTCGGGAGGCGGTGGGGAGCGCGAAGGCCGCGGGCACACGACTGCTGAGCAAGGCGACCTACCAGATGGATCCGGCGAATCGGCGGGAGGCGGTGGTCGAGGCGCTGACGGATGCGGCGGAGGGCGCGGATATCGTTATGGTGAAACCAGCCGGCGCGTATTTGGACATCATCCGCGACGTGCGAAATGCGCTCGATAAACCCGTGGCGGCCTATCAGGTCTCCGGTGAGTATGCGCAGATCCACGCGGCGGCGCGGTTGGGCTGGCTGGACTATCCTCGCACGCGGGATGAATCGCTCCTCGCAATCAAGCGGGCGGGCGCCGACATGATTCTCACCTACTTCGCGAAGGAAGTCGCACAGGCGTTGAAGTAGGCCTGGTGGCGGGCGGGGAACGACGGCGTTGATCACCGGCCAGCAAAAAGCGCGGCCGGTGAGGGCCGCGCTTGAAAGTTAGCCGAGGCACGCTCGGAGGAACCGCTTACTTCTTCCGCTTGGTTTTGCGCTTCGGTTTCTCGTCTTCGTCGTCTTCTTCGTCGTCGTCCTCACTGCCTGAATCGGAGTCGTCGTCATCAGAATCGTCGTCGAGGTCGTCCGGCTTCTCGTCGGTCGTGCCGTCGTCGTCTTCATCTTCGTCCTCATCCTCTTCATCCCACTTGAGGGAGGAGTCACCCTTGAGGGCGGCTTCGTCCTCGTCGTCGACGTCGGGCAAATCGTCGGTGTCGATGTCTTCGTCATCGCTGCCACCTTCGTCATCGTCTTCGCCTTCCCAACCCGCGGGGACGTATTCAAGAATCGCGGTGAGTTCCTCGAAGGTGTGGATCGCTTTGCCTTCGATGAAGCTGGCGTTCTGGTCTTCGCGGATCTCGTCCTCGACCTCGTCGACGGTGAGTTTCGATTCGAAATCGAACAGGTCGTTGAGGAGTTTCACGCGGCAGCGCGTAAGATGGTCGAGCAAGTCGGCGTAGGGGCCGTTCTCGTCGTCAACGATGTCGGGCAGCGCGAAAAGTTTATCTTCGGATTCAAAGACCGACTCTTTTACGCGGCGCAGGCGCACGCCGCCCTTGTCGGTTTCCTTTTCGATGCGGAACGGGATGAAGGCCAGATCGAGGAGGTCTTGGTCGAAACCGTAGTCACGCAGCGGTTCGACGAGCTCGGCGAGGTGGGCGACTTGGCGCGGGTCAACGACGCTGAGACCATCAACGTCCCAGCGGACCGGGTCGCTCACTTCGTCGACCCACCAGTTGTGGTCTTCGCCGAGACGAACAATGCACCAGTCGAGAGTTGTAGAGGATTTTGCCATGATTGAAGCGCGGACGCGGTCGCAGGTGAAAAGAGGTGGTCTGGCCGAGTCAAACCACGAAAACGACTTTGTGAGACTTTCTTGAAACGGCCGAAATGGATAGGATGTGGGGCGGGGCGGTCGAACAGGTGGTTTTGAGGCGAGGCGGTGTCGCAGGGCGAGGTCTTTTTAAGGTTTTTCACGGCGGGCGCGGCGCTTGCTTTTTGGACGCTCCATTTCACTGTCACCGCCCATGGATTTCCTCTACGAAAAGCTTATCCGCCCCCTGTTGTTTCACATGGGCTCAGAGGAAGCGCATGAGCTGGGCGTGACGGCGATGGCGACATTGGGCAAGATCACGCCACTCTGCCGTCTGCTGGAATGGCACCATGCCCTGCCGGCGGCGAGATTTCGGCCGGTGGAAGCCTTCGGACTCACGTTTCCCAATGCGGTGGGGTTGGCGGCGGGGTTCGACAAGAATGCCCGTGCTTGGCCGGCGGCGGCGGCTATGGGGTTTGGCCACGTCGAGATCGGAACGGTCACGGCTTTGGCCCAGCCCGGGAACCCTAGGCCGCGCATGTTCCGGTATCCGGCGGAAGAAGCGGTGATCAATCGCATGGGGTTTAACAACCAAGGGGCGGAGCGGGTGGCGCAACGCTTGGCGCGGCAACCGGGTCCGGGGCGACGTCGCATCCCGTTGGGCGTGAATTTAGGGAAGTCCAAGGCCGCTTCGTTGGATCGGGCGGTGGAGGATTATCTGTTGAGTTTCGGCAAGCTTGCGGAGTTCGCCGACTATCTTGTGCTCAACGTATCCAGCCCGAACACGCCGGATTTGCGCAAGCTGCAGGACGAGGCGCGCCTGCGGGAGTTGTTACAGGCCGTCTCGGCGGCGAATCGCGATCGCAGTGCGACGCGTCTGCCGTTGCTGCTGAAGATCGCGCCTGACCTGACTTACGGGCAAATCGACGCGGTGTTGGAGGTGATCGCCGAGTTCGGTCTCGACGGTATCATCGCCACCAATACCACGCTGGCGCGGCCCGGCCCGTTCGCGGCGGTCGGGGAAACCGGGGGGCTGAGCGGGCGTCCGCTCCGGCGCCGTTCCACCCAAATCGTGAGCTACATCGCGCGCTCGACTCAGGGGCGTCTGCCGATCATCGCGGTCGGCGGCATCACCGACGCGGCGAGCGCGGGCGAAAAACTGGATGCGGGTGCCACGCTCGTGCAGATCTACACCGGCATGATTTACCGGGGGCCGTGGTTTGCGGCTGCGTTGGCCCAAGGGTTGGCGGATCGACAGCGGCGGTAGCGCACCGTGGATGGCGCGCGGGCCGATGGCGTTTTACGCTCGCCGCCGCCGGCGCGTCATCACACCACCCAGCGCAGCGAGGCCCAAGAGTCCGGCGAAGCTGCCGGGCTCGGGCACGGCGCTGAGGCTTGTGACACTTTGGAACACGGCGTCGGAGCTCCCATAGTTGCCCCAATAGAGGCGGAAGCCGGTGACCTCCGAAGTGTCGAAGCGACCGACCTCCGAAAACGTGACTTGATAAGGCGAGTTAATCGACGTGCCCGTGACAAAGGAGCTCGCCCCGCTAATCCCCACGATAGGGCCTGCTGGACTCATAGGGGAAGCGTTCGCGGAGGTGAAACTGACGGCGCCGATTGCCCCGGCCTCGGTTTCGGATCCGGTTATGATGTCACCGGAGCTAATCCATGAGCCTGTGGGAAGGTGGGAGGATCCGAAGACGCCGTCGATTTCGCCGATGAGCGTAAAATATGCGGGACTGGATCCTGCAAACGATCCGGTCAGAGTGGACGCGTTTAGGGTAATCGTCAGTTGGTCGGTCGTGAAGGTATCGATGCTAAACGTAATCTGGGCTCGCGCCATCGGAGCGGTCGCGGCCATGAGCGCGGAGAAGACGACGAGGATACCGGCGAATCTAGGTAGGGTGGATTTCATAGGATAGTGGCTGCGCGAGCGCGCGTTATAGTGACAAAGATTTTGGCCCCGCGTCCTGTCAAGAACGTGGTCCCCGGCAGGACGTATCGCAAAATCCCCTACGGGCCGAGCGTCTGCAGGCGGCTTGCATTGGCGGCGGAACCCCCGGGGGTTGTATCCGAGCTGACGCTATGGGGCGAGGCTTCAGATCCCCGGGTCCCAGGCGGCCATCTCGGCGAGATAGCGGGACTCGATCGATTTCTCCGACTTCCGGCGGGAGCGTACGACAAGGTTCTCACCCCGGTAGTAGGCGATGCTGTTCGGCGGGATGGGTTCGAGCAGCCAGACGTTGGCTCCGATGATGGAGTTGGCGCCGATCGAGGTGTCGCCGCCCAGAATCGTGGCGTGCGCGTAGATCGTCACATGATCGCCGATGTCGGGGTGGCGTTTGACGCCTTTGATCGGGTTGCCGTCGGCGTCGGTCTCGAAGGATTTCGCCCCGAGGGTCACGCCTTGGTAGATTTTGACATGGCAGCCGATCTGCACCGTCTCGCCGATGACAACGCCGGTGCAATGATCGATGAAGAAGTGCGACCCGATCCGGGCTCCCGGATGGATGTCGGTGCCGGTGCGTTCATGCGCGTATTCCGTGAGCATGCGCGGCAGCAGCGGCACACCCAGTTTATAGAGCACGTGGGCGATACGTTGCAGCGAGATCACCAGCACACAGGGGTAGGCGAGGATGATCTCTTCGACGCTGCGCGCCGCGGGGTCACCATTATACGCGGCCTGCACATCGGTCTGCACGATATCGCGCAGTTCAGGCAAGCGCTCCAGCATTTCCATGCTGAGCCGACTGGCGTTTGCCTCCGGTTCGGGGTCGCGGGCGAAGTTGAGGGCTTTGCCAATTTCTGATTCAAGCCGAATGGCAACCGCTTTCAGACGCTGTTCGGTGACCGTGGGCACATCGGCTTTGGCCAAGGGCCTTTGCTCGAAAAACCCCGGGAACAGCAAGTGCATCATGTCAACCGCGAGGCGATTGACCGATTCATCGGAGGGCAGGTTGATGCCGTCGAAGTGATTGATGCCCCCGTGCTGGGCGTAGGAAGCGAGCAGAGCCTTTTGAATGTCGTCGAGCGTCATAACCTTAGCTGGAGGGGAAGATTGCCGGAGTCCCCCGAGGGTCAAAGCGCATTTGAATTTTATCTCATTTCAGCTCTTTACATCCTCGAATTGATCAACCTATCTCTCACCTCCCTCGTTGGAAATGCCCAGGTGGTGGAATTGGTAGACACGTACGCTTGAGGTGCGTATGCCGAAAGGTGTAAGGGTTCGAGTCCCTTCTTGGGCACCAACGATGGTGGGGGGGAATTTCCTCCACGCTGGCAGATCTTCCCCATTTCTCCCTTACAAGAGGTTAGAATCGGGCTTGCCAGAGCAGTGTGGGCATGGAGACTCCGCCTGACTGCGCCGTTTCGCAGTCGCCGACTTAAACACCTGACAGG
Source organism: uncultured Opitutaceae bacterium (assembly GCA_963974355.1). Taxonomy (GTDB): domain Bacteria; phylum Verrucomicrobiota; class Verrucomicrobiia; order Opitutales; family Opitutaceae; genus Actomonas. The sequence goes on from CAXBDS010000198.1 coordinate 7,897, forward strand.
TAATCACGGGCTCGCGCCCGTTTCCGCATGGACGACACGCCCCCCTCCGAAGACTCGAAGAAGGAATTCAACAAGCTGGACCTCAGCCAGCTACAGCAATTTAGCTTCGGCACCCAATGGTCGCAGGATAAAACTGACGACAAAGGCGGCCGCCCGGGTCCGGGCAAGTTCCGCGAGGCTCGCGGCGATGATCGTCCCCGACGCGACGGGCCTGGAGGCGCTGACAGCCGTCGTGATCGCCGCACATTCCGGCGTCCGGCTGGTGCGCCTGGCGACGCTCCGCGCGGTGAAACGCGTCATGATGGTCCCGGCGGCCCTCGCCAGGATGGCCCCAGTGGTGGCCCGCGCGGCGAGCGTCGGGGCGGGCAGGGCGGTGGCGGTCGTCCCGGTTCGGGGCCTTATCGTGGTGGTCGCGAACGTCCCATGGAGCATGTGCCCTACGTGAGTCCTTATTTTGACGTCACGTTTTATCCCGAGGATGTGAGCTTCGATGCGTTGGCGAAGACAATCCGCTCTTCGTGTCGGACTTTTGAGCTGTTTGATATCGCAAAAACCGTGATCGGTAAAAACGACCGCTTTGTGGTCGTCGTCGAGCCGAAGTCCTCGGATCGTGCGGGAGCGGCCAAAGAAGGCGGCGCGGCGGCTCCGAAGCCGAAGTTTTATTTGTCGGTGCCGGATGGGGTGGTCTTCGAGAGCGAAGAGGCCGCAGTGAATCATGTGATGCAAAATCACCTTGGCACGTTCTTCGATCAGGAAGAGGTGCAAGTCGATCCGCCGAAAGGCAGTTTCCAGGTGATCAACAAGTGTGGCCTGACGGGGGCGTTGCTCGGGCCGCCGAACTACCACCGTTATAACCAGCTGGTGCAGCAGCATCACGCGAAGCATGTGACGAACATGTCATTGGACTCATACCGCTCTCGGATTGAGTCGGTGCGCGACGACGAGGTCGTTAACCAGTGGCTTGAAAGCCAAAAAAACGCGACGCGTTTTACCTTGAAAGGCAAGGGCCCCAAGGTCCCGGCGGCCCCCGCCACTCCTGCGGAAGGCGAATCGACGCCGTCCTCCTCAGCGCCGACGGAAACGCCGGTCGACGCTACATCGACGGAAGATGCAGTGAGGGAAGATGCCGCGCCTGTCGCAGAAGTGACGGAAGCTGCGCCGGCGGCCGCGCCGCACGCGCCCTCCGCGTTGACGTTCGATAATGTCGAAGACGCGCGGATGTATCTGCTGACCAATGTCCGCGAGAAGATCGTGCGAGCGGTGGATACGGCCCGTTTCCATGGCAAGATGTTGGAACTCTTGCCCGACGGTGAGATCAAGGCGGCCGTGATTGGCGCCCTGGAGCGTCAGCGTCGGTTCCCGTTGGATACGGCCAACGCGTTACGCGGACGCCTGCGTCGGGAAGGATTCACGATCTTTAAGAAAGGCTCGAAAGGGGTGAGCTACGTTTGTGCGGTGAAGCGGAAGTTCCGCGTTCCCGGCCAGACGTTCGCTGAAAGCATCGGGGAGTTGATCGACTTCATTGAAACGCATCCGATGGTCAAGGCGGGCGAGCTGCCGGAGAAGTTCCTTGGGATTTCGTCCGAAGCCAAACCGGCGCCGAGCTCCGAGGCATCCGCAGAGAGCCCGGCGACGCCTGCACCGGCTCTGTCGGTGGAGGATCAACGCCGTCTTTCCCGCATGCAGGGCGACCTGCGCTGGTTGGTGATGGAAGGCTACGTCACAGAATTCATGGACGGTGCGGTGTTCGCCGCCCCGCCATTGCCAGAGCCCAAAAAGCCTCAGTCGAACGCACCGGCGCCGGAGTCGAGCGAAGAGGCACCCGCATCGGCAACGGA
>CAXBDS010000199.1:0-9680 GCA_963974355.1 uncultured Opitutaceae bacterium
GAGGCCATCGGCCTGAGCCCTCGTCAGTCAAGACGTGGTAGGACGGACGCTTACGAACCAGCCGCCGGAGCCAATTCCCTACGGCGCTCCGCGCCTCCGCTCTTGGCTCAGCTAGGACGTTCGGCAAAACAATGACGCGCTACTACCTCCTGCTACTATCGATTTTCAGCCTGCTGTTCGCTGGTTGTGGCGACACGACAGAAGGAAAATCGATATCATCGCCTACTGAAGCAGATGAAATTCGCCCACGTGAAGGGATCATTCCCATGGTTCGCCTACTTGTGACGCCGGAAAAATACGATGGCAAGAAGGTGATGGTCTTCGTCGTGGTCCAGGCAGGGTTTGAGATCCAGGGGGCGTTCGAATCTCGCGGGGCAGCTATTCATCCGTCAAACGGGATTTGGATAGATGGCGACCTCTCGAAGTATTACACGGACGATGTTCGATGGTATGGTGGATATGTCGCTGGAACGTTCCACGCAGGGAAGAGAGGGCATATGGGTATGTGGTCAGGTAGCATTGGAGAACTCGACCGTCTTGATCTATGGCCGTTACCAGATAGCAAAGAGCCGAACCAACCGCCCGAGACAACTCCGGCCAGCGCTCCGCGCTGACCTCCGTGTCTCAGCTGAAACGTTAGCCATGAAAGAGCGACACGTCCGTCTTTTGTTCATTGGATTGACGATAGCCACTTGCGGCGTCGGTTCTGTCCTTCTGTCGCGCGAAGCGGCGCCGGAACCAGATGAGGCAGCACGCGCGGAAGCCTTTTTCGGATTGGCGGATATACGAACCCGGGTCGCCGAGAACGACGCCCTTAGAGACATCTCGAACGGCGAAGTGCGAGTCTGGTTTGTGGGATGCCCGGTTTGGATAGATTCGTATAGAGCGGAAAGAAATTATATATACGAAAAATACGGGCTAAAACAGGATTCTATCGCATTTGGTTCGACTGCGGCCATCAATGATTATGTCAGCAGATACAACAGTGTCATTTGGGAGCATATCCGAACCACCTACGATAAAACCGAAAGAGAGATACGAGAGGAAGCAAAGGCTAACCAACAGCCGCAGACAACTCCGGCCAGCGCTCCGCGCTGACCTCCGTGTCTGACCTCAATCGATAGCCGGAAATGGAATCGCCCTTCTATCCCTACGCCACGTTTGAGACGGACGGGTTCCATTTGGCGGCTCTTGAGCAGTCGGACGATGCGTGGCCCCTCGCGGCACCGCTTCCCTCCGACGAGGAACGATTCGCAGCGAAGCCCGGTGATACCGTGAAGCTCATTTTCGAGTATCGCGAGTCAGCGAAAGCCCGAGGAAGCGGTCAGGAGTTTGGGGCCGAGCACATGTGGGTCGAAGTCACGGACTATGGTGACGGGTGTTTGATCGGTCGGCTCGACAGTTCGCCTCAGTATACTCAGTTGCTGAAGGCCGACGATGCGGTGGCTTTTCACCCGAAGCACATTGTTGCGTTCTACCCGAAAGAAAAAGAGGCTATCCAGCCACCGCAGCCAACGCCGGGGCTGGCGCCCCGTCGCGGCTGAGTTCAATCGTTGGCCAAGAGATGAAATCCCTACTTCTCACATCTGTGTTCATTTTGAGCGCGACTGGCTGCTCGGTGGTTTCGCATTACGCAGGCGCATATGGGAAGAAGACAGAAAAGGGCCAGGTAGTCCTCGGGGAATCGTTCACGTATCGTATTACTCTCGCCTTGCTCCGTGTGCACGTAGACGAAGACGGATTGGTAGCCTACGAGGATTATGGCCCGGGCATAGGAAGAGGCCGAGTATTTGTCGTCAGAGTTGGACCCTCTCACCAGGAGGACAGGCTACTGGATGATCTACGCCAGTTTGGAAGATCACCTGCGCGAGCGCTACAGGACGGAAGGCTAGTCTCTACGCAGTCCGGCAAGTGGAGAGGTGCTCCGGTCGAGTTTCATTTGATCGAAGTGCCGGAGATCAGTCGTAGTGTTGGCGAGAAGTCGAAGATAGTGGATCGAGAGCGCGCTTGGATTCTCGGAATGATTGTATCGATGGCTGGGCAGCGATATTGGGTATCCCTGACGAGCAGCGATGAGTTTTTTAGTGTGAAAGACGGTATCAGCGGCCGCAATATTCAGAGCCTATTAGAGTTTGCGGACGGCTTAAAATTCGAGGCCAACCAGCCGGCCGAGACAACGCAGGCCGTTGCACGGCCTGCGCGTCTCACCTGAAACGTTAGCCATGAAAGAGCGACACGTCCGTCTTTTGTTCATTGGATTGACGATAGCCACTTGCGGCGTCGGTTCTGTCCTTCTGTCGCGCGAAGCGGCGCCGGAACCAGATGAGGCAGCACGCGCGGAAGCCTTTTTCGGATTGGCGGATATACGAACCCGGGTCGCCGAGAACGACGCCCTTAGAGACATCTCGAACGGCGAAGTGCGAGTCTGGTTTGTGGGATGCCCGGTTTGGATAGATTCGTATAGAGCGGAAAGAAATTATATATACGAAAAATACGGGCTAAAACAGGATTCTATCGCATTTGGTTCGACTGCGGCCATCAATGATTATGTCAGCAGATACAACAGTGTCATTTGGGAGCATATCCGAACCACCTACGATAAAACCGAAAGAGAGATACGAGAGGAAGCAAAGGCTAACCAACAGCCGCAGACAACTCCGGCCAGCGCTCCGCGCTGACCTCCGTGTCTGACCTCAATCGTTAGACAGATGAGATCAAACGCCTACCTCCTGTTATCCCTATTCCTCCTTATCTCGGCCCAGTTGACCGCAGATGAGCCTCTTGAAGTTCGCTACTTTAGGAGCCTAGCTAGCGAGGTAAACGCAGCGAACCTCACTTGGAAAAAAGGGGCGACACTGATGCAAACGCCGATCACGGACGATCCATGGTTCCGGCAATTCCGCCTTATAGTATCGAAGGCGAAATTCGAAACGAAAGGGTCGAAATGCATCTGTTCACCTATCCCAAATGCGGACTTCTTCGCTGACGATGAAGAAGCATTCACACTCTTACTCGATTATGTTGAAGGAGTGCGTATTGCGCCTGTTTCCAAATTTGGTGGTCTTCACATTGTGGGAGCTGAAGCCAAGGAGCTAGTCGAGCATATCCTTAGCCGACATCCCTTCGAAACCAGCGAAGGAGCGTCTAACCAATCGCCCGAGACAACTCCGGCCAGCGCTCCGCACTGACCTCCGTATCTCAGCTCAAACGTTAGCCGGAATCTATGAATCGAGAGACGGTATTCGTTCTACAGCACCTGCGCTCCGAGGGAGATTCCGAGGACGTGAAGCTGATCGGCGTATACTCTTCGCGCGCCGAAGCCGAAGCGGCCGTTGAGCGGAAACGGAAGTTTCCGGGATTCGCGGATTTCTCGCGCATCGTCGATCCTCTGAAAGACGAAGAGGCATCCGGATTCTACATCGACGAGATGCAGTTAGATCGCGACGCTTGGAGCGAAGGATTTGTCTATGAGACCGAAGAAAAGGGCTAACCAGTCGGTTCTGAAAATCCCCCAACTGCCTCCATGATAGATCTTTAATGGCACTCTACGTGCTGTAATTTTCCCGAAGATCGCTGATTTTATACAAGAAAACTGGGAAAACGATGAAACCGAAGAAGACCGCGCATGATCCGCAGCGAGAGCTGTTCCGGGTGGAATTATCACTTCTGGTGGCTGCCAACCATCCGCTGGTGAAGTTGGGTGGGCGCATCAACTGGGCGGCGTTCGAAGAGCTGCTGACGCCGACCTATCATGATAAAACGGGGGCGCCGGGCATTGATACAAGGTTGATGGTGGCGCTGCATTATTTGAAGTATCAGCACGATCTGAGCGACGAGGCGGTGGTGGCGGGTTGGGTGGAGAATCCCTACTGGCAGCACTTCAGCGGGCGGCAGTTTTTTGAGCACGATTTTCCGATTGATCCGTCGAGCATGACGCGGTGGCGCAAACGCCTCGGTGAAGCCGGCGCGGAGGCGATGCTTAAAGCCATGATCGACACCGGCGTGGCGATGGGCGCGATCCGGCCCGCGCAGATCGCCCATGTGAACGTGGATACGACGGTGCAGACCAAAGATGTTCGTTATCCGACGGATGCGAGGCTCTACGATCGGGCGCGGGAGCGTTTGGTGAAGCAGGCCCGCCAGGCCGGACTATCGATCAAACAGAGCTACGAACGCGTGGGCGGACGACTGGTGATGATGGCCGGGCGTTACGCTCATGCCCGACAGATGAAACGCTCCAAGCGTTGCGTGCGTAAACTCCGGACGAACCTGGGCCGGGTGATCCGTGAGATTGAACGGCAGGGAGTGCCGGAGTCGCTGCGGTCGTTGTTTGATACGAGCAGACGTATCCACACGCAGACACGCACGGATCGGGACAAGATTTACAGCGTGCACGAGCCCGAGGTGGCGTGCATCGCCAAGGGCAAAGCCGGCCGCAAATATGTCCCGAGGAGCGAAGCGACGACATGCGAGACGAGGTCGAAGCCATTTGGCCAGAAGGTCAGTATAGCGGCGACGAGTAAAGGCGGCTGGCTGTTGGGCGCGCTGTGCGTGCCGGGCAATCCCTACGATGGCCACACGCTTAAGGCTCAGATTGAGCAGGTGCAGCGGCTTTATATCAAAAAAGAGCATCTGAAAACGGTCCACGTGGACATGGGCTACCGCGGGCATGACTACGCGGGTCCGGCAGAGGTGCTGGTAGATCGACGCGGTCGCGGCACGATCCCCAAACATATCTGGCGGTGGATGAAACGCCGGGCGGCTGTCGAGCCAACGATTGGACATCTCAAAAACGACTACCGATTGGAGCGCAGCCGCTTGAAAGGTGTGGCCGGCGACAAGCTCAACGCCCTGTTCAGCGCCGCCGCGATGAACCTCAAGAAGCTCCTGGGCTTCTTTTTGGCCTGTTTGCTTCGCCTGCTCGCGGCCCTCTTGCCCGCTCAGCCGCCAGCCCTCTTGCCTCGCGCCGCATGAAATGGCGTTTTTCAGAACCGACTAAACAATCGCCGGAGACAAGGCCGACAAGTCGGCCTGTCTCAGCTTAAGCGTTCGGCGATGAAATATATCACCGCTTGCTTCATGTTACTACTGGCGCTTGTCGGCGCTGGATGTGATAAGAAGCCCATTTCCCAAGACGGCCTTTGCGCCAGCATGACAGATCGGGAGATCTTGGCAGTGCTTCACCTAAATCCAGCGTCGCTTTCCGCAAGTGAAAGCCATGGAGCAGACGGATCGTCCATTATCTATACCGACGAAGCGAATGAAGTATGGATTACTCGATCCGCAGTAACAGGCACTATCGTAATGCGAATGAAGCCCGCAGAAATGCTGAAGGTCTGGGAGTTAGGAATGCCGTAAAGCTGATGCCGAACCAGACGCCAGAGCCAACCTCCACAGCTGTCATGTCTGATGCTTTCGCATCAGCCACGCCATCTGTTCCGGTGGCTCATCTTTAACGATGGGCAGAAATCTATGAACATTCAGGAGCTGTATGAATTCGCGGATCGCGAGATCCGAATCGGCACTTACGACCGATCGATCATGGCGAAGGCCAGGGAGGCCACGGGAGGAGTCGAAGCCGTAGCGCATCAGAAATACTGGCAGCTTCGTTCTGAAGCGATCCGAGCAGAAGCAAAGCGACATCCCGGTGTCGGAGAGGATCTTTACCTGCGAGAACTCGTTTCGCGCTTGAACAAAGAAGAGGGAGGCAGGCGCCTGCGTGCGAACCTCATCGGTTGGATGTGGGTGTTAGTTTGCTTCGGCTGCTTTTGTGGGGCCGCGGTATGCTTTTGGGCCGCTCGGTCAGCTTATATCCATAGCCGAGATTCGCTCTATACCTATGGCGGTGCCGGTATCTTCTTCGTCGTTATGGCGGTGGTTGCCTACATCGTCACGAAGCGAGATGCAGGTCACGATCCATTTGCCGACTGATGAAAAATAGAAGGACCATCCAGTTGGTGCAGACAAGGACCACAAGTGGTCCTGTCTGACCGCAATCGTTGGCCGAAGATCGGATTTGCACGCCGGTTTCGACTATGAAAATCGCCAAAAACCACGCCATCCCACACCCGGCGTAGACCACCGCCACATGAAAGAGTATATTCCCGATTCGCTCGTCATAGTCTCTGGCGCGTTTCTCACGTTTCTTTTCGGTATCTCTGCGTTTCACTACGCCAGAATACGAAACGCCAAAGACGCTTTTATCCGCGCCATCTCCGTTGCTGCTGCCGGGGCGAAAGATGCCACCTTCCACTTTCGGATGATGCAATGCTTCCGTGTCGAGTATGCTGTCATCCACCACTACCTTTCTGGTTTCGAGCGAAAGCGCATCCTTCGGATTATCGACTCGTTTGAGTCCGTCCCGCCCAAGGAATTCGATTCGCGCACCAGTGAGCACTTCGTCTACCTTCGCGTTCACCCCACGATTGATGCCGACAAGCGCTCTGCCCAGATCGTTATGCGCATAGTCGAATCCATCGGCGGAGTTTACCCCGATGTGTTCAGGATTATTTAAGAAAGAGGCCAACCAGACGATGCAGACAAGGAGGGCCAGCGTACCCCAATTAGCAATTACGGGAGTCTTCATAAAGGCCCTCCTGTCTGATTTTTAACGATAGGCGAAAGAGTGATGTGACGCTCATCTGTATTCGTTATAAAACCACTCCACCGAAAAAAAGATCCACTCCGCCGCTGAAATAAAAAGCCGCTCCACCGCACCGATGCACCGCTCCACTCCGCCACAGAAAAAGCCTAACTGTTGTGCCTCGACACATTGTCCGCACATAGCGGGACGCAAGTGATGGGTGGTTTTTGATATAGGGCGCTGTGCGGTCTCATCCAGTTGTAATCATGGATATAGGGAAGCAGATAAGCGGCGCGTTCGGCGCTGGACTGGTAACAGCAGCCGTAGGCCCACTCGCGGGTGAGGGTTTGGATGAAGCGTTCGGCCTTGCCGTTGGTCTGGGGACGATAGGGTCTGGTAAAGCGATGCTTGATCCCCAGTTCGACACAGGCGGCCGCGAAGGCCTTGGATCGGTAGCTCACTCCGCGGTCCGTCAAAACGCGTTCAATGGTGATGCCGTGGAACCGATAAAAGCTGACCGCCTGGGTCAGCGCTGCGACCCCGCTGGGGATCTTCTCGTCAGGCAGCACGCAGGCGTAACCAAGTCGACTATGGTCATCGATCGCCACGTGCAGCGCCTCTACCCCCGCCCCTTCACTGCGGTCCGCGCGGTTTCCTGTGCCTCGCTCACCCGCCCGCTCAAACCGGCCCAACTTCTTGATGTCCAGGTGCAGCAGTTCCCCGGGCCGCTCACGTTCGTAGCGCACCACCGGGGCCTTCGGCGGATCCAGACTGGCCAATCGATTCAGTCCATGCCGACGAAGCACCGGAGACACGGTCGCCTTGGAGACGGTGACCAGCATCAGGATCTGCGCATACGTCCTGCGATCTCGGCGCAGGCCGACGATCAACACTTCCAGTTCCGTTTTCGTTCGGCGCGGTTGGCGGACCGGCACGCACGAGCGATCGTAAACCCCTCTCTCGAAAGATGAAACCAAAGCTACTCGTCGTTATGTTGAGCGCATTCACCCTCGTCATCCTGACGGGTTGTCATGGCCTACGGGCCAGCACGGACAACGCCTCCTTGAAATCGTCCCCGCGCTTCGATTCGGAGGGCAAGTTCACCACCGAGCCCGAGGTCTCGATTCCGCTCTGGAATTCCAAGGGACTGAAACAAAAACCGCAGGACATCATCCCGAAAAAGAACTGAAACGGCAGGGTGCATGGACGCTTGGCCCGCAGAGTGGCCAAGTGGTGAACCCCAACCGCAATCGCACCGTCTGCCGGGGCGACGAGAAGATGGCGCTTGTCAGTCCATCCGCGGGCGACTGCCTTTCGTGGTCCCATCATGGACACGTTTATCTACGGCATCGACTTCGGCACCAGCAACTCGGCCGTCACGATCTGGAACGCCACCACTCGAGCCATCGTGCGCGACGACCGGATCGCCGGCGTGGATGCCTCGTTCATGTATTTCCCCTACACGACGCGGCGCATCGCACCCGCACTGGGCAACGCCGCCCGCCAGCGTTACGTCGAGGATGGCATGCGCGGCCGCTTCTTCCAGGCGATCAAAACGATCCTGCCCAACACCTCGTTCACCCAGACGATCATCAACAATCAGGACTACACCATTGAGGACCTGATCGCGATTTTCCTGCAGCATCTCAAGGCGCGTGCCGACACCGTGACCGGACAGGACGTGAAACGCGTTATCCTCGGCCGCCCGGCGGTCTTCTCGGCCGTAGCTGCCGAAGACGAACTCGCCGAGGAGCGCCTGCACCGCGCCGCCCGCCAGGCCGGGTTCGAGGAAATCCATTTCCAATACGAACCGATCGCCGCCGCTCTGGCCTATGAGTCGCGCATCACCCGGCCCGAACGCGTGCTCGTCGGTGACTTCGGCGGCGGCACCTCCGATTTCACCATCGTCCAACTCGACCCGGCTCGTCAGGGCCGCACCGACCGCATGGCCGACATTCTCGCGACCGGTGGTCTGCCGGTCGCAGGCAACAAATACGATGCCGCCACCATGTGGCACAAGGTCACGCCGGTCTTCGGCCGCGGCGCCACCTACGACAGTTGGGGCAAACAGCTCGAAGTCTCCGATTCGCTCCACCGCAAGATCTGCCAATGGGACCAAATCGTTTTCCTGAAAGACGCCAAAACCCTGGATTTTCTTTGGCGCCTCACCGGCCTTTCCAGCGATCCGCCGGCCTTCGAGCGGCTGACCGCGCTCATCAAGGAAAACCAGGGCTTCGCCCTCTTTCAGGTCATCGAGGCGGCGAAGATCGCGCTCACCACCGGCGTCACGACGCCGATTGATTTCGATCATCCACAGATCCCGATTCACCTGCGCATGACCCGCTCGCAGTTCAATCGTTACACCGCCGATCTCACCACACAGATCACAACTTATCTCGATCAATTCCTGGCCTCCGCCGCCCTCGCGCCCGCCGATATCGAAACGGTTTTCCTCACCGGGGGCACTTCCCTCATCCGCAGCCTCCGCGAAGAGTTCATCACCCGCTTCGGCGCGGATAAGATTCGCGACGGCAACGAATTCACCAGCGTCGCCGAGGGCCTCGCGCTCAGCGCACCGCTCTTCTTCCCGGAGCTGCACCACTGAGGCCGCACCACCCCGGGGCGGAAGCGCGGCGGGCCTGGACGCTCGACCGTTCCCACCCAAAACACCCGTCGGCGTCCCTCGTCCGCCGACTTGCGAAAGGGGAAAATCCGTCCGATAGTCCGTTCGCCGACCTCGCTCGCCGACCTTCCCCAAGACACGGCGTTTGCGCCCTCCACCCCGTCTTCCCATGAAACGCTTTCTACCGCTTCTGCTTGCCCCGTGGTTGATGATCATCACCGCCGCCGCCGAGCCCGGCGCCCCCTCTGCCCGCGACTCCCATCCGCTGCGCATCACGCAGACCTCGCCCGTCCCGTTTCCGCGGGCGCTCCTCCATCAAGGTCTGCGCGAGGGCGAAGCGGCCGTCGTGTTTTCCATCGACGCCGATGGCACGCTGTTGGACTCGATGGCCATCCGCTATTCGCAACCGGAGTTCGCGACGGCGGCGCTGGCGGCGATGCGCCGTTGGTCATTTGAGGCGGCTCGTATCGATGG
>CAXBDS010000200.1:0-9530 GCA_963974355.1 uncultured Opitutaceae bacterium
CGCGCCGCCGTGAACGGTCATGATTTGCTTTACGGTCGCGAGGCCAAGGCCGGTGCCGTGATCGGCGTCCTTGGTGGTGTAGAACGGATCGAAGATGCGCTTTAGCTGTTTCGCCGACATGCCCGCGCCGGTATCGGAAACGGTGATGGCGACGTAGCGGCCGGGCGTCATATTCGTGGCCATCCGGGCATACGCCTCGTCGACCTCGATATTCTCGGTCGTGAAGGTCACGCGGCCCCCTTCAGGCATGGCATCGCGGGCGTTGACCAGGAGGTTCATCAGCACTTGGTGAAGCTGTGTGATGTCGACCTCGACGGTCCAGCAATCCTCGCGGACGCGCTGTTCAATAAGCACACTGGCGGGGAAAGTCTGGGCGACCACATCCATGGCGTCGCGGATCAGGCGATCGGGATGCACGGCCACCTGTTCAAGCGTGCTGCCGCGGGCGAATGTCAGGATCTGTTTAACGATGCCGCGGCCCTTCTGGGCGGTCATCTCGACGGTATCGAGCATCTTCAGCTTGGCCTTGTCGGTGATGCCGCGCTTGAGCAGTTCGACGGCCATGAGGATGGGCGCCAAGATGTTGTTTAAATCGTGGGCGACGCCGCCGGCGAGGGACCCGATCGTTTCGAGACGTTGGGCGCGCAGCAATTGATTCTGCAGCTCCTTGCGTTTCGTCACGTCTCGGGCGGTGAGCAAGATACCCGTCAGACCGGCATCGAGCCGGGGATCGGAATTGGCGGCTTCGAGGCAGTGCAGGGTGCCATCCTTGTCGCGGACATGAAATTCATACACCTCGTCGAAATTATCGCGCCGCGCGCCGGCCAGCCTTTCTCGCAAGGTCGCATGATCTTCAACGAACACGATATCATAGATCGCTTTGCCCGTGAGCTGGCCGGGAGGGTGCCCAAGGATTTTCTCCACGGAGTCGCTGATGTTCAACACGATGCCTTCGGTGGTGAGCACCGCCAAGATGTTGGGACTGTGATGGAACAACCATTCAAAGCGTCGTCCCTGTAACGTGAGGTCGTCAATCGCGGCACCGGAGGGACCGTCGAGGTTCTGAGCTAGCGCCTTCGCTCTTTCGGGTGGGCTGGCAGGAGGGACCATGGAAGATGTGGAGGAGGGGGTAGGACCAGTCACATCCCCTGTTTGACGCAACTTAATATTGCAAATTGCCCGATTTTTTAGGCCGTTTCGGGTGGGGCCGAATAGGTTAATTTGATAGTAATTGAATGCGGGATGAACTGGGAGTGAACCGCCGGAGGGGATGGAATCCGGGCGCTGTTTGGGTTCGAGCGATGGTTAATCAATCAAAACCGATGGGGAGTCGTCGTCACGCCCGCGCGCCCTCCGTGTCGGTGCAGAAGCACGGCCACGGGATGGGCGTGTGGGCAGGGACGCAGAGGGACGGCCCGCCGGAGCCGTCATGGCGCGGAAAAGGGGCGACCGGGGATCGTCTACGGAGCGACGATCGGGACGACGCGCACGCCATCGGCGATCACGTAGCCACTGGTGCCGGTTGTGCGGAAGGTGACGGCGGCGTTGGTCGGAGACAAGGGATACACACCGAGCGGGATCCATTCGCTGCCGTTGACCGTTTGGTCGATCACGAGAGTGTCGACGGATCCGTCTGCCCGCACGATATCCACCGGCACGTTGTTGGCCCGGTTGCCATCCGCGGTCCAGCGTGCGTAGACGAGGTAGTCGCCGGCCGCCGGGATGGTTGGCTCGAAGCTGAAGCTGCGGCTGCCCTTGGCGGTGTTGCCGTCGTGGACGTAGTTGGTGCCCAGATACCCGGGCGACCCGGTGGAGGTGGTCCACGTGCCAGTGCTGCTGGTCTGCGTGATGTCGTCGTTGTCGACTTCGATGGTGCCGGTGGTGGGGGTGGGCACAAAGCACATCGCGTCAGCAATCACGTAGCCATTGGTGCCGGTGGTGCGCACGGTGGCTTCGGCGGTGAGCACGGCGAGGTCAAACAGGCCGAGCAATTGCCATGAACCGCCATTGGCTTGTTGGTTCACGGTTACAGTCGAGGCGGTGCCGGCGGGACCGACGATGTCAATCGGCACATGGGTGGCGCGGTTCGCGTCGGCGGTCCAGCGGGCGTAGACGAGGTATTCACCGTCGGCCATGAGCGGTGGCAGGAAGGTGAAACTCTTCGTGCCTTTGGCGGTGTTGGCATCGTGCGCGTAGTTGGTGCCATGGTAACCGGCGGAGTGCGACGAGGTGCTCCACGTGCCGGTCGAGAGCGTGTTGGCCGTGTCGGTGTTGTCCACCGTGACGGTCACGGCGTCGGCGCGCGTGCCGCTCCACGCGCGCACCCAGTCGACTTCCATAACCTGTTGGTCGACCTGAGCGCCCGGGTTGTTGCCGCCCCAGCCGCCGAGTTGGAGAGACAACAGGAAATAGGCCGGTGCGCTCATCACCCGGGCACTCGTATATTCGGCGGTGCGGATGCCATCGACGTAAAAGGCGAACAGTCCGGCCTCCCAATACAGGCCGTAGGTGTGGAATCCGTCGGGCGTGGATTCGAAGGTGATGTCTGGCCAGCTCACCGATTTATGGTAGGCGCCGTAGCCATCCCAATGCAGCGCGTGCTGCGTGACATCGTCGCCCCAGTTGCCGAGGCTTTCCATGATGTCGACTTCCATGCCGGTGCCCCAGGTGGTGGAGGAATCGGCGTAGTCGTCTTTCACATCGAGGGTAGTGGCGGATCCGTAGTTGGTATCCACATACGAGCCCCAGCGCACCGTGGCGTCGGCGGAGGGTTCGTAGGCGGTGCCATTGACGATGAGTTGGGGGCGATCGCCGGCGGTCGCCGCCTCCCGGCTGTGAAAGGTGAGCAGTTGGGCGCGCATGAACGTGTCGGCGAGGGCGAGGCTGATTGTTTTGTCGCCGGCGACCTGTTGCGCGACGTAGTCGGTCACATCGATGCTGATCTCGTCGCCGGGGCTCACTTGATTGTTCCATTTCTGGGTGATCCAGATCGGGTCGCGCGCGGGTTGGTTGCTCCAAGTGATCGTGGATTCACTCCAGGTGTCGTCGGCGACCTTCATGACAACGAGGTTATTGGTGCCGTTGGTTTGAAGGGAGGAGATCTTGAGCTTCAGGATCGCGCTGTTGACCGTCAATGGGCCGGCGGCACTGAGGTCGAATTTTAGGAAGGAGCGGCGGAAGGCGCTGGCGGAGCCGTAAGTGCCGCGATCGGGCATGAGCCAGAAGGCGGGCCAGAGGCCGGTCACGGCGGGGTATTTGAGCCGGGCCTCGATGTAACCGTATTGCTGGCGATAGTTGAAGAACGTGCTGACCTCTCCGGCGGCGTAACTGTAGCTGGTGCCGGAGAAGGTCGTGGCGCGCTGTTCGGCCAACAACTGCAGCTTGCCGTCGGCGACGGTGATATTGTCGGGTGAATTCGCGCCGGCGCCGGCGATCCCGGCATAGTGGCCGCCGAGGCGCCACTTGCTGCCGTCGACGGTAGTGCCGTCGAACTCATCTTGAAAGGTCAGGGTCCAGCTGCCGGGAATGAGCGGCAACGGATCGGAGGCGCGGGTCACGCCGGGGATCGAGAAAGAGAGCAGGCCAAGGCAAAGCGTCGCAAAACGCTGAATACGGGCACGCCGGACCACGGCCGTTCGAATGCGGAGACTGTTTTTCATGGGGATGGGGAACTGGGGGAGAAGCTTGATCCTATCACCCTTTCATACCCGGCAATGAATGCATCGCTGACCCAAGATGTGGCCATCTCTGACTGGGGAACGGCGGGGCGCGGTGTGACGCACCACTGATGCGGTGCGCACACGATGTTGCATCGGCGTTTTGCGGGAGAACGTTTGATGTCGGTTGCATGCCGACAAGAGCGCGGCAGGATCCGCGCGCATGATTGTCCGGAAAAGGCTGCCTTGGTTGAAGATGCTTTTCGTGTGGCGTGGGTCCATCCTGCGCACGGTGATGTTGCAGCTGGTGGTAGTGATCATGATGGCCGGGGTGGTGACGCTGTTTTACAGTCACGGCGGCTGGCGACCGGGGTTAAGCGCCCAACCGTTCTCTTTGCTGGGCATCGCGTTGGCCATCTTCCTCGGGTTTCGTAATAACGCCAGTTACGAACGATTTTGGGAGGCGCGCAAAATGTGGGGTGTATTGTTGATTGAGGCGCGCACGTTGACTCGACAGATCTGCACGCTCACCACCGGCGACGAAAAGGAGCGACGTCGGCTCGGTTATCTCGTGATCGCCTTCGTGCACGCGTTGCGGCACCAGTTGCGCGATACCGATCCAAGTAAAAGCCTGACGCCATTGATTGAGGATGAGGTGTGGCGACGCCGAGTGTTGGCGGCACGCTTCAAACCCGTGATCGTGCTCGTTGCGATTGGCGAGGGGCTTAGCGACTTGCGACGCGCGGGTCGCTTGGAACCGATCTTGGCGAACGCGATGGAGCCGACGCTATCAGCGCTCTCGAACGTTCTCGGAGCCTGCGAGCGCATTGCCAACACTCCGATTCCTTTCACCTATTCGGTGATCATCCACCGTGTGATCTACCTCTTCGTCTTGCTCTTACCCTTTGGTTTGGTCGAGGCGGTGGGAGCGTGGACCCCGGTGGTTGTGGGCTTTACCGCCTACATGTTCCTCACGCTTGAGGCACTCAGCGATGAAATCGAAGAGCCGTTCGGGCTGATGCCAAATGATCTTCCGCTGGACGGCATGGCCGCCGGCATTGAGGCCTCGGTGCGAGAGACTTTAGGCGAAGCGCCCCTGCCGGCACCTTTGAAGCCGGTCGACTACATGTTGACATGAGCCTCAGGCTGTCGGGCAGGCGATGGTTATCGGTGCTTACTGGAGCGCTTGGGTTTCGTGTCGTCGCGATCGGTGCCGGGCTCCAAGGTTTCCTTGGCCTTTTTCTTTTTGGATTTCTTTTTAACCTGGGCGGCGGTCTTGCCGACGGTATCCGCCACGTAGGCACCGCGCTCGCCCATGGGCTTGGGGGCGCCTTGTGTCGTGTCCTCGACGGTTTGGTGCTCCATCTCGGCGTTGAGTTCGGCGCCGAAGAGCACGACGTAGGCCGTAATGTAGAGCCAGAGCATGAAGACGACGACGCTGGCGAGGGCGCCGTAGGATTTGCCGTAGTTGCCGAAATGGGACGCGTAGATCGAGAAACCCACGGACGCGATGATCCAAAGCGTCGTTGCGACGAGCGCCCCCCAGGTCACCCAGCGCCATTTAGCGTTTTGTCGCGATGGGCCGACCCAGTAAACCACCGACAGGGCGGCGGTGAAACCGAGGAACATGAGTGGCCAGCGTCCCCAGCTCAGCAGGCGTTCCGTGTCGGTTGAGATGGCGAGTTGGCGCAGCACCACCGGTGCGGCGGCGAGCAGGGCAAACACGATCACGGCTGAAATGATACCGGCTCCCGTCAGCCCGAAGGCGAGCAGGTTGAGCCGCACAAAACCGCGGCGTTCGGATTCATCGTAGGCGATGTTGAGCCCCAGGATCAAACTGCGCGCCACCTTCGTGCTGCCAAACAACGCGAGCGCCAGACCCACGGCCAAGCCCCAGCTCGCCTTGGCGTCATCGTTGACGAAATTCGACGCCTGTTGCTGCAACAGCGGCATCACGTCGGCTGGCACGACATTGCGCAGGAGTTGTAGGTGGTCGACGACCGTGCTCGCAT
This sequence comes from uncultured Opitutaceae bacterium, assembly GCA_963974355.1. Taxonomy (GTDB): domain Bacteria; phylum Verrucomicrobiota; class Verrucomicrobiia; order Opitutales; family Opitutaceae; genus Actomonas. The sequence continues at coordinate 5,669 of CAXBDS010000200.1, forward strand.
CGGCCACCAGTGCGTAGATCGCGATGGTTGCGGCCAGGGCGGGCGCCGCCGCGAGAAACGCATAGAATGCGACGCCGCCCGCGACCAACGACAGGTTGTCGGCTTTGATCTCCGCCTTCGTGCGCAACAGGATGTCTTTCCAGCCCTTGGCGGGCATCTCCAGCGGTGAGCGGGCATGGCGACCGCGCCCGGAGGGGCCAGCGGGGGAAGCGGGTTTCGGCGAACGAGAGGTGGGCATGGCGGTGGTGACAGTGGCTCAACCTGCTGACCCCCAATGTCCCCGGTCGTTCACGGATTTGCCGGGTTCTTTAATGCGGCGTTCGACGTAAGCGAACGCGACCCTTCCCCGGGCACAACCGCCGAGACGGCGGCGCCGGTGGTTTCGCCATTGGCGAAGCCACCGGATTTTGCTGTGGTGGCGGTTCTCTTCTGCAAGCTCCACCCCGTTCCTTATCAGATGAACTTCGAGACCCTCCAATTGCACGCCGGCCAAGAGGTCGATCCTACCACCGGCTCGCGCGCCGTGCCGATCTACCAGACGACGGCTTACCAATTCAAAGACTCCGCCCATGGGGCGCGTCTCTTCGCCCTGCAGGAATTCGGCAACATCTACACGCGTTTGATGAACCCGACCAACGACGTCTTCGAGAAGCGGGTGGCCGCGCTCGAAGGGGGCGTGGCTGCCTTGGCCACGTCGTCGGGGCACTCGGCGCAGTTCCTTGCGATCAACAATATCACCACGGTGGGGGACAACTTCGTCACGACGTCGCATCTCTACGGCGGTTCCTACAACCAGTTTAAAAACGCCTTCAAAAACATCGGCGTCGAGGCGCGTTTTGCCAAGGGCGTGGACGTCGCCAGTTTCGAGCCGTTGATCGATGCGAAGACGAAGGCGATCTACCTCGAAACCATCGGCAACCCCGGCCTCACCGTGCCGGACTTCGCGGCGTTTGCGGCCCTCGCGAAGAAGCACGATCTCCCGATCATCGTGGACAACACCTTCGGGGCGGGCGGCGCGATCTGCCAGCCGTTAAAACACGGCGCGCACATCCTCGTCGAGTCGGCCACGAAGTGGATCGGCGGCCATGGCACGAGCATGGGCGGCGTGATCGTCGACGCGGGCACCTTCGATTGGGGCAACGGCAAATACCCGCAGTTCACCTCGCCGTCGCCAAGCTACCACGGCGTGGTGCTGAACGAAGCGTTCGGTGTGGGCGGTCCGATGGGCAACATCCAGTTCATCATCCGTTGCCGCATCGAAGGCTTGCGCGATTGGGGCCCGGCACAAAGCCCGTTCAATGCGTTTCAATTGCTGCAGGGGCTGGAGACCTTGTCGTTGCGCGTCGAACGCACCTGCGAAAACGCGCTGGCGCTGGCGCAATGGCTCCAGACCTTGCCTGAGGTCGAGGCGGTGAGCTATCCCGGTCTGGCGAGCCACCCGTCCCACGAGACGGCGAAGAAGTATCTCACCCGCGGATACGGCGGCGTGCTTTCGTTTACGCTGAAGGGCGACCGGGCGCGGGCCGAGACGTTCGTGAACAGCCTCAAGCTGATCTCGCATCTGGCCAATGTCGGCGACGCGAAGACGCTCATCATCCATCCGGCTTCGACGACGCACTCCCAGCTTTCGGAGGCGGAACAGGCGTCGGCCGGCGTCGCGCCGGGCGGCCTGCGCATCTCGCTCGGCATCGAGCACATCGACGATATCAAGGCCGATATCACGCAGGCGCTCAGCGCATAGACGCCCGCGCACGGTTCGCGGTGGCGGGCCGCCGCCGCTTGCTCGGTCTGCAGGTCTGCTTCCGGGCGTGACCTGCGGGCCAGCGCGACGGAGAATGCCGCGCCCGCCGGTTCCCGAGCCGACGATTAGTCGTTTTTGTAGAGAGGCTTGCCGGGCGGGGCGGGTTGCCGTTTCGGGGCGGCCGGTTTCTTCGGGGTCTGCGGTGCGAGAGCCTCTTTGCGCTTCAACGCCGCTTTTTCCTTTTTGGCGTGTTCGCTTTGGCCCTCGGGCAAGGGCTCCGAGGCCATCTGCTGCTCCGCTTCCAACCAGATGGCTTCGTCCTGGCCGGAGGGTTTGCCGCGTTCATGCCAGAGCGCGGCGGCGCGTTGGGTGATCTCTTCGTGGGTGGGGGTTTTGTTTATCATAAGGTAAAGTTTGTTTTTGGGTCGGGAGGTTGCTTCGACCGACCGAATCCGGGCGCTCCGGTTCCCGGGATCGTCCATGACTGATCGAGGCTGGGTGGTTTGGCCTTGGAGCGTTTGCTTTTTCCGGGCGGACCTGGATTCGACCGCTCCTGGTGGCGCGTTTTGGGGAAGGCTTGGACTCGCGATTCTCGGCGCGCGATGGGCTTGGTTCGCCGGGGCGCGAGGCGAACGGCGCCACCAAGATGTCACGACTCGGTCCTGCCGTCGGTTGATGGCGCGGCGGGCAGCGCATCGCGCAGGGGTTCACCGCCCTTGATGCCGAAGTCGAGTGTGCGGATGGGGAACGGGATCATGATATCGGCCTCGTCGAAGGCGGCCTTGATCGCGAGCACGCCTCGATGGATCGCGGGGAAGTAGCCGACGTCGCCGCCCGGATACTTGATCCAGTAACGCGTGGTGAAGTTGATGGAGCTGTCGCCAAATTCCATGGCGTAGACGTCGACGCCCTTGTCGTGATCGATGAAGTCGAGCCCTTCGAGGGTTTCGCGCAAGACGGTGGTGACGTGCTCAAGGTCTTCGCCGTAGGACACGCCAACGGGAATCTCGATGCGGCGGAGTCCCGAGACCGAGTAGTTTTCGAGCACATTTTTGAAGATCTCTTTGTTGGGCACATAGATCATCTGCCCGGAGAAATTTTCCATCACGGTGTTGCGCAGATTCAGGCGCCGCACGAAGCCGAATTCGGACTGCGATTTGATGAGATCGCCGGGTTTGAACGGCTTGCGGATGCCGAGCATCAGGCCGGCGAGGAGGTTTTCGGCGAGGTCTTGAAATGCGAAACCGAGCGCGAGCCCGATGATGCCGGCGCCGGCGAGCAGGGAGACGACGGCGCGTTGTAGACCGATGAGATCCAAGGCGACGAAAAAGCCGATGGCGACGATCGCGACCTTGAGCAATGTCGCGAGCAGGGAGGCGATGGCTTCGGAGTCGAAGGCGCGGCGAAACAGTTTCAACAAGAGTCGACTGATCAACACGCCGGTCGCGTAAAACACGGCGAGCAGGACGGTCGCGAGAATGAGGTTCGGCAGCAGCTTGATCGCGGTTTCCGCCCAGCCGATCAGCTTTTCGGCGATGAGGCTGGCGGAGCGCTCGACGGTGAGCGGGTCCACCGAGATGGCGGCATCGGCGGAGGATGCGCCGGCACTCGGATCGGCCGAGGAGGCGGCATTCGTCGCTCCTTCAAGCGGAGCGGAAACATTGATGGGCATCATGTTACCGATGCGGATATCGACGGTAGGTTCCGAGAAAACGGACGCGAGACCGGAGGGGCGGACGACCTACGCAGGGATGCGTATTCCGCCCAAAGGCGACAGTCGCTAGACTCAGGGATGACCAGCACCCGCCTGTTTCGCATTCGTTTCCTGGTTTGGACGATGACAGGGGCCATGCTCTTGGGTGGGGCGGCGAGCGAGGCGGGAGCGAAGCCGCCGCTGGCGAAAGGTTCACCCTGGACGGCCGACGACGTGATCGCGGCGTTGGAACGCGGAGTGCCGGAGGCGGATCTCGTGGTGATTCTGAAGTCCGATGGGGATGGCACCGCGATCGATACGACAGGGTATCTTCGTATCCTGGTGAGTGAGGCGGGGCGGGAGTTTGGCGAGGGCAGGCGAGCCTACGATATGGCGGGGCTGAACATGACGTTGATCCATGCCACGGA
>CAXBDS010000201.1:0-9500 GCA_963974355.1 uncultured Opitutaceae bacterium
GACCGGCACATGGTGGACCGAGCTCTACGACAAGCCGCTCCGCGATCCCAACATCGGGGCGAAGAAGCTGCTGTGGGGCACCGACTGGGGCGCCTCGTTGCCGATCGAGTGGCAACCCGGCCAGCACCCCGAAACCTACATCTGCCAACGCCGCAAGACGCCGCCGGTGCGCCATCAGGTCGACGTGATGGGCTGGAGCCTGAAACAGATCGGCCGGCTCAACATCCCGCAGGATGACCTGAACCTGATTCTCGGCGGCAACGTCGCCCGCCTCTACCGGCTTAAACTGCCCCACACCCGACTCTTCCCGTTCGTGGAGGATTAACCCCGCGACGGTCGCCCCCCTCGGACCATCCCCTCGCCCGCCCTTCGCTTTCGCCTCCACCCCATGCAATCATTCGACTGGATCGTTCTCGGCCTCTACATGGTCTCGCAACTGGCGCTCGGGCTCTACTGCTCGCGCCGCTCGGGCAACAGCGTGGAGGACTACTTCCTCGCCGGCCGCAAACTCACGTGGTGGCTGCTCGGCACGTCGATGGTGGCGACCGCCTTTGCCTCGGACACGCCTCTGTTCATCACGAAGTTGGTCCGTCAATACGGCATCTCCGGCGCGTGGTATTACTGGAACGCCAGTCTCAACGGTCTGCTCGCGGCCTTCATGGTATCCTATCTTTGGCGACGCACGCGGGTCGTCTCCGACGCCGAGTTTCGCGAGCTGCGCTACTCCGGCCGCGCCGGCAAGGCGGTGCGCGGCGGTTGGGCAATCTATTGGGTGGCGGTGAGCACGCTCTTCTCCTTGGCCTGGGTCATCCTCGCCATGGTGAAGATTTCCAAGGCGGTGTTCGATTTGTCGGATACGATGACCATCGCCGGTTTCGAATTTTCGAGCTCCGTCGTCATCGTGATCGGCAGTCTGCTGGTCACCGGCATCTATTCGGCGATGTCGGGCTTCTGGGGCGTGATCGTGACGGACTTCATCCAGTTCTTCATCGCTTTCGTCGGCACCGCCCTGCTCGCTTGGTATGCCGTCTCGCACGTGGGCGGACTCGATGCATTGCGCACGCAGATCTCCGCCTTGCCGGAGGCCGGGCCGAAGTTCTTCGATGTGATCCCTTCGGCCGGTCCGGTGCTCGTCGTGTTCTGGGTCGGCCTCACCGTGCAATGGTGGTCCTCCATGTGGGTCGACGGCGGCATGATGATGGCCCAGCGCAGCCTGTCGGCGAAGTCGGAGAAACACGCCGAAATCGGACGCTACTGGGGCCACCTCGCGCAGATCGGCATCATCGTCTGGCCGTGGATCATCGCCGCGCTGTGTTCGCTGATCATCTTCCCGATCAGCGCGTATCCACAACTCGAGCACGATCCCGAGTCGGCCTACCCGATGCTCATCCTGAAGGTCCTGCCGGTCGGCCTGCGCGGCGTCGTCGTGGCCGGCTTCCTGCTGCTCATGCTGCTGCCCGGGGTCGCCAACATCGTGCCCCTCTTCATTCTGCTGAAGGATCTTTCCCTGCTGAACACGCTGTGGGCGCTCATCATCGTCGGCGTCGCCGGCGCGCAGGTGTTCAACATCTTCGTGCTGCGCAATTTCATCGAGGACCTGCCGAAGGATCTGTTCGAGGCCGCCGAGATGGACGGCGCTAGCCATTTTCAGCAGATCATGAACATCGTCATCCCGATGTCCGCGCCGATCATCGGCACGCTCGCCATCCTCGCCTTCCTCGCCAAGTGGAACGACTTCCTGCTCCCGTTGATTGTCCTGCGCGACAAGGAACTCTTCACCCTCGGCGTCGGCCTCATCTACCTCGACGGCGAATACGTCAAACAATGGGGCCAGATCATGGCCGCCTACTTCATCGCCTCGGTGCCGCTCATCATCATCTTCCTTTTCACCATGTGCCTCTTCGTCAAAGGCCTCTCCGCCGGCGCCATCAAGGGCTGAGCGGCTCGCCATCTCTCCGGGAGTCACGCATCCGTTAAGAACTCCTTAAAAATCTACCCGACAATGGCGCCCCTGCTGTGAAGGTTGCTCACGGGATCAGCCCCGAAATCAAGGACCAGGAATCCATGGCTTTGGACGGCCTCTCGGGCTGCGGCAAGTCTCCCCCTCTAAGGTGACCGCCGGCCTCGAGGAAATCTCCGGCGACAGCCGTCCACGATCAGGTCGCGAATAACGCCGTCCCCAGGGACCGGAACATCGCAATGGTTTTCCAAGACTACGCGCTCTACCCGCACGCGACGGTCTACGATAACAGAGCCGGGTTGAAGCCGCGGAAATTTCCCCAGCCCGAGATCGATGAGCGCGTGCGCGAAGCGTCCACCATGATCCACGTCACCGACTTTCAGATCGAAGCCGTGACGATGGGTGGCCGGATCTGCGTGATGAAGGACCGTCACTTCACAAAAAAACCGCGCCAAAAGCGGCGCGGCTTTGAAATCACCTCGGGATCACCCGAATTTCGACGCAGATCGCAGCTTACTCGACGACTTCGCCCGGCAAGAAGAAGCGCGCCAGCTCAATCGCCGCATTCTCGTCGCTGTCGGAGGCGTGCACCACGTTCTTCATCATCTCGGTGCCAAAGTCACCGCGGATGGTGCCTTTCTCGGCCTTGCGAGAATCCGTCGGACCAAGGAGTTCGCGCACCTTGGCCACGATGCCTTCGCCCTTCAACGCCACCATCAAAACCGGGCGGCTGCTCATGAAGGCTTCGATCTCGGGGTAGAACGGCTTGTCCGCCACATGCGCGTAGTGCTCACGCAACTTCGCGGAGGACAATCGCGTTACCTTGGCGCCGATCACTTCGAAACCAGCTCGCTCGAAGCGATCAAGAACGGTGCCGACGAGCCGCTGCTCCATGCAATCAGGCTTAAAGATGATGAACGTTTTCTGCATAAAGGGGCAATCAAACGCCCGGGATGGTCGATGGGAAGCCTGATTTTCCCGTCCTTTTCCCTCTCCAAATCCACCTCGCCGCTCAGCAAAGGACAGACCGTCCTTCAATCCTCACATCCTGAGACGATCGAGCTCACTTCGCCGGGGCGGCCAACGCCACCGGCGTGCTGGCCGAGACGGCCGCCAAAAGGGCCGACTTGGACAGCTGGCCATTGGAATAGAACGTCGCGTATACCACCCCCAACAGATTCTCCGCGGTCACCAACGTGGAATCTTGCTCGTCGTTGTTGTAACCGCGCACCACCCAACCGTCATCCTTTGCGCTGATCACGCGGTGGGCGACCTGCTCGCCATCATGGTTCGTGTAAACCACGATCATACCGGGACGAACCCGCGCCGCATCCAATGGACGCACCACGACCACCGAACCATCGCCAAAGTAAGGCAGCATCGATTGACCCTGAATCCGCATCGTCACTGCTCCGGCGTGACGCGCAGCGAGCGCGTGGGCGTCGGCCAAGGCTGCATCCATCGAGAGAGGCGTCCGGGGGCAAACCGCGTCTACCGCAGCCTCAGCCGTAAGTGCGACGCTCGCACAGAACACGGCGGCAAGGAGGCGGAGGATACGGGTCGTTTGCATGGACCCAGACTACCCGCTTTAGAGGTGATCCGGTATTCGGTCGCTTCCCTAATTGCCTTCGGAACATTCCCCCAAGCCAGTCTGGGGTATTTCCCTAGTCACTCCCGACTAAATCCCGATTCCCCCGGGATACAGACTAATTCCCCCCAGCCTATCCCGATCAATTCATGCCCCTCCGGTGTCGGCTGGTCTTCGCCTTATAAACAGTAACCCACTGCTCCCAAACAAGAAACAAAGGCTATGATTCAAGCACACTCGCCAATCGCTGGCCTAGGGCCAATCCCGACCTCACCGCGCCACCCACCCGGGGGCCCCCAAACCCGTCCCCGCAAAATCCCAAGGCCAGGTCCGGTAACCATACGCACGGTTCGGCATACGTGTTGATTGGCTCGCTGTAACGCCATCGATGCAAGGTCGTCGAGGTCACCGCGCTCTCGCCGCACCAGACTCGCGCCTCCGGCAACAGCTGCGCGGCAATCGCCTCGGCGCTCTCCCCATAATGCGCCGCCGAAAACGCCGGACTCGCATGTAAGGTGATCGCTCCCCTCTCCGCCGCAGACGTGCCTTTCTTGGCGTTATCCGCCACCCAGCGCAACGGCCCCTCGGTCAGCGCGCATCCTCCCGCCGGCACCGCACTCGGCCCGTCCAGCGCCACCAACAAGGCCAAGCACGGGTGGTAGCTCAGCTCGGCCAGCGCCGTTGCCAACGGGTCCGGCAGCGCCACACCACCCGCCGCCAGCAACGCCAGACTCTGTGGCACCGGCGCACTCAACACCAGTCGTTCAGCCCGCATCATCCCCGCGCCCTCGATATCGATCTCCCAACAGCCACAATCGTGATGATGCAACGCCGTCACCTTGTGCGATCGCCGCACGTCCAACTCCTCCGCCAACCATTTTCCTATCCCCGTCATGCTCGGTCGCCCGATCCACCGGCGCTTGTCACCATCGTTCCATGACGTCGCCACGCCCGCGGCCACCCAAACCTTGAGTTCCGCGCAAAACGGGTCGCCTTCCCGCGCGGTAAAAAACTGCGCGCCTTGGTCAAAAACCGCCGGGCCCACGCGCTTCGTCGCCAAACGCCCGCCAAGGCCGCGACTCTTTTCGAGCACGATCACCATCGCTCCGCGCCGCCGCAATTCGCGAGCCACCAAAAGACCGGACAGACCGGCACCGACCACTACCGTTACATTCTTCATGACTCGCTGCCCCTACCCAGCACCGCCCGCAGCGCATTCTCAAGCTGAGGGTGCCGAAAAGTGAACGCCGCCTCGCGCAACACCCGTGGCTCGACCCGCGATGAGGCCAACAGCGCTTCCTCCGCCAACTGCCCCAACGTCAATCGCAGCGCGACCGACGGCACTGGCAAGACCGCCGGCCGCCCCAACACCCGACCAAGCACCGCCGTAAATTCCGCATTACTCACGCCTCCCGGCGCGACCGCATTGACCGGCCCCGCCAGCCTCCCATCGCTCATCACCCGGCAATACACCTCGGTCAAATCCTCCGGCGAAATCCAACTCATTCCTTGTTCGCCATCGCCGAGACGGCCCCCCAGGCCCAGCCGAAACGCCGGCAACATCCTGGCCAGCGCCCCTCCCGCCGGCGTCAACACCACGCCGGTGCGCACCGCCACCGTGCGGATACCTGCCGCCTCGGCCGGCTCCAGGGCAGATTCCCACGCCCGACACACCTCCGCCAAAAAACCTTGCCCCACCGCATCGGATTCCCGTGCGACTCCGTCTCCGGTATCGCCATACCAGCCCACGGCAGAAGCGCCCACCACTACCTGGGGCCGGCGGGCCGGCGGCAACGCCGCCAAGGCGCGCGCCAACGTAGTGGTTCCTTGAATGCGGCTCTGCAGGATCACGCGTTTGCGCGCCTCCGTCCACCGTCCGCCAGCGATATTCGCGCCCGCCAGATGCACCACCGCGTCGAAAGGGGCCGTATTGCCCCAGCTCACGCCGCCCCCCTGCGGGTCCCAGGCAATCTCGTCCGGAGCCCTTGGCTCGCGGCGCACTAATTTCACCACGTCACACCCGGCCGTGGTCAGCCGCGCCGCCAACGCCTGCCCCACCAACCCGGACGCGCCGGTGATCAGGACGCGCCCGATTCCTGCCCTGCGTGGCCGATTTACGCTCTCAAGATCCGCCCGCGTCACGCGATGCCGATAGGCAAACACCCGCGCCAACATCCTCTGCGCGAAACCTGCGCCCAGCTCACCGAGGGGACCAAGGGGCAACCGATAGCGAATCGTATCCGTCAAGATGCACGCGTCCTCCCCGTCTGGATCGATTCGATGCAGGTGATCCCACGCCGCAAACGGGCCCCGCACCTGCCGATCGCGAAACTGGCGCCCCGCCATGTAATCCCCATGCTCGACTTCCCACGTTTGCGCGATGGGTCCCAGATACGTTTTTAACGTCACCCGCGCCCCGTCCCGAATCCCTCCCTGCTGGGCGAGCACGCGCACCTTTTGCCATGGCGGCGCCAACCGCTCGAATGCCCCTGGCCGCTCGTGCCAGGCAAAAACATCTGCCGCCGGGCGACTGATGCGCACCTTCCGCTCGAAGACGTGCTCGCTCATACGCGCCGCAACTCCTTGAAGGCCGCCAGAGCCGCATCGCGGGCTTCACCGTGGTCCACGATCGGCGCGGGGTAGTTGCCGCCCAAGTCCACCCCGCAATGGTCCCGCAACGAGGCCGGCGCCTCCCACGGCTTGTGCAGAAACCTATTCGGCAGCTTCGCAATCTCAGGCACCCAACGCCGCACATATTCCCCCTCGGGGTCAAACTTCTCGCCCTGCAGCACGGGGGCAAAGATCCGAAAATACGGTGCCGCATCCGCCCCACAGCCCGCCGTCCATTGCCAGCCGAGCGTGTTGCTCGCCAGATCCGCATCGACCAGCGTGTCCCAAAACCACGCCGCCCCGTCCTGCCACGACAGCCGCAGGTGTTTCACCAAAAACGACGCCACAATCATGCGCACCCGATTGTGCATCCATCCCGTGGCCCACAGCTCGCGCATCCCCGCGTCGACAATCGGGTAGCCGGTGCGTCCCCGCTGCCAGGCCCGCCGCAGGGTGCCGTCGGAATCAGATCGCCAGGGAAACGCCTTAAACTCGGGCCGCAGCGGTTCGCTCGGTGTATCCGGAAAATGGAACAACAGGTGATGGGCAAATTCCCGCCAGCCCACCTCACTCAGGAAAACTTTCGCCCCACCATTGGGCGGGAACACCCCGCGCTCCGCCCCGGCCGCCCGAACCGCCGCCCAAATCTGCCGCGGGCTGATTTCGCCAAAATGCAAAAAAGGCGACAGGCGCGAGGTGCCCGCGATAGCCGGCCGGTTGCGTTGATCGGCGTAGGCCGCCATCGCCTCGCCCACGAAACGCTTGAGCGCGGCCTTCGCGCCGGCCTCCCCCGGACTCCATCGCCCCGCGAAATCCGCGTCCCACGGAATCGTCGGCAACAGGCCCCAATCCGCCAGCGCGTCGCTTGCCGGCCATGTCGCCGGGCTCGGCCACGCCCGGGGGCCGCCCCCCAGCGGTTCCGCCACCTCCCGGTCAAGACAGTGCCGCCAGAACGGCGTGAAGACCTTGAACGGCGTGCCCTGCTTGTTGCGCACCTCGAGCGGATCAAACAGCAGCGACCCGTTGAAGCTCTGCACCACCACGCCCGCCGCCTTCAAGTGAGCCTTCAACCTCTGGTCGCGCGCGATTACCGCCGGCTCGTAACGGCGGTTCCACTACACGGCCCCGGCTCCGATTTCGTCAACCAAGTCGGGAATCCTCCCGGCGGCATCGCCTCGGCGCAAAATCAAGCGTCCTCCCCGCGCCTCGATCGCTTCGCCCAAGCGCGTCAGGGTGTGATGCAACCACCATCGCGAGGCCCCGCCCATCGGCCAATCACCGTCGCCCTCATCATCGAGCACATAACACGCCACGACCGGTCCGCCGCGCTGCCACGCCGCCGCAAGCGCGGGATTGTCGTGCAGACGCAGATCTTGCCTAAGCCATACGAGAGAGGGGAATACACTCACCCTGTTCAGCCAATGAGCCTCCCGATTCGACGCAAGCCGCCGCGGCGTTTAGGCAATCTCGGCGTAGAGTGTTTCGTAGGCCTGCGCCGCCCGCGTCCACGAAAAATCCGTTTCCATGCCACGCCGCTGCACCGCGGCGAGTTCCGTTTTGTCGGCAAACAATCGCAGCGCACGCTCAAGCCCGCGCCGCACGCCTTCACCCGTTGGCGCCACCATGATGCCCCGCCCCAGCGCCGGCTCCGCGTCGACATCAATCACCGTATCCACCAAGCCGCCCACGCGCGACACGATCGGCACCGTGCCATAAGCCTGTGAATACATCTGGTTCAACCCGCACGGTTCGAACAAGGACGGCATCACGAAGAAATCACTGCCTGCCTCCACCAGGTGACTCATCGCTTCATCGAGCCGCTGCGCCGCCGCCACCTTGGTCGGCAAAGCCGCGACGAGGTTCTTCACCGCCGCCTCCAACTCAGGATCGCCCGCGCCCAGGATGATGAGCTTCACGTCTTCGCGTTCGAAGAACTCCTGATTCTCCAGCAGGGCTGCCACGCCTTTCTGCGCAGTCAACCGACACACCATGCCAAACACCGGACCCGAAAACGTCGGATCGAAGCCATGCGCCTTCAACAGCGCAGCCCGACACACGGCCTTCCCTTTCAAATCATCCACGGTGTAGCGGGCGGGCAGCAACGAATCCGCAGCCGGATTCCATACGTGCGGATCAATCCCGTTGACCATGCCTGACAGGTCATCCAAGCGCGTGCGGATCACCCCCTCCAAGCCACACCCGAATTCGGTGGTGAGGATTTCCTTGGCGTAACGCGGGCTCACGGTCGTCACACGATCCGCAAAGAGAATCCCTCCCTTCATCATGCTGATCTGCCCGTAGAACTCGACTCCATCCACGCTGAGCAGTTCGTCGGGCAAGTTCGTGCGGTAAAACGAACGCATCGGAAACACCCCCTGAAACGCGATGTTGTGAATCGTGAAAATCGTGCGCAGCGCCAACGTCGTGCGGTGCGTTTGCTCCGCGTGCCGCAACATGATCGGCAGCAATCCCGTCTGCCAATCGTGGCAATGCACGACGTCGGCCTGCAGCCGCTGGACGCGCAACGTCTCCACCACACCCTTACAAAAAAAGATGAACCGATGATGGTTATCCTCGTAGTCGCGCTCGCCGTTGCCATACGGCCCCTTGCGGTCAAAAAACTCTTCCCGGCAGATCAAGAAAACGCGCACGCCCGGCGCCGGCGAAAATAGCTTCACGTCGCCACTCATGAACACGTCCCCCATCTCGATCCGCAATCGCTGCACCCGCGTCGCGGCGGCCGCATCGGGATGGTCGAAAACCGCCCGGTAGCCCGGCACGAAAATATCGACGGAGTTACCGGCCACGGCCAAGGCGCGGGCCAATGACCCCACTGCATCCGCCAGCCCGCCCGTCTTCACGTAGGGGTATAATTCGCTGGCCACGTGGACGATTTTCATCGCGCCACGCATTGGACCCGACTTCCGTCTTGTCGAACCCAAAACCCGGGAGGTCTCCCGGGTCCACACCGCGAAGCGATGCACGGCCCCCTGAGTTCCTTCTCCGAAAGGCAGCCGACTTTTTTCCGTTTTCGTGTATCTTGTGTGTTTAGTGGTTAACTAATTGAACCTAAAGCGTTCACGCCCCTCTTCCGTATGAAATTTCGCGATCAAATCCTCGCGGCCGTCGCCGCCCCCGGATACCGCCCCATCAACGAGCTCAGTCTCGGCCGACACCTCAAGCTTGATAAAAAAGCCCGGCGGCAGTTCTCCCACGAATTGCGCCTGCTGCTTTCGCGCGGGGAACTCGTCATCGTCAAAGGTGATCGCATCACCGCCCCCGAACGTCGCGACACGCCCGACGCCACGTCCGTGGTCGGCAAACTCCAGTTCCGCGCCGGAG
>CAXBDS010000202.1:0-9477 GCA_963974355.1 uncultured Opitutaceae bacterium
CCAATTGATATTCAACGACTTAAACTGAGACATTATTGGGCACGTTCTCCAATCCCACTTTGAAAGCAGCGCCGGATATCTTAACATCCTCGATGGAGCACAATTGAGCGCCGTTCATATAGAGCGCAGTCGCGTTGGGGTTGTTTCCCATATCGATGTCGATTCCACGAAAAAGCGCGCAATACATGCGCGCGGGATCATCGAACTTCGTACCATTCCCGCCGTTGACCGAATCTGCCCAGATGAAATTAAAGAGCCGGTTGTTCGTCAGCGAAGCACCGTCGGCGAGCTTGATTGTCGGCCGATTCTCGCCGGTCGTCGAACCGACGAGCAGATGGGCGTATTTGCGCTGACCGGCGCTGCCAGGCAGGACGTAAGCGCTCGGAGGCGTAGAAGGGATGTTCCTACCGTCTTCCTGAATGCAGTTCAGCGTTCCATCCACCAGGTAGGTGCCGGATGGAAAATAGACGATGAGGTTGCTGCTCCACGCGCATTCGATCGCCGCCTGGATTTGCAGTGTCGCGTCGGTGACGCCGTCATTAGGCGCGTTGAAGGGAGGTTTCGTGACATCCAAGAAACCTTTTTGCCAGGGGTGGTAGGCGAGATAGCTCTGCAAATCGTGATCGGCGGGAGCGCTGGGGAAACTGGTCGGCGGCACCATTTCAAAAACTCGCATCTTTGCTGTGGCGGTTAGAAGGGGACTGGCGACGAGGATGACGATGAGCGTCAGACGGTTGAGCAGACGATACGGTGAGCTGTGTTGCAGGGTAATATTCATAGGGATGCGGCTTGCGGGTGGGGCGGAAAAGGTGGGCGCGGCGGTCCCGCATTTGCGGGGATCGTAGTGGGTCGTCGTGACAGTTGCGCTACCGTCAAAGCGACAACGGCGTGGCTAGGACAAATGTTCGCGTTTTGCGGGAACTGAGGCTTCCTCAGCCTTGACGCAGCGGGTGTGAACGAGCACCTGTTCCAGCCTCAGTCGACGTTAACCGGGCAGTTATTATGGATTCCGCGAGGACGGAAGTGGGCATTGTGACTGAGGGGTAGGGCAGCGTCCGCGAATCGGTCGCAGCTTGGAGTCACCAAGATTACCTGATCCTAACGCCGGTCCGTTAGTAATCCCGTAACAGTAACCTTTAAAAATAGCCCACGGGATGGTAAGGCTTTGAATATTAAAATCTTAAAATTAGTGTCGGACCGAATGGCTTTTTTAAAATCAATGCGACGTTGGAATTGAAATCACTTTCCCAGTAAAATGATCCGCTTGGGGATCGGGCCCCGCTTCTCCGGCATGGAGCGCATCCTTTAAGTAGGAGTGTCGATTGATGACCCGGTTGTTCGGGTCACTCATTCGCCGTGCGCCGGGTTTTTGACCTGACAAGTGCTCCTAGGCGAGAGGCGGAATGAGGGTATCGGATTTCTCGTGCTACAGTTGCAACGCGCTACCATGGCCCGGGGTTTTGCCTCAAACTTAGGGTGGCGGGGCGAACAGCAGGGGGCTGAGTTGATCCGAAACCGGGTTGGCCGTGAGGTGCGGCCGAACGGCGGGGCGGGCAATCCGGCGTTTCTTTTGTCCGGCGACCTTTTCGTCGTCATTGGGCCACTTGCGCGATTCTTCTGCTCGGGGCCAGTTCCGCAAAACACGGAGAATGCGGAGGGGGACGTGGGCGGGTTCTTGGCCGCGGTCCCAACGCCCTGCATGGCCCCGGGGTTTCGCCTCATAATCGGGGTAACGGGGCGAAAGGTTTTTTGAAGGCGAGCAGGTGACGATCTTAGCTGGGGGTAATTTCCCGTTTCGGAAAGTCTGGGAACTCGGGGTGGCTAGAGTCCGAGATTGGCAGACCGGAGGTTTCGATTTCTCCGATGAGATCGGGTGTTGGCAACGGATGCCTTACGCAGCCTTGGCCCTCCTTGCCTGAAAACTACTGCGAAGGGTCCGTTCTGGGCGGCCTAGGCGACGCTCGCGTTAGGCCCATGGCCTTGGGTGTCGTCCCAAAATCACGGAGTCGGGTAAATTGAGAACAGCGTAAGCGTGATGCTAGATTGAATCCGTCGATTAGACTGCGATTGCGTAGTTTAGTCAACGTATTGACCGATGGTTTCGTTGTCATGGTGCGATTGGCCTATACCTCAATCTTTCATTCAGCGGTGCCCCCTCTTCTTAGCCGCTGGGTATCTTCTTCCCCGCTCAGAAACCCAAACGATCCCTCTGGTCACCGCTGCGAATTTCGAAGTGCCAGACCGTTCTATCTACCCTCATGAATCATTATCCCTATCGTTTTTTCTATGACTCTTTCGGACTCCGATGCTTTTTTCGCATCGCGGCCTTCTCGGCGCTTTCTGCTTTCGCGCCGTTGATGGCCCAGACCGTGGATGAGCAGAGTTCGGAGCAGGAAAACGACATCATCGAACTCAGCCCGTTTCAGGTTTCCAGCACCAGCGACCAAGGTTACGCCGCCCGCGAGACGCTCGCCGGCAGCCGTGTGAAAACTGAGCTGAAGGACGTGCCCGCCCAGATCTCCGTCATGACGAAGGAATTTCTTGATGACATCGCGGCGGTCGCGATCGACGACGCCTACCGCTACTCCGTCAACGTCGAGAACACCACGGAGTATCAGTCCGCCACCATCGGCGGTGGTGACTTCAACAGCGGTGTCGTGAACATCTTCAACAACAACCGCGTTCGCGGTCTGACGGCCCCCGGTCGCACGCACGACTTTTTCCTCACCAATACGCCCGGCGACACCTATAACTCCGAGCGCGTCACGTTCTCCAGCGGTCCGAACTCCATCCTCTTCGGCAACGGCAATCCCGCTGGCATCATCGACAACAGTTTCAAGCAGGTGCGCTTGGATCGCTCCCGTTATCAGCTTTCGTTTCGCAACGATGACAACGGCTCGATGCGCGCGAGCTTTGACGCGAATCAGGCCATTGCTCCCGACAAATTTGGCGTGCGGGTGGCGGGCGTCGCGGCCAACAACCACGAGCCGCGGGACCCGGCCGGCGAGAAGATCAAGCGCGTCTATGGTACGCTGACGTTCAAACCTTTCCCCTCGACCTCCGTGCGCGCCTACTACGAGGACGCGCACTCCGAACGCACCGTCGCCCGCAATACCTTGGTCGGCGATCTCGTCACGCCGTGGATCGCCGCGGGTCGTCCATTGTTCAACAACGGTCTGACGAATACGCAGGCCGTGCCGGGCGCGAACGATCCGGTTTTTGAGCAAAACCGCCTCTTTCAAAATGTGCTGCTCTTTGGCGCCACCGACAGCGGCGTGTTCATGCCGTGGGGCGGGGGCGCCACCGTCACGCCGACGTCCAACTACTCCGTGTTGACGAAGGGCCCGGGTTCCCGGCCTTACCAGACGGGCGTCAACTCCTACACCTACAGCTTGACCGACCCGAGCATCTCGCCGCGCGACATCTCGATCAACGGCCCCGAGACGACCAACACGGTCGATTCGACCATCAAGGGCCTCATCGTGGAGCAGCGCATCGGCCAAGATCTGTTCATCGAATTCGGCTACAACAAGGAAGACCTCACGAATCCGGTAACCGACTACCTGCGCGGCATCCAGTCGGCTATCCGCGCTGATGCGAACATGTATCTGCCGGACCGCGTCACGCCCAATCCCAACGTCGGCAAATACTACGTCGAAGGCAACGGCCGCGCCCGCTTGTGGCGCTCGGACAGCGAGGAGATGCGCGTGATGGCCTCCTATGAACTGGACCTGCGGAATGTCAGCAAATGGCTCGGCCACCACCGTTTCGCCGCCCTCTATCAGCGGGTCGATCAGGTTTCGGCTGGTCAGGAATTTGCCGCCCGCGTGGTGCCGGCTGGCACGTCGTTCGACGATGCGCTGAACAACTACGGGAGTGGCACCTACAATACGCTCATGTATCGCGCCTACCTCTCGGACCCGACTGACAGCTCGACCGGTTCGACGTTCTACTTCGACGCCCCCGGCGACCCGGGCGCTCCGCTGGTGCTGCCCGATGGCTCCACCGCCTACACGCTCGATAATCCCTACGGTGCCACCGGCTCGGCTAACCTCACCCATACCTTGCTCGAAGGAAAACTGTTCGCGATGAACAACTACCTTTTCGATGACCGCCTCGTGACCAGCTTTGGCTGGCGCAATGACCACGTGCGGGGTGCGGACAACAACACCGCCCGCCTGGGCAACGGAGGCAGCAAGGCGGCCTGGCAATCGATCGCTAACATGGAGGCGTCCGACGACTGGAACAGCTACACCGAGGGCAACACGTTTACCGGTGGCGCCGTCCTGCACCTGTTCCCGTGGGTTTCGGTCTTCTACAATCAGTCCTCCACCTGGAACCCGCCGCGCATCGCCTCGCACAACCCCGACGACTCGGTCATCGACGGCTCGATCGGCGACGGCAGCGACTACGGCATCATGCTGCGGTTCTTCGATAACCGGCTCTCGCTGCGATTGAACAAATACGAGAACACGTCCGGCCCGGACATCTCGAGCTTCCGCACCAGTATCATTCCCCAGATTCTCGACATCGAAGAGACGATCTTTGACGCCGCGGAGGCGGGCCTGATTGGCTCCTATCCGTCGGCCGGCGCGTTCGATCCCCAGACGTCGAATGACTACTACTACGACGTGACGTCGAACCAGGTTTCGAAGGGCTATGAATTCGAAGTCGTCTATAACCCGACGCGTAATTGGCGCATCGCGATCAACGGCGCGAAGGCCGAAGCGTCGGAGTCCGACATCGCGTTGCCGTGGGTGAAGTTTGTCGACGATCGCATCGCGGTCTGGCGCCAATATCCGGACCTGATCGGCCCGACTTCGGAAGGCAAGACCGACTCCATCCGCACGCGGGTCGTGAGCTTGGTGCAGACGCTCGACGTGATCAAGCAGTCGGAAGGTCAACGCACGGAGCAGCAGCGTGACTGGCGCGTCAACTTCCTCACGCGCTATTCCTTCAGCGAAGGCGCGCTCAAGGGCGCGTTTGTCGGGGCCGGCTACCGTTGGCGCTCCCGCGCGGCCATCGGCTACCGTGCCATCACCGTGGATACGGCCTATCCCTTCCCGGGCGTGCCGGATCAGCTTACCGTCCCGTCGGTCGAGTCGCCGATTTATGGTTCCGGTTACGGCGACACCGAGTTGTTCTTTGGTTACTCCCGCAAGCTCGGCAAGAAGGTCACTTGGAAGGTCCAGCTAAACATCCGCAACGTCCTGGACGACGATGGTCTGCTCGGTCAGCGCGCCAACACGGACGGCGACGTCACCGTCTATACCGTGCCGCAGCCGCGTCGCTTCATTCTGACCAACACCTTCGAGTTCTAAGCGCGGGATCCGCCGTCCCTGTTTGATGCGACCTGCCTCGCCTTGCCGTGATGCAGGTCGCATTTTCTCCTTTCGAATTCCCCGCTGACCGTCGTCCCGATCTCACCGTCCCCTTGCTCGTCTGATGAGTCGAAAACTTCCGAATGTCATCGTCTTTCTGACGGACCAACAGCGTTGGGATACCTGCGGATTGAACGGCAATCCCCTCGGGCTCACACCCAACTACGACCGCTTCGCCCGTCGGGGCACGCACGCGCCGCTGGCGTTCAGTTGCCAACCGGTTTGTGGTCCGTCCCGCTCGTGTCTGCAAACCGGGCAATACGCCACGACCAGTGGTTGTTGGAAGAACGACATCCCGCTGCCGGCCGACGCGCGCACCTTGGCGCACGAGTTTGCCGACGCCGGCTATCGCACGGGCTACATCGGCAAATGGCATCTCGGTGACAGTGCCAGCCTCGGTCCGGTGGCGCCGCATCAGCGCGGTGGATACCAGGACTGGTTGGCGGCCAACGTGCTCGAGATGACGTCCGACGCCTACGACTGTCGCGTTTACGACGAGCAGTCGCGGGAGGTGCGGCTACCGGGTTATCGCGTCGATGCGCTGACGGATGCGGCGATTCGTTACATCGACCAGCGCAGTCGCGAGGATCAGCCGTTCTTCTTGTTCTTTTCGTTGCTGGAGCCGCATCACCAGAACCACCGCGACGACTATCCGGCGCCGGAGGGGTTGACGCAGACTTACGCGGGCCGGTGGACGCCGCCCGACTTGGCGGCGTTGGTCGGCAACGCGCCGCAAAATCTGCCCGGTTACTGTGGCATGATCAAACGCATCGACGAAGCCTTCGGTCGCATGCTCGACGCGTTGAAAAGTCTCGGTTTGACCGACGATACGCTGGTCGCCTTCACCTCCGATCATGGCTGTCATTTTCGGACGCGTAACGATGAGTATAAACGATCGTGCCACGACGCTTCGATCCGGGTGCCCTTGGCGCTCGGGGGCGGAGGTTTTCACGGCGGCGGGGAACTCTCGCAGATGGTGAGTTTGCTCGATTTACCCCCGACGCTGCTGGCGGGCGCCGGGGTTTCTGTGCCTCCCGCGATGCAAGGTCGCTCGCTCACGCCGCTGCTGCGTGATCGCAAGGCTGCCTGGCGGGACGATGTGTTTGTGCAGATCAGCGAGTCCGAGGTTGGCCGGACGCTGCGCACCACGCGTTGGAAATATTCCGTGCGAGCGGCGGGCGTCGATGCGTATGCGGAGTCGGCCGCCTCCCGTTACACCGAGACCTTCCTCTACGACCTGTTGGCCGATCCGTGGGAGCTGACCAATCTGGTGGGCAATGCGGCGCACGCCCACGTGGCGGCGGAGCTGCGTGAGCGCTTGCAGCGGCGGATGGTGGAGGCCGGGGAGACCGCGGCGCACATCGAGCCGGCGCCGGTTGTTTCGTTGCCGCAGCGTCGGGTCGAGGTGCGCGATGCGACCGACTGAGATTCAGCCCGGCCTTTCGGCCCGGTGGAGTTTTGCTCCGCTCTGGGCGGCGTCGTGGCGCGAGTTGGACGAGGCGCGGAGCGCGGCACCTTGGGCGCGAGAGGTGGACGTGCCTTGCCTGCACGCCGAGCCTGGCTGCAACGCGGCGCTCTATCGTCAGGTGCTAAGCGTGCCGCCTTCTGCGGATAGCGAGCGCGTGGAACTCGTTTTGGGAGCCGCTTTTCTCGCGACTCGGGTCTGGGTGAACGGGGCATTGGCCGGCGAGCACTGGGGTGGTTACACGCCTTTTGCCTTTGATGTCACCGCCCTCGTGCACGACGGGGAAAATGAGATTATCGTCGGCGTGCGGGGCGAGGATGCGGCGTTCTCCGCCGAGGGGACGGCGGCGTATTGCGCGCTCGGCGTATCGGCGTTGATGCTGGATGCGGGCGGGCTTGATCGGTGGTCGCGGCAGTTTGGTTTGCGCGCACCGTGTCCGCGATTCGGGCTCGCGGAAGGCGTCGAATTGCGCGTGCGACCCAAGCGCGATATTGAGGATGTCTTCGTTTACGCGGATGCCGAGTTGAGTCAGCTGCACGTCGAGGTGACGCACGGTTACGCGCCGGCGGTGGATTGGGAACTGACGCTCACGGATGCCGCCGGCGAGGTGGTGGGCGCCCGACGCGTGGCGGCGGAGGAGGCGGAGACCTTGCGCCCGGACGCAGTGCGATTGACGTGGCCGGCGCCTGCGTTGCAGCGCTGGTCGCCCGAACACCCGGTGCTTTACCATCTCGCGGTGCAAGCGGTGGGCCAGCCGGTTTCGCCGCTGGGCAAAGTGCGTCTTGGGTGGCGCAGTTTCCGCATCGCGGGGGCCGATTTTCTGCTCAATGGCGTGAAGACCGTGCTCCGCGGGGAGAGCGATTTGTTTCAGAATCAAGGTTACCAGTTCTACGATCCGCACGGGCTCGATATCGCGGCCCTGCGCCGTCCGGCGGAGCTCAAGGCCTACCTGAGCACGCTGAAGCGGGAGCTCGGCATCAACGCCGTGCGGCAGCACGCGGCGATCGGTTCGCCGGCGGTATTCGACGCGGCGGATGAAGTCGGCTTGCTGGTGCTCAACCAGTCGTCCGTGTGGTCGCGCGGTTACGCGTTTTATCGCCAAGGCGGCGAACGTTTCTTGGCCCAGACGACTCGGGAACTGGAGGCCTGGGTGCGGCGCGATCGCAACCACCCGAGTGTGGTCATCTGGGGCGTGGAAAATGAGATGATGCGCATCGGCTCGGCGGATCCGGCGGCGTGTGCGTTCTTTCGTCGGTTGGAAGAACCGATCGCAGCGCTCGATCCCACGCGTCCGCGCACCTTCGACGGCGGGGCGGCGGTGTTGCCCGGGACGCAGGTTCATCACGTTCACCACGAGGAAAACTATGACGTGATCCTGCGCGAGGCGCGACGTGAGGTGCCGCTGGTGTTTGGCGAGTTTTGGATCGGCGGGCGCAACGCGGAGCGGCGGCTGACGAGCAGCCGGGAGTTCGCGAGCGCCGCGGAGTTTTGGGCGGAGATGAACCGGCTATGGGTGCGCAAGATCATCGGCCTGCGGCTCGGCGGCGCATCGGGCGTGATGCCCTACAATTTTACGCCGCAACTGTTGGCGTCGGTGACGCGCTCACGGCTGGGTGGGGGCGCGTGGTCGGAGTCGTGGCTCAACGCCGGACGCGGGGCCGAAACCTTGGATTTCCAGCCCGACCTGGCGGCGCCGTTTCGCCACGCCCTCGGACCGTGTCTCATAGAAATGGATACGCGTCGCCAAGCCTGCTACCTCGAACCGGCAGGGGGCGTGCGTCTGCCCGTGGCGGTGCGGAATGACGGCGAAACGGCGCAGGCGTTTACGCTGCGCGCCGGCGTCGAGGGCAAGGTGCGGTGCACGGAGGCGTTGAAGGTTGAGCCCGGGGAAGGTTGGCGGGGTGAGATCGTGTTGCCCGTGCATGAGCCGGGCATCGTGCACGTGCGTTGCACGCTTTCGACGGCGGACGAGGGTGAAGTCGATGCTTGTGAACGGCGGATTCACGTGGCGCGGCGCGGGGCGCCGGGCCGGGGTCCGCGGCGGCGAGTGTGTGTCGTGGAGGATGCGGCGACCGAGGCGTATGCCCGGGATTTGACGCGCCGAGGATGGGACTTTGCGCGCTGGGCGCGCGGGGACGACGTGGGTTCGTTGGACGGCGCGATCCTGATTGCGCCGCCGGGCGTGGTGGCCGAGATCGTGGCCGCGGCGCCGGCGCTCGACGTGCGCGGTTGGGTCGTCGAAGGCGGCGGAGATTTTCCGGGGTGGTTGGGCACGGGCGGGCTGTTCGATTTCCAGTCCGACTATCTCCACAGCAATCACTTTGAACCGATCATCGGACGGCCGGTGAAGATTGATGATCTCTATCATCCGACTGAAGCGGTGGTGGAAGACCGCGATCACCCGAGCCTGCGGCGTTGGCCGGAAACGTTGTTCACGGGTTTTGATGACGCGGAGGACGACGTGATTGCGCGTGGTGTGATCGTGCATCCGGGCCTGAGCTTGCAGAACATCATGGGCGACATGCGCAACGTGGGTGCCGGCATGAACCTCGGCGCCGGAGAGGCGGCGCAAGACGGGCCGGCGCTGGCGGGCACGTTCCGACCGTTGTTGTCCAGCTCGCGGCGGGAATA
>CAXBDS010000203.1:0-9356 GCA_963974355.1 uncultured Opitutaceae bacterium
TCGTCGAAGCCCGAATTCGCGCGGGGAAGGCGGGTATCAACTTGGATATTGATGATATCGAGGCGCAGTATTTGGCCGGTGGTAACGTCATCGCGTGCGTGCAGGCGCTCATCGCGGCGCAGAAAGCGCGCATCGATCTGCCGTGGCAGCAGGCGTGTGCGATCGACCTTGCGACGAAGGGGTCGGGAAAGAGCGTGGAAGAAGCCGTGCGCACTTCGGTCGATCCGAAGGTGATTGATTGCCCGAATCCAGAATTCGGCCGCACCACGATCGATGGCGTTTCCAAGGACGGTATTCAGGTGAAGGTGAAGGCCCGGGTGACCGTGCGGACCAACTTGGACCGTTTTGTGGGTGGAGCGAAGGAAGAGACGATCATCGCCCGCGTGGGTGAAGGTATTGTGACCACGATCGGTTCGGCCGAGACCTACAAGGTTGTGCTCGAATCGCCGGACTCCATTTCCAAGGTGGTGTTGAAGCGCGGTCTCGATGTGGGCACGGCGTTTGAGATTTTGTCCATCGACATCGCCGATGTGGACGTGGGTGAGAATGTGGGCGCCAAGCTGCAAACCGCGCAGGCGGATGCCAACAAGAGCATCGCGCAGGCGCAGGCGGAAATCCGTCGCGCCGCCGCCGTCGCCTTGGAACAGGAGATGAAGGCCAAGGTGCAGGAGATGCAGGCCAAGGTCGTGGAGGCGCAAGCCGAGGTGCCGCTGGCTCTCGCTCAAGCCTTCCGGGAAGGCAAACTCGGCGTCATGGATTACTACCGGATGGACAATATCCAGGCCGACACCGGCATGCGGAAGTCGATCGCGAAACCGGACGAGCGTAAGTGAGGCCCGCCAACGTCGGTCGATCCGCCACAATTACTGAGTCACCGTGAACTGGATACTCGAGCATCTGCAGATCGTGGTGGTGATCGCCACCACCGTCGCATGGTGGCTGAACCAGCGTCGCGAGGCCAAGAAGACGGAGGACGGGGAATCGCCGGGCACGACGCGTCCGGTGGCGGGACGCCCGAAGGATAACTCACCTTGGGCACCGGTGGATTACGAAGAGATCGAGCGGACGCGGAAGATTCAGGACGAGATTCGCCGTAAGATTGCCGAGCGACGCGGGGAGGCCGGGCCTCCTCCGGTGCCCCCGGCGCAATCGCGTCCGGTGGCGCCCCCAGCTGCGCCGCCGCGTCCGGAACCGGTGGTGGCGAGGCCGGCGGAGCGCCGCGCGGACCGCCAGCCGTGGGCGGCGGACGACGAGGCCGCGGCGGCGCAAGTGAACCGTTGGGACGAGCGCATTCAGGAGTTGCAACGCACGCGGGCTCAAGCGGAGCGCCGCGCGGCAGAAATCCGCGCTGCTCAGCCGGCCGTGACGCCGGTGCCGCTACCTGCGGCGGCTGCGGCGGTTGATTTCGTCGAGGATGGCAGTGCGGAAGACTGGCTGGCGACTTTGCGTGATCCGCACGAAGTGCGCCGGGCGATCATCCTGCGCGAGGTGCTGGGCGAACCGGTGGGGATGCGGCGCTAATCGCGGCGGGTGTCCGGTCGCCAAGTGTTCACGCCGCGATCGCGGCGCGGGGATGCTTGGCGGCGGAACTCTGCGCCCCGTCGCCTTTATTGAATCCGGATGCGGCTGTAGCCCTTTTCTCCGGTGGGGAAACGGCGGCCTTCCATCTCAATCTCAAGGTTCTCAAGCGCGGTGGCGGTGAGCAGGAGGGAGCCGTTTTTGGGGAAGGGACGGCTTTCGCCGCGCACCAGCGTGCCTTGGAAGAGTTCTTTGCCGGTGGCTTCCTCGACCAGCTTGATGCGCACGGTATCGAGGGCGACGATTGTGATGGTCGGGCCCACGGGTTGGGTGGCTGCGGGAGTCTTGCTGGCGGTGGTCTCGGTGCCGCCGCTGCCGCCGGAGAAGGCGCGCACCGTAAAAATGATGATGAGGATCAGCACCAGCGCGCCACCGGCCAGCGCGCCGATCTTAATCATGAGGCTGCGGTCGAGGGCGGGAGAGCCGGCCTTCGGATGGAAGGTGGCGGGATTCTCACGCTCTTCCTCGGACTCGGCTTCGCCGCCGCGATGGGGGGCATTGGTCTCCGGTTCCCGGGCCGCCTCTTTGTTGCTGGAGACCGAGAGATCCATGCGCCCGTAGATTTCGCGATTGATCGGGCGGTTTTTCCCTTCGTGCAGGCCGAGGGATTTGTAGTCGGCGAGCAGCTTGTCGGAGGGCAGCTTCAGGTAGTTGGCGTAGGCGCGAAGGAAACCGCGCACATAAATCTCGGGGAGATTGATGTCGTATTGGTTGCTCTCGAACTTGTGCAGGTAGTCGCCGCGGATCTTCGTCCCTTCCGCCGCCTCACGAATGGATATGCCTTTGCGCTTCCGGGCCTCTTCCAATCGTTCGCCAATGGTCTGCATGCGGGGAGTTTGAATTCAGTTACGAGGGAGAGAAAAGGAGAAACGCGGGGGCGACGGCGAAAGACTAGTCCATGTTGTCGAGATCGACGAGAATCTCGCGCGGGCTGGAGCCGTTCTCGGGACCGACTACGCCCTTGTCCTCCAGGAGGTCCATGACGCGGGCGGCGCGGTTGTAGCCGATACGCAGGCGACGCTGAATCATGGACGTGGAGGCACGCTTGGTCGAACGGAGGACGCCGAGGGCTTGTTGATACAGCTCTTCGTCGTCGCCGAGGTCGTCTCCGCCGCCGCCGCCGTCCTTGTCGTCGTCGCCGGAGGCCGCACGATCGATCTGGGCCTGCACATCGGCGGCGTAGATCGGAGGGCCGTTGACCTTGAGGAAATCGACCAAGCCCATGACCTCATCGTCGGACACGAAGGCGCCTTGCGCACGCACGAGCCGCGCGGTGCCGGGCGGGGAGAACAACATGTCGCCACGACCGATGAGGTTGTCGGCGCCTTTGGTGTCGAGGATGGTGCGAGAGTCGACCTGGGAGGCGACCTGGAAGGCGATGCGAGACGGCAAGTTCGCCTTGATGACGCCGGTGATGACGTTCACCGACGGGCGTTGCGTCGCGATGATAAGGTGGATGCCGGCGGCGCGCGCGAGCTGGGCAAGACGCGCGATGGACGTCTCGATCTCGGCCGGAGCAACCATCATGAGGTCGGCGAGCTCGTCGATGATGGCGACGATGTAAGGCAGGTGTTCTGGCAACTCGATGCCGTCATCGGTGGTGGGGTCGACGCCCGAAAGGGCACCTTGGGTTTCGGCCGGTTCCGGCAAATCGGGTTTGGCGCCGCGCTTGTTGCGATTGTTATAACCAATGATGTTGCGGACGTTGCACTTCGCGAACTGCTGGTAGCGCTGCTCCATCTCGCCGAGCAACCATTTGAGGGCGCCGGGCACTTTCTTCGGCTCGGTCACCACCGGGATGAGCATGTGCGGCAAGGTGTTGAATACCTTCAACTCGACGACCTTCGGGTCGACCATGATGAGTCGCACCTCGCTCGGGCTCTTGGAATAGAGGATCGAGGAAACGATGGAGTTGATACACACCGATTTGCCCGAGCCGGTGGCGCCGGCGATGAGCAGGTGGGGCATCTTCGCCAAGTCGGAGATGAGCGGTTTGCCGGAAACGTCTTTGCCGAGCGCGATCGGCAACTCCGCCTTGGCGTTGACCCAGTCTTCGCTCTCAAGGAGTTCGCGCATGCCGACGGGCGTTGGATGGCGATTGGGCACCTCGACCCCGACGGCGGCCTTGCCGGGGATCGGGGCGAGGATGCGGACCGATTGGGCGCGCATGCCGAGGGCGATATTTTTGTCGAGACCGGCGATCTTTTCGACGCGCACGCCGGGGGCCGGGGCGACCTCATAGCGGGTGATCACCGGGCCGACATGGATCTCGCCGAGCGAGACCTTCACGCCGAATTCTTCGAGAATGCGGAGGAGATTCTCGGCGTTGCCTTGATGTTCTTCTTCGGAGTTTTCGGCGTGCGGCGTGGCGGGCTCGGCGAGCAGCGCGAGTTTGGGGAATTGGTAATTTTTGTCGGTGCTCTGCGGGAGGACCACGCGCGCCTTCTTGAGCTCCTCGGCTTTGACGATGTTGAGGGCGACTTTCTTGTCGCCGGAATCGGCCGATTCGGTGGGCTCGCTGGTGGATTTGTCCTTGGCGGCGCGGCCGAGGCTCAAGCCGATGACCTTCGGTTTCGGGGCGGGCTCCGGGGGCGACGGGGGTTCGGGCGCCGGAGTCGGTTCGACGGCGAGGGGAGGGCGGGTTCTGGAGGCTCGGGTGGCGAACGGATCTTCAGTGCCACCGCCGGCAATTTTCAGGCCTTTGGTCGCGGGCAGCGACGCGGTTTCGATCGGTTCCTTGCCCTTCTTTTTTAGGGCGGCTTTGGCGGCGAGGGCCGCGGCTTTGGCTTCGGCTTTCGCCTTCACCTTAGCTTCTTTGGCCAAGCGCTTTTCTTCGGCCCGCGCGGCGGAGCGTTCGCTTGCTCCGGCGCGCCACGCGTAGATGCCCTGCACGACGCGGTCAAACTCGGCGGTGATGTCGCGGGACAGGATGAAAATCAGGCCGAGGACGTAGACGAGTGAGAGCAGCAGGCCTGCCCCGAACACGCCGAGCGAGTCTTTGAGCACACCGAGGTAGATCGAATTGCCGATGATGCCGCCCAGCCCTCGGGTGAAGTATTGCAGCGAATAGTCGAAGCTCTCCCACATCGCCGACAGGCTCGAAAACGTGATGATGCAGATGATCATCGCGACGAAGCGGGTCGCGGCCAAACGCTTGGCATTACGCAGCGCGATGAATGCGGACCAGTAGAGAAACGCCGGGATAAACCACGTGCTCAAGCCGATCCAATGCAGCGTGAGCCAAGAGAACTCTGCGCCGAAGCGGCCGACCAGGTTGGGCGCGGCGTCGCCGAAATTAGTGCCCGAATTGATGCTTTGGTCGGGGCTGAAATCGGCCAACGCCACCAAAAACAAAGTCCCGAAAAAGAAGCAGACGCTGGCGACGAGCCAGCGCGGGCGATAGCGCGGAGGTGAGAACGACGGGCCGCCCGTGTTTGAGTTTGAAGTCTTCGACTTGGCCATGTGGGTTGTGGGACCGGATTTTCCGGTGGAAACCTCGCCGGATTTCCATGTCAGCCCCTGCTTCGGTCAAACGTAATCCGTTTCCGGAAATTTTTCACACGATCCTGATTTTCTGCCATGAGCGAACTGCTTCGTTTTCAACCTATTTACCAAGACCGCGTTTGGGGTGGTCGAGCCCTTGAGACTGCGCTCGGTCGCACGTTGCCGGCAGATCGTCCGATTGGAGAAAGCTGGGAAGTCGTTGATCGTCCCGAGGCGCGCTCGCTGGTCGCGAACGGGCGTTGGGCGGGGAAGACGTTACACGAAGCGTTGGCCAGTGACGCCGCTGCGATCATGGGCCCGTCGTGGCCTGCGGATCGGCCGTTTCCGATTCTGGTAAAGTGGCTGGATTGCAAGGACCGCCTGTCACTGCAGGTGCATCCGCCGGCGGAGATCGCCCCGGCGCTGGGGGGCGAACCCAAGACCGAGAACTGGTATATCGCGGAAACGACGGGTGACGCCAATTTGATCGTCGGGTTAAAGGCCGGCACGACCCGCGGTGCCTTCGCGAAGGCCCTGGTCGAGGATACGCTCGAGGACTGCGTGCATCGTTTTCCGGTTAACGTGGGCGATTCGATTCTGGTGCACAGTGGCACGGTGCACGCCATCGACGGCGGCAATTTGATTTTGGAGATCCAGCAAAACTCCGACACGACCTATCGCGTTTACGATTGGGCGCGCGTGGGATTGGATGGCAAACCGCGCCAGCTGCACATCGCGGAATCGATCGCCTCGATCGATTGGGACGTGGTGGAGCCGGAGGCGGTGCGGGCGGCTCCGGAGTCGGCGCTGATCGCGTCGGCGGCGGAGTTTGCCATCCGGCGGATTCCGCTCGCGGCGGGCGAGTCGGTCGCGTTTGCGGCGGGCGAACAACCCCGCCTGTTCAGCGTTGTGGGGGGCGATGTGGCCTCGGATGCGGATGGCGGTGAAACGCTGACCAAAGGCGACAACGTGCTGCTGCCGTTTGACGGTGCGTTTCGGTTTACCGCCTCGGCGCCGGCGGTGGTGCTCGTCACCGAGGGCTTTGCGTGAGCCGGTCCGGCGGATACGGAGGGCGTGCCTCCCTTCGCGGCGGGGCGAAGTTTAAGCTGCTGCTGTTTCTCGCGTTTCTGACCGCCGTGCTGCTGTTGGTCTGGATGGCCTTTCTGCCGCAGATCGTCGCGGCGCGAATCGAGGCGGCGACCGGGTTTCCCACGCGGATCGAGCATCTTTCCGCCAGCCCCTTTACCGGGCGCGTGCACCTGGAGGGGCTGATCGTCGAGAATCCGCAGACCTTCGGCCCGCGCACCTTTGTGGCGTTGAACGAGTTTCGCGCCGATTTGCAGGTCCCTACGTTGTTCAAGCGGACGCTGGTGTTCGAAGCAATGAAGGTGGATCTCGCGCACGCGGTGGTCGTGACCAACACCGATGGCACGAACAACCTGGACCTGTTTAACGAGCGCTGGCGGGGCGACCATCCGCCGGCTGAGCCGACGAAGTCCGTCGCCGACCGCACCGAACCCCGGTGGTTGATCAAGGAGCTCGAGCTCTCCGTGGGGACGATCGAATTGATCAACCTGACGGCGCGTGCGCCCTCCCGGCGCGAACTACGACTCGATTTCGACTACACGTATCGGGACGTGACAGCCGTGAACCAATTGATGGTGCCGGCCCTCATGACGCGGATGGCGGTCGCCGGCGGGGCGTTCGAAAACCTGCTGCCGGGTGAGCTGGGGCGGACGCTGGGGGACTGGCTCGGGGCGACGGGCGGTTTCTTCCAGAGCGCGGGGCGCCGAGTCGGCGACACGTTGAAAAGCTTGTTCGAGAAGCTTGAAGAATCGAAGAAGCCGTAAAACAGTGTTCGTTTGCATGAAAGCGTCTGATTCCGAAACCCAGTCCACCGAACCTGAAAACACTGTCCCGCCCGCGGAAACCACCGCGACCGCCGAGACGGAAACCACCAAGGGCGAGGCCGCCGAAGTCACGGTTGAACCTACGCTGGAAGAACAGCTTGCCGCCGCCCAAGCGGAGGTTGGGGCAGCCCGTGAACGGCACCTCCGGGCGGTCGCCGATCTCGAGAATTTCCGCAAGCGCACGGTCCGCGAAAAGGAAGAGTTGCGCAGTTATGCCGCCTCGCGGGTGATCGAGGAGTTGCTACCCGTTTTCGATAATCTCGGCCTCGGCGTCGCTGCGGCGAAGGCGCCCAACGCCGATATGAAAACATTGCTGGGCGGCATCGAGATGGTCGTGACGCAGTTCAAAACGGCCCTCGAAGGCAACGGTTTGAAGCAGATCGATCCGAAAGGCGGCGCGTTCGACCCCAATCTCCACGAGGCACTTTCGCAGCAACCCAGCTCCGAGGTGCCCGAAGGCCACGTCCTCAATGTGATCCGCGTCGGCTACTCGCTGAACGGTCGTTTGCTCCGGCCGGCTTCCGTCGTCGTTTCCGGCGGACCGGCGAAGGCGGAATCCGATGCACCCGCGCCCGCGGACAAAACGGTCGAGGCGGGTTGAATCGCTCGTCGATTTGATCGCTCAACCTACCCACCCAACAACGCATAGAGCATCATGGCTAAAGCGGATTATTACGAATTGCTCGGTGTCGCGCGGGGCGCGTCTGAGGACGAACTTAAAAAAGCTTACCGCAAGATGGCGGTGAAGTTTCACCCGGACAAAAACCCCGGCAACAAAGAGGCCGAGGAAAAATTCAAGGAAGTCTCCCACGCCTACGAGGTCCTGAAGGACCCGCAGAAGCGTGCGGCCTATGACCGTTATGGTCACGCGGCCTTCGAGGGCGCGGGGGCGGGCGGCGGTGGCCGGGGTGGCATGAGCGGTGCCGGCGGTGGTTTCCACGACCCTTTCGACATCTTCCGCGACGTCTTTGGCGGCGGAGGTGGAGGCGGCGGAGGCGGCGGTATTTTCGAGGAAATGTTCGGCGGAGGCGGCGGTAGTCGCGGCGGTGGCCAAGACGGCGCCGACTTGCGCTACGACTTGGAAATCACGTTGGAAGATGCCGCCAAGGGCATCGAAAAGGAGCTTTCGTTCCGCAAGGCGATGACCTGCGAACGCTGCGATGGCAGTGGCGCTGAACCCGGTTCAAAGCGGGTGACGTGCCCGACCTGCCGCGGTGCGGGACAGATCCGTCGCTCCGGTGGCATCATTACCTTTACCCAAGCCTGTCCGACCTGCGGCGGCGCGGGCACGAAGGTGGAAAAAGCCTGCACGCAGTGCAGTGGAGAGGGCCGCGTGCCGAAGACGACCAAGATCACCGTGCGTATTCCCGCCGGCGTCGACACGGGCTCGCGCTTGCGCTCCGTCGGCAACGGCGAAGCCGGCACGGGCGGGGGCGCGGCGGGTGATCTCTACATCGTGTTGTCGGTCAAGGAGCACGAGATTTTCGAGCGTCAAAACCAAGATCTCTTCTGCGAGATTCCGATCAAGTATACGCTCGCGACGCTCGGGGGCTCGATCGAAGTGCCGACGTTGTTTGGCAAAGCGACGTTGAAAATCCCGGCCGCGACGCAAAGCGGGACGACCTTCCGTCTGCGCGGCAAAGGCATGCCCTCGCTGCGTGGCGGGTCGCAAGGCGACCAACTCGTGCGCGTGCATGTCGAGGTGCCTCAGTCGTTGACCTCCGAGCAACGGGCGTTGCTTGAAGAGTTTGCGCGTATCAGCGGCGACGCCGAAGAGCCGACCTCGAAGGGGTGGTTTGAGAAGGCGAAGAAGTTCTTCTGAACGCCCGCCGCATCATGGTACTGGAAAATCCGAAACTCTTCAGTCTGGCCGCGGCGGCGGCTCGGCGCGAGGAGCTCCGGGCAGCGCGAAAAGCGGTGGTGTTGACCAACGGTGTGTTCGACCTGCTGCACACCGGCCACCTGTATTATCTGCAGCAGGCGCGGGCGCTGGGCGATGCGCTGTTCATCGCGATCAACGGCGATCACAGCGTGCGCGCGCTCAAGGGACCGACGCGACCGATTCAGTCGCAGATCGAGCGGGCCTATGCATTGGCTGCGTTGGCCTGCGTGGACGGTATCGTGATTTTTAATACACCGCGTCTGGATGCGGAGATCCGCGCGCTCGCGCCTGATGGCTACTGCAAGGCGGGTGACTACACGTTGGAGAAGCTCGACGCCGGCGAGCGCACGGCGCTGCAGGAGGTGGGGGCGAAGATCGATTTCCTGCCGTTTTTGGACGGCTTCAGCACGACCAAGCTGATCGCGCGTATCAAGGCGGCGGGCGAAGTCTAGAGCATTTTAAATAAAACTATATCCACAATGGGTAAACCAATGAAGGGCGTC
>CAXBDS010000204.1:0-9338 GCA_963974355.1 uncultured Opitutaceae bacterium
ACGCCGTCCTTGGTTTTTCCGGTCTTCGCATCTTTGAGCGGCGGGTGGGCCGGATCGGTCCATAGGGCGTCGTAATCGTGATTACCCGGCACGACCGAAAACGGCAACCGGCCCTTGAGGATGCGGAAACCGAGCACCGCCGCCGGAATCTCGAAGCCACGCGTCTGCACCTTGGGCGAGACCGCGACCTCCGAGCCGTAGTGGTTGGGCATCCATTTGAAGCCGCGCGCCTCGTGCCCCGGGTCCATCCACTCGGAATAGTGCTGCCACAGATCGCCCACGTGCGTGGCGAAAACGATGTCGCCGCCGTTGCTGCGCGCGTGGTCCGCGATCCATTGCAGTTGCGCGTAATACTGCTCCACGGCGTCGAACGGAAAACCGGCGGTCCGTTGGTGGCGGTAGTCGACGTAGTTTTGCGTGTCGGGAATCATCGCCACGGTGAACCGGTGGTCCGCCGGCTCCGCCGCGATCAAGCGGGCGGTGAAGGCGAGCGCGCCCAGGGCGAGAAGCGGCCAACTAGTATTCAATTGTTTCATACAGAATGCGATGGTTCGGAAGGTTTTTTGATGATGGGCGGGACGCGGACGTCAGAGCTTGTAGGTGAAATCGAGCACGAAGCTCCGGTTGCGCGATAGCTCGTAGCGATCCATGGCATAGGGTTGCTGGTAGCCTTGGCTGACGGGCTCTTCGGTGAGATTGTTGACGTGGAAGCGCACGATCAGCTTGCGGGAGATCGAATAGCGGAAGCCGAGATCGAGTTGCTGTTGCTCGCGCAGCCAATAGGTCGTCATCGCCGAGGCTCCGAGGGAGATCGGCCGCTCGCCGCTTAGGTTGTAGGCGATGCGGAATTCGCCTTTTCGATTGGGGAACTTATAGAACACCGTCGCGTTGGCCATCCAGTCGGGCTGGTATTGGAGCGAGTCCAGGTGCACGAAATCGTTGCCGGAGAGGTAGTCCATCTCCCCCCACAGCTTGGTGTAGTTGAGCGAAACGCCGACCTGCTTTTCGAGGAAACCCGGCAGGCCCGGGATCGCGTTGTGCGTCACGACAAACTCGAGGCCGCGCATTTTGGAGGTGGACGCATTTTGCGGGGACCTCGTCGTCCAGAGCACGCCGTCGCCGTCCACGTCCTCCGTGGCGGTCATGGTGTAGATGTCGTCCGTGATGTTTTTGTAGAAGCCGCTCACGGCCACGATGCCCTCGCGGCCGAAGAAGTATTCGAGCGTGAGGTCGTAGTTGTCGGCGTGACGCGGCTGCAGGTTGGGATTGCCGCGCGTGATGGTGAGGTCCTCGGTGTCGCGGCGTTCGGCCTGCGCGATGTCGTCGAATTGCGGGCGGCCGAGCGACTGGCTGAAGGCCGCCTTCAGGCGAAGGTCGGCGGTGAAGTAGTGGATCACGCTGGCCGAGGGCAGCACGTTTTCCCAGCTGCCTTCATACGGGGTAAAGGTCCCGTCGAGCAGGCCGGTCGTATCGAGCGGCGAGAGCGCGTCAAATTCGAGCCGATCGTAGCGCGCGCCGGCGATGAATTTGGTTTTTGAATACGGCAGGCCGTATTGCAGCGACGTGTAGGCGGCCAGCAGGCGCTCCTCGTAAAAGTAGTCGGAGAGCCAGGAGTTGTTGTTCGAATTGTTTTTGTTGATGGCGAGGTTCGGCTTCACGTTCTGCGCGAACGTGGCGTAGTCGACCCACAGGACCGGGTAGGCGTAGTCGCGCGAGATGAAATCGGGCACGAAGCCGACGTCGCCCATGGGGCTGCTGTTGTTGGTGTAAGTGACCGTGGTGCCGTCGCGCTCGGCCTTCGTCTGGCGATAGTCGAGGCCGGCGGCGAAGCCCCACCCGACGCTGCGGGCGGTGTAGTTCTTCTTGTAGTCGATGCGCGCTTCCTTCGAGTCGACCTCGGAGTCGACGAGGTTGTCGGCCGCGGCATTCAGGCGGAAGTTCGCGGGATTCACCATGGGCTCGTAGTTCTCGACGGTGACCTGGTCCTTCTGGTTGCTCATGTCGAAGGTCGCATACGACGCGGACGGATTGAACGCGTAGGTGGCGGTGAGATCCTGATCGTAGAACTCGTTGAGATAGCGTCCGGCGCGGATCTCGAGGGAGGAGTCGTCGGCGAACCTGCCGATCGCCTTCAAGATGATGCCGCGGGTCTCCTGCTCGAAACGGTCGTAGCTGAAGGACGAGCGATTGCGACCGATCTTGAAGCGGCCGATTTCCGGACTCAGCCGTTCCAATCCGCTGAACTGCTCGATGAAGAACTGATTGAGATTCTGGTCCTCGTTCTGCCGGTAGCCGAAGCCAAGGAGTGACACGTGCCAGGCGTCGGATAGCTTGTATTCGAACTGGGCCGAGCCGCCGTAGCTCTCGGAGTGTTTTGTATAATCCATCGGGCGATAAAGGGTCGGGAACGGGTGGAGTCCGTCCCAGTTCGACAGGTCGGAACTCGCGGTCGC
This sequence comes from uncultured Opitutaceae bacterium, assembly GCA_963974355.1. GTDB lineage: Bacteria > Verrucomicrobiota > Verrucomicrobiia > Opitutales > Opitutaceae > Actomonas. The sequence goes on from CAXBDS010000204.1 coordinate 2,454, forward strand.
GCCGGTGGCGGTGTAGAATACGCGGCCGTTGGGATTGGTCTTGGTGTAGGTGTAGTTGCGATCACGATACACCCCGCTCACCACGACGCCGAAGCGACCGTCACGCCCGAAGCGGTTCACATAAAGACCCTTCGCCGCGCCGCCGAGGGGGCGGTCCTTGAAGTCGCCGAGGCTGTTGTCGGCGGGCACATACTTGGCCTCGCCGGTTTCCTGGCGAAGCTGGAACGAAAGGTTCGCCGTCTTCCGGTCCATGAGACCGCTGTAGGGCTCGATGTTCGTGACGCCGCCGATGGCACCGGCGTCGAGATCGGCGGTGAAGCTTTTGAAGACGCGCGTAGTGCGCGAGATCTGGGTGGGAATCAGGTTCAGATCCACGCGACGCAGGCCGTCGCCGTCGTTGGCGGTGGAGAACATCGTGATGCCGTCGAACGAAACAAAATTCAAATCGGGCGAAATGCCGCGGATGGAAACATACGACGCCTCCTGCTCGCCGTAGAGCGTCTGCATCGTGCTCACGCCCGGCAGGCGCACGAGGGCGTCGGCGAGGTTTTCGTCACCCAGATGGCCTAGCTCGTCCATGGTCAGGCTGTCGGCGATCTGCAGCGATTCGCGGCGGTTCTCGATCTCCTCCTGACTGCGCAGCGTGGTGCCGGTGACCGCCATCGCGTCCAGCTGCAAGACGTCGTTGGCGGCCGCGGGTGGGAGCAGATCGGAGGTCGTGTTTTGCGCGGCCCCTTCGCCGAGCAACAAGCAGAAGGCGAAAAGGCCCGGGATCGTGCGGCCGGACCGGAGGATCGGGAGATGAGCGTAAGGTGTCTTCATGGAGGGAAAGTGAATGCTGCGAGGCGGTGAACCAGGTGGTGGCCGGGCGATTGAGCCCGCGGCCGGAGTTGTCCGATACCGCTCGCCAACTAGATCCATGATTGCTCCCGAAAGAACCCGCGCCTTAGTGTATGCGTTCACTAACCCACTGTTTATCAAACTGTAACATGTCGGTAACCGAACCGGAACACCCCCGTAACGTAAGCCTCACCGACGTCGCCCAAGCGGCGGGCCTAAGTCGGTCGGCCGTCTCCTATGCCTTGCGCGGAAACCCCAAAATTCCCGCGGCGACCGCGGCGCGGGTGCAGCAGTTGGCAGACGAGCTCGGTTACAAGCCGGACCTGCGGATCAAATCCCTGATGACGGCGATTCGGCAGCGGAAAGCGCTGCGCCGCCGCGAGCCGTTGGCCTTCGCCTGGTTAAGAACACCGCGGCAAAAAGACCGACTCGCGCCGCACGTCCTGCATTTTTCCGAGGCCGTGCGCCGCGGCGCGCATCGCCGGGCGGAGGAGTTGGGCTGCGCGGTCGAGGAGTTTTGGCTCGATGACGGCGACATGCAGGCCGGGCGGTTGAACCAGATTTTGCACGCACGCGGCATCGCGGGTTGCGTGCTTTGCACCGCGGCAAGCAACGAACCTGTGCGGCTGGAGTGGGACTGGTCCTCTCTGGCGACGGCGATCGTGGGGCACACGGAATTCTCGCCTCCGATTCATCGCGCCGCGCACCATCATTTCCTCAGCGTCTGCTCCGTCTTGCGGCGACTCGCCGATGAGGGATGGCGTCGTCCTGCGGCGATTTTGAGCCGCACCGTGCAGGACCGCATTCATCGCGCCCAACACGCGGCGTTTTTGGCCAACCATCCGTCCCCGGAGGAGGCGCCCGCGTTGGTGCGATTCAGCCTGCCGGCGAGTTTTGGCGAACTGGAGCCATGGGCTGCCGACCTCGCGCCGGATGTGTTGATTGTGGGCTGGCAACTCGACGCGTTGGCCGTCGCGGTTCTGCAAGCGAAGGTGCCGACGGCGCGCCGCATCGTTACGCTCGATTGGTATCCGCACGGGGTGCTGCCCGGCGTCGATCCGGTCAATGACGACCTCGCCGCAAAGGCCGTCGATCTGGTCGTCGATCAACTGCATCGCAACGACTACGGGCTGCCCGCACGGCCCACGATGATGCTGCGCGAAGGCGTCTGGCGGGAATCGTGGTGAGCACCAAGGATCAGGATGTCATAGGAGCCGGATGGGGTTGCCCACCACCCACTCCCACCCCGCGAAAAGGGAAGACGAAGGCCAAAGCGAGCCGCGACGCCTGCCCCCAACGACTTGGCCGCCTTCCGACCACCCCTTGCACCGCGAGCGCGGAGCTCAAACCCCCGAGTTCCCGAAAAGCCCATCCCCAAACAACGCCCCCAGCGAATACCGCAGGCGACCGAGCTCGGCGTGAGGCCGGGATCGCTTGCATGAGCTCAAGCTCGATGAAAAGGCGTATGGTCAAACGAGTGTCTCGCGGCTCGACCCCATCCACTCACGCAACCCCAAACCCCAAGGCCTGACCCTTTTTCCCCCTCGACCCTTTTTTCGCCTCCGCGCACAACGGCGCTCCAACCGCCGCAAGTCACGCATCCGCTCCCGCGTCGAACATGTCTTTGCCCTCATTAAAACATCTCTCGGCGGTCTTCATTTGCGCTATATCGGCATGCCCCGTATCGCCGCCACCGTCGCTTTAACCAATCTCCTGCACAACGTCATCCGGTTCGGCCAACTTCGCGATCTGGCTGCCGCAGCCGCTTAAAAGCCGCCCAAAACCCCGCCAAATTACCGCTTCACCACCAAAACCCCGCGGCTTTACAGCAAATCCATCATGTTCCCCTCCACTTTTACCGGCTTTTCTTCAGGCCTGAACCTCGGGCAGGATTAATCGGAGTCCCCTTAAAGATTCCGACTCGGTCGCCCCTGATATTCTGCTCCGGACAACGGAGCTATTCCTCGGATTCAAATTTCCAAAATTCGTGATTTTGCCACCCCGGCATAAACCCCATCGCTTGTGGGTCCGCTTCCGGATACGATTCCATCAGTTTCCTGACGCGATGTATCCAGTGACTCCTCTCGGTGAAACGACGCAACAGCGCTAGGACGACTGTGGCCTGCCCCCCAAAACGAGAAGGATCAACGACCCCCTCACCGACCGTGGCTTGAAGCGACACCGGTGAAAACGGTCGATTCCAGATTCTCGAATGATGAGCACACGCGTTTCGCAGAATAGTAACTGCTTCAAGCCAATTGGAAAGGACATCCCACTTTGGCCCCATGTGGGTTGAAATAAGCTTTTGGTTTGCAGTAACTAAGCCCTGATAGATCTTCGACCAACGCCCCAGTGTCAGCACCTCTGAAAGCATCCAAGTCGGAGGTAAAGACGGTTCATTGTAGTTCTGATGATAAGAATCGATGAAGATTGCCCTCTTGCGTGCGCCGTGGCGAATCAGCCTCCCTTTTTTCCCGCAATAGGCAGCCGTATTGCCTGCTTCGGCTTCGAGCTCTTTCAGAAAACCTGTATGATCGAAACGGGGATTGAAGTTCGAAGAATCGAGAAACCAGTGGGGGTTGCGCGTCGATATGGCCAATGTGTTCGAGATGCAGGTTCGGACACCGATTTCGATCTTCTCGAGCGCCTCGAACGAAAGTATTCTCAAACGACGATCAAATTCGTAGAGCCTAAATGCCCGACCAAACGAACTTCCCTGCTTGAATCGATGTTGCCTACGAAGTTCTGGGTCCTTTTCGAGCATGACCAACCAATAGCCCGAGAGGCGGAAATAGCCGTGTTGTCGAAGAGCTAACTTCGCGCGAGTTTCATCTTCGAATTTAAGACCACGCGCTTTGAGCAATTCAATATGCTCGGAAAATGAGAGGACCGGCTTAGCAAATTTCTCTGCCATGGCCGGTCCTAAATGACTTGCACTGGTCCGCTTCCTTTCGGAGTCGCGCGACAAGTTCTGTTAAAACGAAACAAACGGCCATAATTGAGAAAAGCAAAGCTCAAACGGGGAATTTTGTTTCGTTTTCTTTTTCTCCGCTTCCTAGAATTCGCGAAATTACCGGGAAGGTTGGGCGATTAAGCGAGATACCCAATCGAGAGCAAGCGCCTAACCGCCAAGCAAACTGATACTTACTCGCGCGAGACGCCATCCCTTATGTTCGTCACCGTGCCAACGCCGTCCATCGACCCGCTGCTCAAGCTGCCAAAGAAGCGCCGCATGGCGATTGCCGAGCGACTCTGGTTATCGGTCGCCGCCGGGCAAATCGCCCCGGTCCCCTCGGCGCACCGAAAGACCGGGTCGGCCCGGCTCGCCGCCTATCAATCCGGCCAATCAAAACCGGTCTCTCACGATGAAATGATGCGCAAGCTACGCGTCCGACGAACAGTAAGCCGGTGGTCGCGCTACCCGAGGTCTTCCAAGATCTCGAAAGCGCGATAGATCACTACCTGACGTGGCGCAGCGACGGTCGTGAATATGTATTGGCTCGTTACGACGAGACCGTCGGTTGGATCGCTTGGAATCCCAATCTGTTTCCCCGAAAAATCGGGCGCGTTTAGCGCACCATCATCAAGCAGACCTACTTTATCGTCTATTTTATCCAAGAGGGCCAGCGCACCGTCGTGCCGGCTGTGCTTGATGGCCACATGACGCCGACCTCTATCCGCCGCCGTATCTCTCAACAACGCGCCGGGTAACATACCGGGTTCCTCATCCCACTTTCCGCGCTCCCCGGCGCTACGCACCTATGCGGATACTCCCGTCGGTTGATCTCGGGTAGATTGGGCGCGTCATGATGACCTCTCTCCTTCGCGGTATTGCAGCGGCTTTCTGGGGCGTCACCCTCGCCGCCACCTCGGCGACCGCCGAGGTCGTCAGCCTTCGCTTCACCGGCACCACCAACGCCGTCGACGCCTCGCTCAAACCCTACTTCTCGGTCGGCGATCCGTTCACCTACACCTTGAGCTATGACACCGCGACGATCGGCACTTATGCGGGCGACGATAGTCGGAGCTTCACGGCGATCAGCGCGGTGTTCTCCGTCGAGGCGACCGGAGGGTCGTGGTCGACCTCGATCCTTGGGCCGACCATCCAGATCGACGACAACCCGAGTTATTCCCGGTTTAACGTCGAAGTCGGGAGCGGCCTCTCCAATCCCACCGCCAATGGGAAGAGCGCCTTCAACGTTCAACTCGGTCTTTACTCCGATGATATCAACATGATCACGGGCCTCGCCCTGCCTTCCGACGTCACGCTGGCCGGTTGGTCGACCTCGCCCTCGTCGTCGGGTGTGTTCACCTACTGGGAAAACGGCACCGGGCCTTATTTTATGCGCTTCAGCTTCACCAGCGTGGAAAAAATCTCCGCCGTGCCCGAACCGTCGACCTCGGCGCTGCTGCTCGGTCTCTGTGCCCTCGGTCGCCTCGCCGGAAAGCGGCAGCGCCGGCGTCCCACGCCCTTCGGCTGACCACCCGGACGCGACGGCGACCGGCAAGGTGGGGCGGTGGGGCATGAACCGGAGACGGAGGGGTCCGGTTGATCACGGATGCGGTGCGCCCCGGCGACGCAGCGCACGCGATTCGATTCGCCACAGGCGCCGGATTCTCGATCGTGGAACCGTGCCGGAAACGCCGACCAAGCACTTTATCAGCGAGCCGATTCGGCCGGTAACGGCGTCGATGGATACGCGCGCGGCGGTGGGCGGGGCGCCGGATTTGCCGCGGCAGTTTCAATGGCGCGACGAGCGTCTGGAGGTCACCGAAGTGAAGCGCGCCTGGCGGGAGTCCGGCCCCTGCACGCATGGCAGCGGTGAAACCTACGCCAAGAAACATTGGTTCGAGGTCACCACGACGACCGGGCTTTCCGCCCAGCTTTATTTTGAGCGCCAAGCGCGCGGCAAACGCCTGCAACGCTGGTGGCTCTACACGATCACGCCGGCAGCGTAATGCACCGGGGCCGGCCCGAAAATCGGGTTTGGCTTGGAGCCGTGGGCTCGCAGCATGCCGCGCATGACTGCGCCCGCGCCCCATGCCGCCGCTTCGCGTGATCTCAAGGAGATCAACCGCGACTTCTACGACGCGCTCTGGACGGACACCTCCTTGGAGCGACCCGAGCGCTTCAACACGTGGTCGCTGATCGCCGGTCTGTTGCCCACGGCGCCCGAGCGCCTGGAACTCGGGCCCGGGCTGCGTCCGCGCTTGCCGGTGGCCGGCACCCACGTGATCGATCTGAGCGCGCCCGCCGTGGCGCAGCTCAACGCCCGCGGAAGCTGCGCGCAGGTGGGCGACATCACGGCGCTACCGTTTTCCGACGGGCGATTCGACTTGGTGGCGGCGTTTGATGTCATCGAGCACGTTGATGATGACCGGCGCGTGTTTGGCGAACTCGCACGCGTGTTAAAGCCAAGCGGCATGTTGCTCTGCTCGATCCCGTTGCACGCGGAGCATTGGACGAGCTTCGACACCTGCGTCGGTCACGCCCGTCGCTACGATCCGCGGGTGTTGCACACGCTGCTCGCCGAACAAGGCTTCACCATCGAGCAAAGCGCGGTCTTCGGCATGCAGCCCAACAACCCGAGACTGCTCGACTACGGCGTGCGCATGCTCACCCGTCACCGGGGCCGCGCGATGCGGTGGTATAATCGGCTGTTCCTGCCGCTGGGCATGCTGTTCCAAAAGAAACTGCGCTTAGTGCCCGGCCTGATGGAAACGCGCGACGTGCACGAAGTGCTGTTGGTCTGCCGCCGCACGTCGGCGGATCGGGCGGACGAAGCATGAGGGCCGAGCGGAGGAACCCAGGGGCCTCGTCCTTGAGCCCGGCATTTCGATCCCAAGGCTGAATAAACCAGACCACCGATCACGAAAGCGCCCCCTCTTTTCCGCGCAAGGAACCGCCTCTCAAGCCGGCCCCGGGCGGAAACGATAGTAGTGAATTTCGATCCGGAAACCACGGGGAAACACCGTAAACCCCTTCCTATTTCGTAAGCGTCCGCTTTGGCACGTCGTAGTCGCCTGAGCGGTTGGGCGGTAGGC
>CAXBDS010000205.1:0-9334 GCA_963974355.1 uncultured Opitutaceae bacterium
CGCCCGGCAACAGCCGCGCCGACAACATCCCCTGCGCCTTGATCAGCGGAAAGCTCACGCCCCAGCAGGCCGTGGCCACGATCAACCAAAACACCGCCCGGCGAGCGGCCCGACAATCAGAGGTGGCAGGCGAGGAGGACAAGCCCACGGACGCTAGCGCCACGCCCCCCGCCGCCAAGCCGATAGCGCGATCACGCCCCGCCCGATCGACGCCCCACGAATTTCCCGTCAATTCTTTGAAAGATCGCTCGGAATCACGCGTTCTTAACTCAGAGAGAGAGATCATTCGATTTCCGTTCCTCCCCTGCTCGTGAAAACACTTCCCCTCCTGCTCGCCCTTTCGCTGGTGGCCAACGCCGCCTTGCTCGTCCTCCGCCCCCATCTCGCGCCAGCCGATGCGCAGGCGATCCCTTCGGGCGCTTCCGCCAGTCCCCCGCCCTCTTCGCCCCACCCCGCCCACCCGTCTTCGCTGCGCGGTCCCATCCCGGTCGCCGAAATCTGGGCGGCCCTTAACCCCGGCGACCTGACCGACTATGTCGCCAACCTTCGCGCCGCCGGCTTCCCCGACGAAATCGTGCGATCACTCGCCTCCCACGAAATTTACACCCGCCATCGCACCGAGTTGGAGGCGCTTCAAGAACCGCCGGTCAAACTGCCGCCCTATTGGGAACCGCAAAATCACAACCCGGGCAATAGCCCTGAACGACGTGAACGCCAAGAGACACGCAACCGAATCTACGCCGGTATCAACGAGGAATTGACCGCCCTCGTGGGGCCCAATCCCCACCAGATTCAGAGTCAGAACAATGCCTTCTACGAACGCCAATATGGCCCGTTGCCGGCCGAAAAGATCACCGCTCTGCAAAAAATCCAACGTGACTACCAAGACCTGATGAGCGGTATCCACCGAGAGTCCCAAGGTCTCTTTCTCGCTTCCGACCGCGCCACCCTCGACTTCCTCAAAAACGAGCAGGAGGCGGATATCGCCGCTTTGCTCAGTCCCGAGGAGCTGCGCCAGTGGCAACTCCGCTCATCCAGCACCGCCAATGCCCTCCGCAATGAATTTCAAAACCTCACCCTGACCGAAGCCCAATATCAGACGCTCTTCGACCTGCGCAAACCCTTCGACGAAACCTACGGCGATCGTCCCAACGGCGGTTCGATCGCGCGGGAACAAATGAACGAGCGCCAAGCCGCGGAGAAAGCCCTGCGCGAAAGTTATCGCACCGTGCTCGGTGAAGACGCCTATGCCGCCTACCAGTTGCAGCAGAACAACGACTATCGCATGGCCAAGCGCATCACCGACCGCCTCGCGCTGCCCGAGACCACCGCCCGCCAGGTCTTCGAACTCAAGGCCACCACCGAAGCCGCCATCAACACGGTGCGACGCGACAAGACGCTATCGGCCGACCAGCGGAATACCGAGCTCGGTCGACTCTATCAAGAAACCTCGCGCACCGTCGAAGCCGCCCTCGGCGCAGAAGGCACCGAACTCTATCTTAACAACGGCGGTTGGTGGCTAAAAAATCTCGCGCCCAAAAACGGCGGCTAAACGACCGGGAACACCGCCAGCACCAGTCCCACCGTCACGCCAAACGCGGCATGCCCCGCGAAGTGTTCGATAAACACCAACGGCCCGGTCTCGCGAAACTCGGGCAACGGGTGTTGATCCGCCACGACCCAGACCAGCGACAAACTCACCACGATCCCGTGGAAGATGCCGAGACCGAGGCCGCCGAAAAACGCCGTCGGCCAACCCTGCAAATCCAGCACGATCAACAGCCACGTGTAGACCAACCCATAAATCACCGCCGCGGCCGCGTGCAGGATGAGCCCCACCAAACGGGCGTTTTCCTTGGAGCGGGTCAGCAAGCTGCCCAACGCCACCACCATGTTGCGGCCCGGCACATCACTTCGATCAATGACCGCCATCACCGCCGACATGATCAGCCCGCCGGTCAAACCAGCCCCCACTGAGGTGAGCAAATACCGGGTAAGAAGGTTCACAGGATCCATGCGCGTCGCTTTCTTTTCAGGGGTTATAGCGGGCGAACCGGCCGACGCCGGCTCGTCAAGGATAGGCACACCATAGCCCTTCCGCTCCCGAATGCCAGACCCCATGCGGGCAAATCGACCGCCGACACCCCGCTTTTACCAACGCCGACTCGACACCGCCCCGCCCACCGCCCCAGCTTAACGGCATGGTGAAGGCGACCGGCGAGCAGGACACCTCCAAGCTGTCCAAAAAAGACTACGACGCCCGCGTCGCACAACTGCGGCAGGACCTCGTCCAGATGCAGGTGCAGCTCAAGGAATCCCCCCTCAAGGTGCTCGTCATCGTCGCCGGCGTGGACGGCGCCGGCCGCGGCGACGCCATCAATACGCTCAGCAGCTGGCTCGACCCGCGCGGCATCGAAACCTTCTCGTTTCGCGACGCCAGCGACGAGGAACTCGAACGCCCGCTCATGTGGCGTTTCTGGCGCAGCCTGCCCTCCGCCGGCCGGCTCGGGATCTATCCCGGTTCGTGGTATACCGAAACCTTGCGCGAAGAGCTCCGCGGCAAAAAAGCCCTCGTCGAGCTCGATCACGAACTGCGCCGCATTCGCCATTTTGAAAAACTGCTCAGCGACAACGGCACGTTGATCGTGAAGGTCTGGTTCGACCTCACCAAATCGGAACAACGCCAGCGCTACAAAGACTACGCCGCGAACCCCGACACCACCTGGCGCGCCACCTCCGTGTTGCAACGCGCCATCCGGATCCACGACCGCCTCGCCCGCACCGCCGCGCACATCATCGGCGAAACCGATCGACCCGGAGCGCGCTGGGTCCACGTGTCGGCGGCCGACCCTCGCCGCCGCAACCTCGGCCTCGGGGAAACATTGCTGACCAGTTTCCAAGCCTATCTCGCCGAGACGCGGCGCCAAAAACACCCGCCCCTCAGCAAACCCAAGCGCATCATCGCCCTGCGCCCCGAAGGCCGCGAGCGACTCCGCCAGCTCCCGCTCGAACACAAACTCTCGGAAAAAAACTACGAACAGAAGCGCGAGAAATGGCTCGGGCGTCTCCACCGCGCCGTGACTGCCGCCACCGCCGCCAAACGCTCGGTCGTCTTCGTCTTCGAGGGCTGGGACGCCGCCGGCAAGGGCGGGGCCATCCGCCGTCTGGTGAGCGCCATCGATGCCCGCGACTACCGCGTCGTGCCCATCGCCAAACCGACCGACGAAGAAAAAGCCCACCACTACCTGTGGCGGTTCTGGCGCCACATTCCGCGCGATGGCCTCGTCACCATTTTCGACCGCTCCTGGTATGGGCGCGTGCTCGTGGAGCGCATCGAGGGCTTTTGCCGCCCCGACGAATGGAAGCGCGCCTACCGCGAGATGAACGACTTCGAGGAGCAGCTCGTCGAGCACGGCACGATCGTCATCAAAATCTGGATGCACGTCAGTCCCGAGGAACAGTTGAAGCGTTTCCGCGCCCGCGAGGAAACCCCCTACAAGCAGCACAAAATCAACGACGAAGACTGGCGCAATCGCGCCCAGTGGGCCGCCTACGAAACCGCCGTCGGCGATATGCTGTTGCTCCCCGACAACGCGTTTGCACCGTGGCATCTGGTCCCCGCCAACAACAAGCGCTACGCCCGCCTCGACATCCTGCGCCACGCCACAAAACGCATTCAGGCCGCGCTGGAATCAGCCTGACACGGAACCGCCCCGGCCCGGTCCTTCCCCGCCGACTCAGGTTTCCGCATTCACGTTGCCCTCGGCCCCGGGCACCACATTGCGCCGCGCTTCCAGAAAACGGAACAAAAGGGCGTCCACTTCCCGCCGCCCGACCGGCTTGGCCACAAAATCGTTGGCTCCCGCCTCCTCCATCCGCCGCCGCTGGGCCGGTTCAATATCGGCGGTCACGGCCGCGACCCAAATGTCGCGCACCGCTTCGCCCGCCTCGCCTGCTCGAATCCCTTTCACCGCGTCGATGCCATCCATCACCGGCATGTGCAGGTCCATCAGGACGGCGTCGAAATTCCCGTCGGTCCGCAACACCTCGAGGGCTTCCTCGCCATTCGCCGCGCCGACCCACTTGCAGCCCGCGCGCTCCACCAATCGTTGGATCAGGACGCGGTTCACCAAATTGTCCTCCACAATGAGCACCCGCAGGCCAAAGCGCAGCAAACCACCGTCCGCCGGCACGGCTTCCGCGACCGCTTGATTCAGCGTAAAGTCGAAAAGGTCGAACAGCTCCTTATGCCGCAACGGCAGGTTTAACAACGCGCGAAACCGCGGCGCCAACAACCGGCGCGCCTCCCCCGGAAGGTCCACCGCCACCAAGCCGAACGCCCGGTCCCGCGTCCATCGCATCTCCGGCAGCGTCGCCGTCTGCATGGCCGCCGCTTCCGCGGGGCCGAGCCAGATGAGCGAAAGATCCGCCGCCGCCTCGGGCAATGCCGCCAAGGTCGTGACCACCGGCGCGGCCTCCCACGAAACGATCAGATCCCGCAGGCTGCGCCGCAACGCGGCGGGCGTAACCACCATTGCGATACGCCGGCCCGCCAGACTCTGCCGGCGCGGTCCCTCCAACACCGCCGCGCGAATCGTCGCCGTAAACGAAGCCCCGCCCTCCTTCCCGCTCGTCACCTCGACATCGCCGCCGAGCGCCCGGGACAACTCCCGGCAGATCCCCAGCCCCAGCCCCGCCCCGCCGTGTCGACGCTTCGCCCCGGCCTCAAGTTGCACAAACGGTTTGAACAGCTTGCCCAAATCCTCGGCCGCAATCCCCGGTCCGGAGTCGGTCACGACAAATCGCAGCGTCACTTCCGCACCTTCGGTTTCGGCCGTCAAGGTGACCGACACATCGCCCTCCGCCGTGAACTTGACCGCGTTGCCGATCAGGTTGAGCAGAATCTGGCGCAGCCGCCCCGAGTCGGTCATCACCTGCCGCGGCACATCCGGTCCCACGCGATGCAGCAACCACAACGACTTCTCCGCCGCGCGCGCCGCAAACAATTCCAACGACTCCTCAAGAATTTCCTGCGGATCGCAGGCATGCGACGCCACCGAAAGGCGCCCCTCCTCCATGCGGGAATAATCCAGAATCTGCGACGCCAGCTGCACGAGCGATTCCGCGCTCGTCCGGATGGTGCCGAGGTAGTTGCGCTGCTCGGCTGAAAGCGGCGTCTCGTTCAGGAGCTGCAGGTAGCCGACGATGCCGTTCAAGGGCGTGCGCACCTCATGACTCATCGTGGCAAGAAACTGCCCCTTCGCCCGCTCGCCCGCCTGGGCACGGTCACGGGCCGCGCGCAACTCCTGCTCCCGTTGCAGGATGAGGGTCATGTCGTCGAAGATGGCAACGAAGCCGCGCAGCTTCCCGTTTTCCCGCCGCACCGGCGTGATGTGCCCGCGCACCGGATAGCTCGATCCATCGCGCCGCCGATTCGTCCAGTTACCCTCCCACGTCAGACCGGCGCGCACCTTCCGCACCATATCGGTCAGCATCTCTTCCGATGTTTCGCCGGTTTTGAAGTCGCGCCAGTCACGCCCCTTCAGCTCGACGGCGCTGTATCCAAGTTGCCGACACAAGCCGGAATTCGCGTATGCGATGCGACGATCGAGGCCCACGATCATGATCGCGCTCTCGCTCTGTTCCAAGGCATGGAGGATCACCTCATATTCATCGGCCAGCTGAGCCCGTCGGTGCCGCCACCACCACCAAACCAACGGCAGCCCGCCCAGCACCCACACGCCGGCCGCCCCCTCCAAGGCGGCCCGCACGAGCGTCAGCCCCCAGTCGAACGCTGCGATATCGAGGCCCAAAACATCCCCCGATCCCGTGCCGCCAACGGCCGCATAAGCCGTGACCCACACGCCAAATTCATCCCGCCAAGGACCTTCAAAAGCGGATTCCCCGGTCGCCAGCGTGTGTTGCAACCCCGGCGACTGGGGCGCCTCCGGATACACATCGCCCGGCCGCGACAGATCGGGCGACTCCTCCGGCTCCGAGTCCGCGAGGAAGATCACCCGATGTTGCTCCGGCTGAAAACGGAAGATGTAGGCGAAGCGAAGGTCCGGATAGGCGCGGCACAACGCTTGCAAATGCGCCTTGGTGGACTCGTAGGCGGCGCGGGTTTCATCCCCTGGCGTCCCGGTCAAACTGGCCAGCGCCTCGCGCGGCAACCCCGCCGCGCCGCTGCGCGCGACGATCTGCAAACGCTCACTCCGCGCGCTTCGCTCCGCTTCAAATCGCCAGAAACCATAGGTCACCGCCCCGGCCGAAAGCAGCCCCACCCATAGAAGCAAAGTCGTTTTCTTGGCAGGGTAAGGCATACAGGAACCTCCTTATAAAACGCGACTTCGGAAGTTATGCAACGGACCATACCTGAGGAAAATCCCCCAGTCAAAACGCATCGCTCCCGCGCCTGTCGCCCATAAAAAAGCCGCCCCGGAAAACCGGAGCGGCTTGAGAGAAAAACGTAAGGGAAAGACTTACTTGGTCACGTGACCCGAGACCAGCTTGGTCATCTCGAACATCGAGACCGACTTCTTGCCGTCGAATACCTTCTTCAGGTTTTCATCGGCAATGATCTTGGTCTTCATCTTCGGGTCCTGCAGGTTGTTCTTCTTGATATACACCCAGAGCTTCTTGGTGAGCTCGGTGCGGGGGAGCGGTTTGGCTCCAACGATAGCCGCGAGGGCTGCGTCAGGCGTAACCGGTTTCATGAATGCTGCGTTGGGTTTGCGTTTAGCCATACGGGATTTGGGTGTATGCCCGCGCAGATCGAAAGCAACAGGATTCTCAGAGGTAAAACACGTGACTTACAGAGGTAAATTTGGGCTTGCGCCGTCCGCGTCACCCATGCCGCTCAGCCCCGGTCATCGACCTGCACGAACTGTGCGTAAAGCGCCGCGTAGTGCCCACGGCATGACATGAGCTCGGCGTGGTTGCCGCGCTCGATCACCCGCCCCCGATCAAGCACGAGCACCAGATCGGCGTCGCGGATCGTGCTCAGCCGATGCGCCACGACAAAGCTGGTGCGTCCCGCGAGGAGCGTGCGCAACGCCGCCTGCAGGCGCTCTTCGGTGATCGCGTCGATCGCGCTCGTCGCCTCATCGAGAATCACCAGGCGAGGATCCGCCAGCATCGCGCGGGCAAAACAAACCAGTTGCCGCTGCCCCAGGGACAACCCCGCGCCCCGCTCGCCCACCTCGGTGTCGAAGCCCTGGGGCAAGGCCTCGATCAGATCGACGCACCCCAGCGCATCCGTGGCGGCCCGCACCTCCGCATCGCTCGCCTCGGGGCGACCATGACGGATGTTGTCGCGCACCGTGCCGCTGAAGAGGAAATTCTGCTGGGTCACCATGCCCATCTGGCGATGTAGTGACTCACTGGTGACGGCACGGATCTCGCGACCATCAATCAGAATCCGGCCCGCGTCGGGCAGGTAGAACTTCCCCACCAGATTGATGATCGAGCTCTTGCCACTGCCGGTGTGCCCGACCAGCGCGATGCTCTGCCCGGGCGCCACCGCAAAACTCACATCATGCAAAACCGGCTTCGCCACATCGTAGCCAAAGCTGACGTTGCGAAACTCCACCGCGACGCCCAGCGGACCACCGGGCGTGGCCCCGCGGGCGGTTTCCTTCGTCCCGCGCGGATCCGGCAGGGCCTCCGCGTCCGCCGCATCCCGCCATTCCGGCACCCGGTCAATCAGGCGAAAAACGCGTTCCGCCCCGGCCATGGCGATGAGCGCCTGTTCAAACATGCGGCCCAACGTTTGGATGGGAGAGAAGAACAGATTGGTCAGAAAAAAGAAGGTGATGAGATCGCCCACCTCCATGTAACCGTGGAAACTGCGCCAGCCGCCGAGCAGGAGCAGCACGGCCACGAAGAACTGGCTGTTCAGCTCCAGCAGCGGCATGAGAATCGCCGAGGTGCGGGCGAGTGAAATGTTGTAGCGCGCGTGGTCGGCGATGAGTTCGCGAAAGAGACCCGCATTGAGATCTTCGCGCACGAAGCCTTGGGTCACGCGGATGCCGTTGACCGACTCCGCGAGGTTCGCGGTGACCCGGCTGAAACTCGCCTGACTCGCGCGTGAATACGCGCTGAGACGTCCGCTGAAATGCCGGTTCAGGGCCCACAACACCGGCGCCATCGCCACCACCACCAGAAACATCACCCAGTCCGTAAACGCCATCACCGCCGCCGCGCCGAGCATCTGCCCGCACTGCACCAAGCTCACGAAGAGCACGTCTTGGATGCCCACCCGCAACGCCTGCACGTCGGAGGTCATGCGGCCGATGATCGAGCCGAGCTTGGCGCGATGAAAAAACGCCATGGGCTGCCGCGCGACCGCGGTAAAAATATCTCGGCGCAAGAGTGTCACCACCATCTCGCCCAACTCCTGCGCATAGCGTTGCCGAAAGTGGAACAGCACATCGGTCGAAACCGCGAGAACGAGGTAACCGACCACCCACCAAAACGCCCGCGTGACCTCCCCGCCGGCGATCGGGCCGGCGATGATCTCGCCGACCAGCCAGGCCAGTCCCGGCAACTGCAGGGCTCGCACCAGCGTGAAAACGATCAGCGCATTGCGCTTGCCGGCGACGGGCGTGGTGTAGCCGAACAATCGCCGAATCAAATGCCACTGCAGCGGTCGACGCAGCTCCTCGTTCTCCTCGTCCCGCGCGTGGCCGACGACCAGTTGCTGGCGCAGACGAGACTCCGGGGCCTGGGGGGACGGCGCGCGCTTCATGACGAGGCCTCCCCGGCATCAAGCCCCAGCTCGGAGAGCTCGCGCGCATCGAGCAGCTGGAGGTTCGCCACCCGCAAATACGGTCCGGGTTGCGCGAGCAGTTCGGCATGCGTGCCACGCTGCACGATCCGACCATGCTCCATCACGAGAATCACATCGGCCCGGCGCAGCGTGCTCACGCGATGCGCCACGATGAAGGTCGTGCGGCCGGCAATGGCCCGATCCAGCGCTTCAAAAATTTCGTGCTCGGTCTCGCTGTCGATCGCCGCGGTCGGATCGTCCAGCAGCAAGATCGGCGGTTCCAACAACACCGCCCGCGCGATGGCCAGCCGTTGACGCTGCCCGCCCGAAAGCGTGTTGCCGCTCTCGCCGAGGACGGTGTCGTAGCCCTGCGGCAAGTGCATGATGAAGTCGTGCGCCGAAGCGATCCGGGCCGCGCGTTCGACCTGATCCCGCGTCGCATCCGGATGGCCGAAGGCGATGTTGGCCGCGACGGTGTGCGAGAACAGAAAACTTTCCTGAAACACGATGCCGATGTTTCGCCGCAGATCGTCGAGCCGCAGGTCGCGCAAATCCACCCCGTCG